>NZ_JAGSOG010000055.1 GCF_018139695.1 Actinospica durhamensis | reverse complement strand
CCTCGCTCGCCCCCGACCAGAACGCGGCCGCCGCGCACGAGCAGCAGCCGCACCCCCACCCGCACCACCAGCGCAGCGCGGCCGAACTGCTCGAGGGGCTCAACCCGTCCCAGCGCGAGGCGGTCGTGCACTCCGGCGGCCCGCTGCTCATCGTGGCCGGCGCCGGGTCGGGCAAGACCCGCGTGCTCACCCACCGGATCGCCTACCTGCTCGGCGAACGCGGCGTGCACCCGGGCGAGGTCCTGGCCATCACCTTCACCAACAAGGCCGCCGCCGAGATGCGCGAGCGGGTCGAGGCGCTGATCGGGCCGCGCGCCCGGATGATGTGGGTCTCCACCTTCCACTCGGCCTGCGTGCGCATCCTGCGCCGCGAGCACGAGCACCTGGGCCTGCCCTCCTCCTTCACCATCTACGACGCCGACGACTCGCGCCGGCTGATGACGCAGGTGGCCAGGGACCTCGACCTGGACGTCAAGCGCAACCCGCCGCGCGGCCTGCTCGCCGCGGTCTCCGCCCTCAAGAACGAGCTGGTGGACCACGAGAGCGCGCGCGACGCGGCCGAGTCGGACCGCGAGGCGCTGATCGCCGAGGTCTACAGCGTCTACCAGAACCGGCTGATCGCCTCGCGGGCGCTGGACTTCGACGACCTGATCATGACCACGGTGAACCTGTTCCAGGCGTTCCCCGCGGTGGCCGAGAGCTACCGGCGCCGGTTCCGGCACGTGCTCGTGGACGAGTACCAGGACACCAACCAGGCGCAGTACGTGCTGGTGCGCGAGCTCGTCGGCACCTCAGCGGCCTCGTCGCCGGCCGGCTCGGGCGCGCCTGTCACCGAGGACGGCCCGGTTCCGCCGGCCGAGCTGTGCGTGGTGGGCGACGCGGACCAGTCCATCTACGCCTTCCGCGGCGCCACCATCCGCAACATCCTGGAGTTCGAGGCGGACTACCCGGACGCCAAGACCATCCTGCTGGAGCAGAACTACCGCTCCACCCAGACCATCCTGTCCGCCGCGAACGCGGTGATCGAGCGCAACCGCGGCCGCAAGCCGAAGAACCTGTGGACCGACTCGGGCCAGGGCGAGCCGATCGTCGGCTATGTCGCCGACAGCGAGCACGACGAGGCCGCGTTCGTGGCCAACGAGGTGGACCGGCTCACCGACGAGGGCCTGGCCAAGCCAAGCGACGTGGCGGTGTTCTACCGCACAAACGCGCAGTCGCGTGCGTTCGAGGAGTGCTTCATCCGGGTCGGGCTGCCCTACCGCGTGGTCGGCGGCGTGCGCTTCTACGAGCGCAAGGAGGTCAAGGACGTCCTGGCCTATCTCAGGGCCCTGGCCAACCCGGACGACTCGGTCTCGCTCAAGCGCGTGATCAACGTGCCCAAGCGCGGCATCGGCGACCGGGCCGAGGCGATGCTGGACGCGCTCGCCGCCCGCGAGCGCATCTCCTTCGGCGCCGCGGTGGACCGCGCGGACGAGGCGTACGGCCTCGCCGCCCGCTCCCTCAACGCGGTCAGGGGCTTCGCCGCGCTGATGGCCGACCTGCGGGGCAAGGTGGCCGAGGGCGCCGGACCCTCCGAGGTGCTCGAGGCGATCCTGGAGCGCACCGGCTACCTGGCCGAGCTGCAGGAGTCCACCGACCCGCAGGACGAGAGCCGGGCCGAGAACCTGCAGGAACTCGTCGCGGTCGCGCACGAGTACGAGGGCGCCGAGGGCTCGGAGGGCGTCACCGGCTTCCTGGAGCGGGTGGCCCTGGTCGCCGACGCGGACCAGCTGCCGGACGGCGGCGAGGGCATGATCACCCTGATGACGCTGCACACGGCCAAGGGCCTGGAGTTCCCCGTGGTCTTCCTCACCGGCCTCGAGGAGGGCGTCTTCCCGCACACCCGCGCCCTCGGCAACGTCCAGGAGCTGGAGGAGGAGCGCCGGCTCGCCTACGTCGGGATCACCCGCGCCCGCCAGCGCCTCTACTTCTCCCGTGCCGTGCTGCGCTCCGCCTGGGGCGCGCCGTCCTACAACCCGCAGTCCCGCTTCGTCGAAGAGGTCCCGCAGGAGCTGATCACCTGGGAGCGCGAGGCCCCGGCCCCGTCCTCCACCGCCTTCGGCACCCAGACCCCGGCCCTGACCGCCTCGGCGAACAAGTCGCGCAAGACCGGCTTCAAGTCCCTCGGCACCTCGGGGCGCGAACCCGTCTCCGTCGTGCCCGGCGACCGCGTCGTGCACGACACCTACGGCCTCGGCACCGTCGTCGCCGTCGAGGGCCGCACCGGCGAGCACGCCACCGTCGACTTCGGCTCCGAAGGCGTCCGCAAGCTGGTGCTGGCCTTCGCCCCGCTGCAGAAGCTGTAGCGCGGGCCTGTGGCGGGCAGAGCGCCTCAGCTCGTCGGAGTCGGGATCCGGCTGCAGGGGAGCGAGTCGCGGGGCTCGACGATGGTGGTGCCGCCTGAGGTGACGGCGGCGGCGCAGGTCTGGCCGAGGTTGAAGTAGTCCTCGTCGACGTTCATGGTCACGCCGCCGTAGGTGGCGTTCTGGTCGCCCTCGAACTGGTGCACGCGGTGCAGGTTCCAGTGGCCGGCGGTGTCGGAGCCGGGGTCGTCGTCCTGCTGGCCGTTCCAGTTGGCGACGTCCATCACGTCGGGCTCGGTGACGCCGGACTGGCCGAGGGCGGCGACCATCGCACCCTGGGCGCCGTTCTCGTTGCCGTAGAGGCCCGACTGGTAGCCGAGGGCGTGCAGTTCGGCGGTCCAACTGGTGACGAACTGCTGGGTCGTGGCGTTCTCGGCCGCGCTGTAGGCGGCGCCGCTGCTGTGGCTCTCCATGTCGTAGTAGAGCACCGCGCCCTCGCCGATGCCGAGGGACGAGGCCTGGGCGGCCGCGTCGTCGGCGGCGGCCTTGCCCTGGGCGGCGGGGCTCGTGATCTCGGCGCTCACGACCTGCGGGCCGATGTAGAGCGGCAGCAGGTGCCAGCCGGCCGCGGTCTGGGCGGTCACCCACGCCGCGTTCAGGTTCTCCTGGGCGCACGCGCGTTCGGCGCCGCCGAAGTAGATGCCGACCGCGATGAACGGCGAGGCGCCCCACGCGGTCATGTCGGCGGTGCTCGGCGCGTCGCAGGCGTCGAAGCCGGTGCCGTGCGCGGTCGCGGTGAACCGGGCCACGACGGCGGGGGTGATCGGGCCCGTGTACGGCGTGAGGTTCGCGTGCACCACGCCCGCGGCGGCCGAGGTGCTCACAGTGCCCTGATCCACCACCGGGGTCGGCACGCCGCCGCTGGCCAGGATCCGGGCGACCTCGGCGCGGTCGGCGGTGGCGTAGGACGCGGTGATCCGGGCGTTCGGGAGGGTGGCGGTGATGCGGCGCTCGATCGGGCTGTCCTGGGCGCTCGCGGCCGCGGTCGAGGCGGCCGGCTGGACCACGATCGCGCCCTCGACCGGCGCGGCGGTCTGCGCGCCGCAGGACTGCTCGGCGGACGGGGTGCCCAGGTAGACGGCGTGCACGTCGAAGCGCACGCACGTGTTCGGGGCCTGAGAGAGGTTCACCACGGACCAGTCGGCGGGGACGGTGAAGGTGTGGCCGAGGTAGGACACCGCCTTCGTCGCGGACGCGTCCTGGCCCGCGGTCCCGGTGAGGCTTCCGGTCGCGCCCGAGGTGCCGCTCGTGCTGCCGTCGGACCCGCTGCCGGCCGAGCCGTCGCCGAGGCCGGAGGCCCCCGGGCTCGCGGCCGAGCCGGTGGGGATCTGCACGGTGCCGTTCGCGCCGCCCGGGCCGTCGCCGTGGGCGCTGCCGGCCGCCGCGTCGCTCGAACCCCCGCCGTGCAGCGTCGCCGCGACGGCGATGCCGGAACCGGCCAGCGCGAGCACGCCGGTCACTGCGAGCAGCCGCAGCCGCGGACGCGAGCCTGTACGCACGGTGCCCCCCATACTTCCCCACACATGTCCGCAAGCCACGGACACGCCGCTGGGCCCTTACGGACCGCGTAGGGGAGCTTAGCCCGGTGGTCCGACCACTCCGGGGTTTGTCGTCGAGTTGTTACTCGACTCCGAGATATCGCAACACAGCCAGGACTCTGCGATGGTCGGAACCGGACACCGGGAGCTCGAGTTTGCTGAAGATGCTCGCCACGTGTTTCTCCACCGCGCGCTCGGTGACGAACAAAGCGGCGGCGATCGCGCCGTTCGAGCGGCCCTCTGCCATCAGCCCGAGCACCTCGCGCTCGCGCGGGGAGAGCGTCTCCAGGGTGCGTCGTCTCTGGCTGGCGCCGAACAGCTGGGTGACCACCTCCGGGTCGAGTGCGGTGCCGCCGGCCGCGACCCGGGCGAGTGCGTCCATGAAGTCCCGGGTGTCCATCACCCGCTCCTTGAGCAGATAGCCGACCCCGGCCGAATTCCCGGCCAACAGACGGCTGGCGTACTGGGTCTCCACATACTGCGAGAAAATCAGGATCCGCAGTCGGGGGTTGGCCGCGCGCAGTTCGATCGCCGCGCGCAGCCCCTCGTCGGTGTGCGTCGGGGGCATCCGGATGTCCGAGACCACCACCTCGGGCGCGTGTTCGAGCACGGCGGCGCGCAACGCCTCGGCGTCGGGCACGGCGGCGAGCACCGTGTGCCCCTCGTCCTCGAGCAGGCCGACCAGGCCCGCCCGCAGGATCGGCGAGTCCTCCGCCACCACGATCCGCATCGGTTTCAGTGTCCTTCCGCTGGTTCCGGGCGCGCGTCGTGCACGTCCCGCGCGGGCAGTTCCACGACCACCGTGGTCGGACCGCCCGCCGGGCTGTTGACGCTCACCTGTCCGTCGAGGCCGCGCACCCGCTCGGCCAGGCCCCGCAGGCCGGAGCCGTGGCTGCGCGCGTCCGCGCCGCCGCGGCCGTCGTCGGTCACGATCAGCCGGGCCGAGCCGAGGCCGTCGCCGAGCACGCTGACCGCGACCGCGTTCGCCCCGCTGTGCTTGCCCGCGTTGGCCAGCAGCTCCGCCGCGGCGAAGTAGAGCATGGTCTCGGCGGCCGAGGGAAGCCGGGCCGGCAGCGCCACCCGGACCGTCGTCGGGATCTGGGTGAGCGAGGCCAGCGTGACCAGCGCGGGCTCGAGGCCGCCGTCGAGCGCGGGCGGATGGATGCCCCGGACCAGGTCGCGCAGCTCCTGGATGATCTCCTTGGTCTCGGCCCGGGACTCGCGCAGCAGCGCCAGGCCGGCCTCGGCGCGGCCGCGCTCGAACTGGCTCTCGGCCCGGCCCAGCCGGATGCCGAGCGCGACCAGCCTGGCCTGGGCGCCGTCGTGCAGGTCCCGCTCGATCCGGCGCAGCGTGGCCGAGGCCTCGTTGATCGCGTGCGTCCTGGTCTGCTCGAGTTCGCGGATCCGCAGCGAGTCCTCGGTGGGGCCGAGCAGCCGCCGGGCCAGGGCCACGTCGAGCAGCAGGACCAGGTCGGTCAGCGACGGCGCGGCCAGGAACAGCACGGCGCCGACCACCAGCACGGCCGTCATGTTCAGGTGCGCGCCGGAGACGGCCACGCCGAGCAGCGCCACCGGCAGCAGCAGCCGGAACCCGACGCCGACCACGATCTCGAAGCCGAAGAACAGCACCTTGACGAAGACGTGCGCGAGCGCGCGCCAGCCGATCTGCTCGGCGTAGTGGTAGAGCACGAAGCCGAGGGCGCCGGGCCGGCGCCGCGCCCGCACCGGCGTCGGGATGTCCACGTCGATCAGGTTCCTGGCCAGGCCGCGGTAGGCCGAGCCGACGGACCGGCAGAAGGCCAGCGTCGGCGGCGCCAGCACCAGGGCCGGCACGCCAGCGCCCAGCGCAGAGACCGCGATGGCGGCACTGATCACGATCAGCGCGCCCACGGTCAGGAAGGGCTGGCACAGGCAGTAGACGAACGCACGCCCGGAGCGTGCGGTGAAGGGCTCCCACAGCACGCGCCGGGCAACGTCCATTGCTCGATTCTTTCTCATCGCCGGGTCACACGTCGCGCTTCTTGACGGTGTGGAGCGCGCTCGCGCCGAGCACGGCCACCCAGCCGAGCAGGATCAGCAGGCCCTGCGCCGGCGAGTAGACGTTGCTCGCGTTGTGGCCGCTGCCCATGATCACGGTCGCACCGCTGGGCATCGCCCCGGCCAGGTGCTTGCCGACGGAGCCGGGGATCATCCCCACCACGCCGGCCAGGACGAACTGCATGGCCAGCACCATGCTGATGCCCGCCGCGGGGTGGCGCAGCAGCGTGCCGAGGGACAGCGCGACCAGGCCGATCAGGGTCATGTAGGCGCCGAAGCCGAGCACCGCGTGCAGCGAGGTCGGGTCGGTGATCGAGACCACGGAGTGCGCGCGCACGATCCGGGAGCCGATCAGGAAGCAGGCCACTGCGACGACCTCGGAGAGCACGAACACCGCGGCGGCGAGCGTGGCGGCCTTGGCCAGGAGAGCGGAGGTGCGCCGAGGGGCGGCCAGCATGGTCGCCCGGATCATGCCGGTGGAGTACTCGGAGGCGATCAGCAGCACCCCGAGGACGCACACCGCCAGCTGCGCGAACTGGGCCGCCGGCTGCAGGATCAGCCCGACGGTGTCGGTGCGGAACTGGCTCTGGGTGGCGGCGTCGAGGTGCGGGTAGTCGTGCGTGTAGGTCGCGGTGGCGGCGACGGTGAAGCCCAGGCTGACCACGGTCATGACACCGAGCGACCACCAGGTGGAGCGCAGCGAGGTGAACTTGGTCCACTCGCTGCGGACGAGGTCGGTGAAGCCGGGCCGGTGCGTCGGACGCACGGCGGAGTCGGTGCGGAGCAGGGCGGCGGTGCTCATCGTTGCCTCACAGGGTTGACGGAGAGTTGGCACGGGACAGGGTTGACGCAGAAGGCTGACGGGGATGGTGCGGTCGGTCGGCGCCGCGGTCTCAGTGCGCCGAGTACTCCGCCGCGCCCGCGGTCAGGCGCATGAACGCCTCCTCGAGCAGCGCGGGCCTGGCCACCTGCGGGGTGGCCGCGTAGACGGCCGGGTCGGTGTGCCGCTCGATGAACTCGGCGGTCGGGCAGTCGGCCAGCAGCCGGCCCTGCCCGATCACCAGCAGGTGGTCCGCGGTGACCGCCATCTCGTTCATCAGGTGCGAGGAGACCAGCACCGCGCGCCCCTCGGCGGCCAGCTGCTTCATCAGGGTCCGGATCCACAAGATCCCCTGCGGGTCGAGGCCGTTGACCGGCTCGTCGAGCAGCACGATGCGCGGGTCGCCGAGCAGCGCGGCCGCGATGCCCAGGCGCTGGGCCATGCCCAGGGAGAAGCCGCCGGCCCGCTTGCGCGCCACCGAGGAGAGCCCCACCAGGTCGAGCACCGCGTCCACCCGCGCGTCCGGCAGGGCCTGGGAGCGGGCCAGGGCGAGCAGGTGGCCGCGGGCGCTGCGGCCCTTGTGGAACGCCTTCGCGTCGAGCAGCGCGCCCACCCGGGTCATCGGCGCGATCAGGGCGGCGTAGGGCCGGCCCTCGATCAGCGCCTCGCCCGCCTCCGGCCGCTCGAGGCCCAGCAGCAGCCGCATGGTGGTGGACTTGCCCGCCCCGTTCGGGCCGAGGAAACCGGTCACCCGGCCCGCGTGCACCGCGAAGCTCAGGTCCGCGACGGCCGTGCGGCCGCCGTAGGACTTCGTCAGCCCGCGCGCCTCGATCGCCGGGGCCGCGTCGAACGTGTGCGTGTTCGCTGTGGTCATGCCTCAAGGCTGGCGTTCGGGGCCGATCCGCCGCGACGGCGCGGCCACCCGAGTCGGGGGTCGTGCCAGCACCACCCCGGCCCGACCCCGGCCGCCCGGATCCGTGCCCGACGTCACACGTGTCCGGGCAGTCACGGACCCGGGCCTCGGTTACCCTTCGAACCGTCCGGTCGAAAGTGTCGAGCGCACAGGCGCTCCATCGGCCGAGATCACAAAGGAGTGGTCATGAGCGAGAACACCGCACCCATCCGCGTCGTCATCGCCAAGCCCGGTCTGGACGGGCACGACCGCGGCGCGAAGGTGGTGGCGCGGGCCCTGCGGGACGCGGGCGTCGAGGTCGTCTACACCGGGCTGCACCAGATGCCCGAGCAGATCGTGGCCACCGCAATCCAGGAGGACGCGGACGGTATCGGCATGTCGATCCTCTCCGGCGCCCACATGACGCTGTGCCCGCGCGTGGTCGAACTGCTCAAGGAGAAGGACGCCGCGGACATCAAGGTGTTCGTCGGCGGGATCATCCCGGACGCCGACATCCAGGCGCTGCGCGAGGCCGGCATCGCGGCCGTGTTCACCCCGGGCACCCCGACCCAGGCGATCGTGGACTGGGCCTACGCCAACCTGCGCTGAGCCCGGCCCGGCCGGGTGCGCCGATTATCGGACGGCGCCGCGCGCCGCAGCACGCCCGCGGGACCGGGTCAAGCCTTTCCGGCCCCGTCTCGCGGGCTGAGCGGCGTAGGTCACACCTGCGGCGTTCCTTGCCGGTAACCCGGACGGGATAACCTCGAATCAGCATCTAGTCCAGGACGGGGACCCCAGTGCCCCGAGCCGCAGCACGTCATTGAGGACGGACGAGCGTGGATCTTTTCGAATACCAGGCGAGGGACCTCTTCGCCAAGCACGGCGTACCGGTGCTCGACGCCAAGGTCGCCGACACTCCCGAGGAGGCCGAGGCGGCGGCTGCCGAGCTCGGTGGCAAGGTGGTCGTCAAGGCCCAGGTCAAGACCGGTGGCCGGGGCAAGGCGGGCGGCGTGAAGGTGGCCGACGGCCCCGCCGACGCCAAGGCGGAGGCCGAGCAGATCCTCGGTCTCGACATCAAGGGGCACGTGGTGCGCCGGGTGATGCTGGCCCAGACCGCGTCCATCGAGAGCGAGTACTACGTCTCGTTCCTGCTCGACCGCTCCAACCGCACCTTCCTGGCCATGGCCTCGGTCGAGGGCGGTATGGAGATCGAGGAGATCGCGGTCACCAAGCCCGAGGCGCTGGCGAAGGTGCCGGTGGACGCGACCGTGGGCGTCACCCCGGCCAAGGCCGCCGAGATCGTGGCCGCCGCGAACTTCCCGGCGGAGGTGGCCGAGCAGGTCGCCGACACGCTGGTGAAGCTGTGGGACGTGTTCGTCAAGGAAGACGCGCTGCTGGTCGAGGTCAACCCGCTGGTCAAGACCACCGACGGCGCCATCGTCGCGCTCGACGGCAAGGTCACCCTGGACGGCAACGCCGAGTTCCGCCAGCCGGAGCACGCCGCGCTCGAGGACAAGGCCGCGGCCGACCCGCTGGAGGCCAAGGCCAAGGAGAAGCACCTCAACTACGTCAAGCTCGAGGGCGAAGTCGGCATCATCGGCAACGGCGCGGGCCTGGTCATGTCCACCCTGGACGTGGTGGCCTACGCGGGCGAGGCGCACGGCAGCGTCAAGCCGGCCAACTTCCTCGACATCGGCGGCGGCGCCTCGGCCGAGGTGATGGCGAACGGCCTGGAGATCATCCTGGGCGACGCGGACGTCAAGTCGGTGTTCGTGAACGTGTTCGGCGGCATCACCGCGTGCGACGCGGTCGCCAACGGCATCGTGCAGGCCTTCGCGCTGCTGCAGGGCCGCGGCGAGGCCGTGACCAAGCCGCTGGTGGTCCGGCTCGACGGCAACAACGCCGAGCTCGGACGCAAGATCCTGACCGAGGCCGCCCTGTCGGGCCTGGAGCAGGTCGACACCATGGACGGCGCCGCCGCCCGTGCCGCCGAGCTGGCCGCGAAGTAAAGACGAGGACTGACGAATGGCTATCTTCCTCAACGAGGACTCCAAGATCATCGTCCAGGGCATGACCGGCTCCGAGGGCATGAAGCACACCAAGCGGATGCTGGCCTCCGGATCCAAGATCGTGGGCGGCGTGAACCCGCGCAAGGCCGGCGAGAAGGTGGACGTCGACGGCGTGCAGATCCCCGTCTTCGGCACCGTGGCCGAGGCCATCGCCGAGACCGGCGCCGACGTCTCGGTCATCTTCGTGCCGCCGGCGTTCGCCAAGTCGGCCGTGATCGAGGCGATCGACGCCGAGATCCCGCTGGCCGTGGTGATCACCGAGGGCATCCCGGTGCACGACTCCACCGTGTTCTGGGCGCACGCGCAGGGCAAGAAGACCCGCATCGTCGGCCCGAACTGCCCCGGCCTGATCAGCCCCGGGAAGTCCAACGCGGGCATCATCCCGGCGGACATCACCAAGGCCGGCAAGATCGGCCTGGTCTCGAAGTCCGGCACGCTGACCTACCAGATGATGTACGAGCTGCGCGACCTGGGCTTCTCCAGCGCCGTCGGCATCGGCGGCGACCCGGTTATCGGCACCACGCACATCGATGCGCTCCAGGCCTTCCAGGACGACCCGGAGACCGCCGCGATCGTGATGATCGGCGAGATCGGCGGCGACGCCGAGGAGCGGGCCGCGGCCTACATCAAGGAGCACATCACCAAGCCGGTGGTGGGCTACGTGGCCGGGTTCACCGCGCCCGAGGGCAAGACCATGGGCCACGCCGGCGCCATCGTCTCCGGCTCCTCCGGCACGGCCCAGGCCAAGAAGGAGGCCCTCGAGGCCGTCGGCGTCAAGGTCGGCAAGACGCCGTCCGAGACCGCCAAGCTGATGCGCGAGATCGTCGAGGCCCTGTAAGGGTTCTGCGCTTCTCGGTCCGTCCCCGCGTCCCCCGCAGCCGGTGAAAGGCTGCGGGGGACGCGTGCTTCCCGGGCTAAGATCGCTTCATGACGGACAGTCACATCCGAACCACCGCCGAGGCGCCGAGCGCGACACCGACCGTTCCCGAGGCGCCGTCCGACGGGGACGCCGCGATCCTGGACCGCCCCGGCGTACGCCTGGTCCGCGAGGCCCTGCGCGCGGCCGGGATCACCGGCGCGGTCCGGGTGCTGCCGGCCACCGCGTCCTCGGCCGCCACCGCCGCCGAGCAGATCGGCTGCCCGGTCGGCGCCATCGCCAACAGTCTGATCTTCGAGGCCGACGGCGCGCCCCTGCTCGTGCTGACCAGCGGCGCGCACCGGGTGGACACCACCGCGCTGGCCGAGCGGATCGGGGCGGCCCGGATCCGCCGCGCCTCGGCCGACCTCGTGCGCGCGGCCACCGGCCAGGCCATCGGCGGCGTCGCCCCGCTCGGCCACCCGGCGCCGGTGCGCACCCTGGTGGACGAGGCCCTGGCCGGGTACCCGGAGATCTGGGCCGCGGCCGGACACCACCAGACCGTGTTCCCGACCGATTTCGCCCGGCTGGTGGCGGCGACCGGCGGCGAGGTCGTCGCGGTGGACTGAGGGCGGCGGTGCGCGGCCTGCCGCGCACCCGCCCGGGACTCGCTACGCCGTGCGCCGCCGTCCCCCTCTTTCGGGTGAAGCCGCGAGCGAGCCGGACCCGGCGCCGTACGCGGGCGAGCCAGCATATGACGGTGGCCGACACCGACCAGGCGGCCGCCGGGGCCGAAGCGGACGAGCCGGGCGGGCTCGGACCGCGCCGGTCTTCGCCGCCAGGCCCCCGGCAACTGCTCGCCTACCTCCCCCCACTGCCCGAAGCCCTGCGCGACCTGCCCCGCCGCGCCCGCGCCGACCTTGCCGGACACGCCGCCGACTACCTCACCGGCGTGCGCTCCGGGCTGCTCGTCGCGGCCTGCGGCTGGCTGGTGGCGGCCGCCCTGACCCTCGCGCTGTGGTCCACCGCCGCCCCGGCCGGCGCCGACCCGCGCATCCCGCTGCGGGTGAGCGGGCAGCTCTGGCTGGCCTCGCACCACGTGCTCATGCACGCCCTCGACGGCCCGTTCGGCCTCAGCCCGCTCGGCTTCACGCTGCTTCCGCTGCTCGGGCTGTTCGTGGCCGGGCGCCGGGTGGCCCGGCGCAGGCCCGCGTACGTGCCGCGGGCGACGCTCGGGGCCGCGGTCGGCTACACCGCCGCGGCCTGCGCCATCGCCGCGTCCAGCGCCGACTCCGGGCTGCACCCGCAGTACCCGCAGGTGCTGTTCTACCCGGCCCTGATCGCGCTGGCCGGGCACGGCGCCGGGGCCGCCGACGCCGCCAGGGAGCTGATTCCCAGCGCGGCCGTCCGGCTGTGGCCGCCGCACGCGCTGCGCGGCACGCTGGCCGCACTCGGGGTGTGGATCGGCGCCGCCTCGTTCACCGCCGCGTGCGCCGTGGTCGTACACGCCGGCGAGCTCGCCACGGTCTCGCACGATATCGGCGGGGGAGCGGTCGGGCGGATCGGGCTGTTCCTGGTGGACCTGGCCCTGGTGCCCAACGCGGTGCTGTGGGCCGGCGCCGTGCTGACCGGCCCCGGCTTCGCCCTCGGCACCCACACCAGCGTGACCGTGTTCACCGTCGTACGCGGGCCGCTGCCCGACCTGCCCCTGCTCGCGGCCACCCCCGACGCGCAGCACCCGAGCACCTGGTGGGTGCTGCTGCTCGTGCTGCCGCTGCTCGCGGGCGCCGCCGGCACGCTGGTGATCGCGCGCTCGGTGCGGCCCTGGTCGGCCCGGGCCGGCTCGGCCGCGGCCATGGCGCTGCTGTGCGGCCTGGCGGTGGGGGTGCTGGAGATGTACGCGGGCGGCCCGGTCGCCTTCGGCTCGATGTCGGTGGTCGGAGCCACCGCCTGGCTGGTGGGCCTGGCGGCCGCGCTCGAGTGCGGGCTGGCCGCGGCGCTGGTGCTCGGGGTCTGGTACGCCCTGCCCGCGTCCGTGACGGCCTGGCGGCCGTGGCCCGGACGCGGGCGCGATGCGCGGTCCGCGGCACCCGGGGAGTTCGAGCAGTCGCCGGAGTACGCGGAGTTCCTGGAGTCCGCCGCCGTCTCAGGGGGCGAGGACGACCAGGGTGTGGGTGAGCTTGTCGGCGACGGTCTGGTTTTTGTTGTCCCACAGCGGCATCAGGAACCCGACGCCGAACTCGAGGGCGTGGGCCAGAGCCCGGACGAAGGCGCCGCCGAACCCGACGACCTGCCCGTCGGACTCCCGGATCAGGCGGATTCCGAGGGCCTTCTTGCCGATGCTCTGCCCCGTGGTGCCCTGCCGGTGCAGCTGCCAGAGCCCGACGACGAGCGCGTAGAGGGCGCCGACGGCCACGCCGATCAGCCCGACGGTGGTGCTGCCCCCGTGGACGGTGCCGTCGGCGGAGACGGTGACGGGCTTGGCGGTGAGGAGCAGCAGGCCGTAGCCGATCCAGGTGGGGATCAGCACGAGCGCGTCGACGAGGGTGGCGCCGACGCGCTTACCCCAGGGGGCGAGCCCTGAGTTCGCCGGCGCGAAGGTGGTGAACGGCCCCGGATTCGGGTAGCCGGGGTTCGGGTAGCCGGGCCCCGGCACGGTCGGGGCCATGCCCGGCGGCATTCCGGGGCCGGTGCCCGAGGCGCCGAGTGCGCCGGGATAGGGGGCGTACTGCGGCTGCTGCGGATATCCCTGCTGCGGCGGCATGCCGTAGGGCTGCTGCTGCGGATACCCCTGCGGAGCCTGCTGCGGGTATCCCTGCTGCGGGAACTGCTGCGGCGGCGCGCCGTACGGCTGCTGCGGGGCAACTCCGTACTGCTGCGGCGGCGCGCCATAAGGCTGCTGCGGCGGCGGTCCGTACTGTGGCGGGGCGCCGTAGGGCTGCTGGGGCGGAGCACCATAAGGCTGCTGCGGCGGGGGAGCTCCGTACTGCGGCGGCGCGCCGTAAGGCTGCTGCTGCGGGTAGCCGTACGGCCCGGGCGCACCGTAAGGCTGCTGCGGCGGCTGGGGCGGCTGCGGCTGGGACTGCGCCGGGGGTTGCGGCGGGAGCCGCGGCACGAACTGCGTGGCCGGGGCGTCCCTGTCGGATATCGACTCAGCCGTCGGGCCCCAGCTGAGCTGCGGCTTCGCGTCCTGCGGTCCGGCCTGCGGCGGTCCGGCCTGCGGCAGCGGGGACGGCGGGGGCGGCGCCTGGTTGCCCAGCACCGGGATCGCCCACTGGGTGGGCTCCGGCATGGGCTCGGACTCGGGTGTCGGCGCGTCCTGACGCGGCGTCGGCTGCGATGCGGGGTCTGACGGGGCAGAGGGGTCGGACATATCTCCGTACGCTATCCGACGGCGCGGTGCCGAACCATCTTCCCCACCCGCTCATCTGGTCTTCACGACGACGGACGAGGCGACCTTGTCGCTCCAGGTCTGCGACTTCTTGTCCCACAGCGGCCACAGGTAGTTCAGCACGCCCGGGATGATGCACACGACCCAGAACACGAAGTTCATACACAGCCGCAGGATGCCGTACGGCCCGCCCACCACCTGGCCGTCGGCGTACCGGGCGAGGCGGATGCCCGCGTAGCGCTTCCCGGTGGACTGCCCGGTCGTCCCGGCCAGCCAGGCGTTGTAGAACGCCCAGACCACGCCGAGGACGGCGATGATCCAGCCGATCACGCGCAGCCCGTGGCCCCAGTTGTAGTAGGAGAAGTCGGCCAGGTAGAAGCCCGCGGCGGCGACGACGTTGTCGATCAGCCACGCGCCCACGCGCTGGCCCCAGGTCGCGTAGGGCGGCATGCCTGCCGGGCGCTCGCCCTGCGTGCCGTAGAGGGGTCCGTACTCGGGCGGCGGGGGCGGGTAGTTGTAGCCGGGCTGCTGCTGCCCATAGCCCGGCTGCTGTTGCTGCTGGCCGTATCCGGGCTGCTGGGCATTGGCGTAGTCCGGCTGCTGTTGCTGCTGCTGGCCGTATCCGGGCGGAGGCTGCTGGCCCTGCTGCCCCTGTTGCCCGTGCTCGTCGTAGCCGGACAGCGGTGGCGGGACGGCGTCGTACGCGGTCGGATTCCCGGACTCGTCGCGCTGCGGCTGCTGCTCGAGATTGCGCAGCGCCTCCTGCTGGGCGGCCTGCTCCTCCGGGCTCTGCGGCGGCTGGTACTGGGGCTGCTGGGGATACTGCGGAGGCTGCGGCGGCTGCGCGTTGTTCACCTGCTCCGACGACGGCGCGTTCTGATTCTCCGGCTGCTGTGGCTGCTCGGGCTGCTGCGGCGTCGGATTCTCGGGCGTCGTCACCGTGGCCTCCAAGATCTGTTCGTCCGTCCCACAGATCCTGCGGCAAGCCCGGGTGGCCCGCCTTCCGGGCTACTCCGTCAGAGAAGGCCGAAGCGGTGCAGCTGCCAGACCCAGGACAGCGCGAGCACCAGCGCGAGCGGGCCGAGGCGCCAGGCGCGCGGCAGGCCGGCCCAGGACTGGATCGGGTCGAGCTGCAGCAGCGGCACGGCGAAGAAGAGCAGCGTGGCCAGGACGGTGAGCGGATTGGCCGTGAGCGCCGCGGACCAGTGGCCCGCGCCCGCCTCCATGAACACCGTGGTCGAGCCGCACAGCGGGCACGGGATTCCGGTGAGCCGGCGCAGCGGGCACAGCGCGCCGGGGTCGTGGTTCTCGTGCACCCAGGCGGCGCCGAGCGAGCAGAGCGCGGCCGCGGCCAGCCGCTCGGCCGAGGCGCGCACGCGCAGGGCCGGGCGGCGCGGGGGCAGTCGGACCCAGCGGGGCGCGAGTGCCGGACCCGGCCCGGCCGGGGTCATCTAGCCCTGCCCGGTGTAGCTGTTCTCGTAGTCGGACACGCACTTGTTCTGCAGCGCGATCGTGGTGGCCGAGCGCATACAGGTGGCGAACTGGGACAGCTGCGTGTAGAAGATCATCGAGTACGCCAGGATCATCAGCGAGATGAACGCCGCGATCGAGCTCCACACGATCGCGCTCACCGCCTCCGGGGCGCGCTTGTTCTTGCGCATCGCCGCCCGCTGCGCGAACACCCCGAGCCAGAGCCCGACCATGCCGAGCACCAGGCTCACGCCCGCGCTGATCAGGAAGGTGGGGAAGGCGGCGATGTTGGAGTAGGCGTACCACAGCGCGATCAGCATGCAGGCCGTCGCGCCCAGGGCCAGGCCGCGGGCCCAGCGCGAGCGCAGGTCCAGCGGTCCGCGCGGCTCGGCCGTCGCCCCGGGACGCTGCCCGGGACCCGAGCCGTCCGGACGCCGCTGCGGCGGTCCGAACGGACCCCACTGCCCCTGGTTCTGCGGCGGCCGCTGCCCCGGCCCCTGACCCGGGCCACCGGGACCGCCCTGGCCCTGACCGCCCTGCTGTCCCTGGCCGTTCTGGCCGCCGCGCTCGGGCAGCCGCCCGGTCCACGACGGCACCTCGCCCTGCGGCCCCGGCTTGCGCTCGCCGCCCTGGCCCTCGCCCGGCGCCTTGGCGGGGTCCTGGGGCGGCTGTCCCGGGGCGCCCTGGGGCTGCCGGCCCTGCGCCGGTTCCTGCGGTCCCTGGGCGTGCGGCGGGGCGTCCTGCGGCGGCATCGGCGGCACGGGGGGCATCGGCCAGCCGGCGTTGCCGCCGGCGCCGGTCCCGTTCGGCTTGCCGGCGCCCGGGCGCCCGACGTACCAGGGCGCCGGCTCCGGCTGGCTCTCACTCCAGCGCGGCGGCTGCGGGCCCTGCTGCGGAGCACGCTCCTCACCAGCGGCCGGCGTGTCCGGCGTGCCCTGCGCCGGCTCGGTGGGCTCGGTCTGGCTGGGCGAGGGGTCGGTCACGGTGTCCTGGGCTCCGTCTAAGTCGCTGATTGGCCCTCTCACGGTATCGATAGATATCGTTGGCCGCACATCCGCGTCCCGCTCGAAGGCGCGGTCTGGTCACAGAATCTCACAGAAAGGGAGCCGCGGTCGTGGCCTCCACTCTGACTGTCTTACCGAGCCATGCCCCCGCACGCCTCGTCGTGTTCGTCTCGGGCTCTGGCACCAACCTCCAAGCCCTGCTCGACGCCTGTCGGGACCCCGCGTACGGGGCCCGGGTCGTCGCCGTCGGCGCGGACCGCGACGGGATCGCGGCCCTCGGCCGCGCCGCCGCCGCGGGCGTGCCCACCTTCGTCCACCGGGTGAAGGACTACCCGGACCGCCCCTCCTGGGACCGCGCCATCCGCGACGCCACCGCGGCCTACGAACCGGACCTGCTGATCTGCGCCGGGTTCATGAAGCTGTTCGGCGTCGACTTCATGGCCGCTTTCCCGGAGCGGATCATCAACACCCACCCCGCCCTCTCGCCCGCGTTCCCCGGCATGCACTCCGCCAGGGACGCGCTCGAGTACGGCGTCAAGGTCACCGGCTGCACGCTGTTCGCGGTGGCCGGCGGCATCGACGACGGCCCCGTGATCGCCCAGCGCGCGGTGCCGGTCGAGGACGACGACGACGCGGACACCCTGCACGAGCGGATCAAGGTCGCCGAACGCGCCATGCTCGTGGAGTACGTCGGCCGGATGGCCCGGGGCGGCTGGAGCATCACGGATCGGAAGGTGACGGTGCGATGAGCGCGTCCCAGGAAACCAGTGCGACGAGTACGGACACGAGGAACACAGTGAGCGGAGCGGACACCGTGAAGATCAAGCGGGCGCTGGTCAGCGTCTACGACAAGACCGGGCTCGAAGACCTGGTGCGCGGCCTGCACGAGGCCGGGGTGGCGATGGTCTCCACCGGCAAGAGCGCCGCGCTCATCCGCGGCCTCGGGCTGCCGGTGACGGAGGTGGCCGAGCTGACCGGCTTCCCCGAGTGCCTCGACGGCCGGGTCAAGACCCTGCACCCGAAGGTGCACGCGGGCATCCTGGCCGACCGCCGGCTGCCGGAGCACGTCGCGCAGCTCGAGGAGCTCGGCATCGAGCCGTTCGACCTCGTGGTCTCGAACCTCTACCCGTTCCAGCAGACCGTCGCCTCCGACGCCACGCCGGACGAGTGCGTGGAGCAGATCGACATCGGCGGCCCGTCCATGGTGCGCGCCGCGGCCAAGAACCACCCGAGCGTGGCCATCGTGGTCAACCCGGCCCGCTACGGCGACGTGCTGGCCGCGCTGGCCGGCCCCGACGGCGGCTTCAGCCTGGAGCAGCGCAAGCGCCTGGCCGCCGAGGCCTTCGCGCACACCGCGGCCTACGACGCGGCCGTGGCCTCCTGGTTCGCCCGGGACTACGCCCCGGCCGACGAGACCGCGTTCCCCGAGTTCCTGGCCATGCCCTACCGCCGCTCCTCGGTGCTGCGCTACGGCGAGAACCCGCACCAGGGCGCGGCGCTGTACCTGGCCCAGGAGAGCGCGGGCACGCTGGCCGAGGCCGAGCAGCTGCACGGCAAGGAGATGTCCTTCAACAACTACGTCGACGCCGACGCCGCCCTGCGCGCCGCGTACGACTTCACCGACCCGTGCGTGGCGATCATGAAGCACGCCAACCCCTGCGGGATCGCGGTCTCGACCGAGGACGTGGCCGACGCGCACCGCAAGGCGCACGCCTGCGACCCGGTCTCCGCGTTCGGCGGCGTGATCGCGGTCAACCGTCCGGTGACGGTGGAGATGGCCCGCCAGGTCGCCGAGATCTTCACCGAGGTGCTCGTCGCCCCGGACTACGAGGACGGCGCGGTGGAGATCCTGGCCGCCCGCAAGAACATCCGCCTGCTGCGCACCCCGGCCCGGGCCCGGCGCCGAGTGGAGTTCCGGCAGATCTGCGGCGGCCTGCTGGTGCAGGAGGGCGACCTCTACCAGGCCCCGGGCGACGACCCGGCCGCCTGGCAGCTGGCCGCGGGACCGGCTGCGTCCGAGGACGTGCTGGCCGACCTGGCCTTCGCCTGGCACGCCGTGCGCGCGGTCAAGTCCAACGCGATCCTGCTGGCCCACGGCCAGGCCTCGGTCGGCGTCGGCATGGGCCAGGTCAACCGGGTCGACTCGGCCCGCCTGGCCGTGGCCCGCGCCGGAGACCGCGCGGCCGGCTCGGTCGTCGCCTCCGACGCGTACTTCCCGTTCGCCGACGGCCTGCAGGTGCTGATCGACGCCGGGGTGCGCGCGGTGGTGCAGCCGGGCGGCTCGGTCCGCGACGCCGACTCCATCGCGGCCGCCGAGGCCGCCGGGGTCTCGATGTACCTCACCGGCACCCGGCACTTCGCGCACTAGCACGCCGAGATGCGCTCGCTGAGCGCACGGCCGCGGGCGGAGCGATCCGTCCGCGGCCCGGTGCGGGACCGGGCTAGAGCCGCAGGTTCTGCTTGATGCAGTTCTGGTACGGGGTGGTGTCGCTGGTGGGAATGCTCTTGCAGGACTTGGTGGCGTTCCACTCGGCCGTGGTCATCAGCCCGTTGCCGACGAGCCCGAACACGCTCACCGCGACGGCGGCGGTGACCAGGGTGCCCCTGACCTTGCGGCGCACGGCCCTGATGCCCAGATAGAGCGCGATCAGGGCGATGATCAGCCCGTACAGCGGCAGGATCAGGATCAGCAGTACCGACACGATGCCCAGCGCCAGCGCGACGACGGTCGACTTGCCGGCCCGCTGCGGGCCCTGCACCTCGGGCTCGTCGCCGAACAGCGACGGCTCCAGGGCCTGGCCGCCCGGTAGCCGCGGGGCGCTACCTGTGGGTTTGGACATGGTGCGTTCACCCTTCGGGCCGTTATCGGTGGAAGTAGGAAGATCGGAAGATCGGACCCGAGCCTAGAACACGCCGCCGGGTTCGGATAGAGCAGGGCGTGTGCACGCGACGAATGCGAGGATGGGCGATATGACGGCAACGGTGTTGGACGGCTGGGCGACCGCGAAGGAGGTCCGCGCGGACCTCGCGGCCCGGGTGGAGAAGCTGCGGGACCTCGGCGTCGTGCCCGGCCTCGGCACGGTCCTGGTGGGCGATGACCCCGGCTCGCACGCGTACGTGTCGATGAAGCACCGCGACAGCGCTCTGATCGGTATCAACTCCATCGACAAGCGGCTGCCCGCCACGGCCACCCAGGCCGAGGTCGAGGCCGTGGTCGAGGAGCTCAACGCGGACCCGGCCTGTCACGCCTACCTGGTGCAGCTGCCGCTGCCCAAGGGCCTCGACGAGTTCCGCGTGCTCCAGCGGATCGACCAGGCCAAGGACGCCGACGGCCTGCACCCGCTGAGCCTGGGCAAGCTGGTGCTCGGCGAGCCGACCCCGCTGCCGTGCACGCCCTGGGGCTGCGTGGTGCTGCTGCGCCGCTTCGGCGTGGAGCTCAACGGCGCCGAGGTGGTCGTGGTCGGCCGCGGCATCACGGTCGGGCGCCCGCTCGGCCTGATCCTGAGCCGCCGCAGCGAGAACTCCACCGTGACGCTGTGCCACACCGGCACCCGCGACCTGGCCGCGCACACCCGCCGCGCCGACGTCGTCGTGGCCGCGGCCGGCGTACCGCACATGATCACCCCGGACATGGTCAAGCCCGGCGCGGCCGTGCTGGACGTGGGCGTCGCGCACGTGGACGGCAAGCTCACCGGCGATGTGCACCCGAACGTGGCCGAGGTGGCCGGGTTCCTCTCGCCCAACCCCGGCGGCGTGGGCCCGATGACCCGCGCGCTGCTGCTGACGAACGTGGTCGAGGCGGCCGAGCGCGCCGCCGGCCTGCGCTGAGGCATTCCGGGCTGCGCGGGTTCTGCGGGCTCCCGGAAAACGCCGAACCGGCCGTGGCGGACAGTGCGTCCGCCACGGCCGGTCTCGTTCGCGCGCCGGCTGCTACCAGGTGGCGTGCGGCGCGAAGGAGACGCCGCGCAGCACGTCGCCCGCGTTCGCGGTCTCGAGCGTGGTGTAGTGCTCCCGGCTCGGCTCGGTCGTGGCCGAGATCGAGTCGGTCACGCTGACCAGCTTGTTCGGGTTGGCGCCGGGGTCGGACACGCCGCCGATCGAGGTGGTCACGCCGTACAGGGTGACGGTGCCGTCCCGGTTCACCTGGCCGGTGAAGTTGCGGATGCCGTCGACGGCCGGGGTCCACGGGGTGCCGGTGATCGCGTTGGTGCCGGTGGGCAGGCCGCGCACGGTGTAGGGCACGCCCAGGTCCAGGCCCGTGTTCAGGGTGTAGTCGTAGGTCCAGCTGCCGTCGACCAGCGACCACTTCTGGATGCCGGCCAGGCTCTGCGCCGCCGCGGTGGTGTAGGAGCCGTCGCTGTAGGTGGCGTCGCCGCTGCCGGCGTCGGCCACGTAGAGCGTGCTGGAGTCGGCGAACCACAGCGCGCCGAAGTCGGCGGCGTTGCTCACGGCGCCGGTGTCCGGGGTCTTGATCGCCTTGGCCAGCCCGGTCGGGAACCCGGCCAGGATGCACATGTCGTCGGCCGGCTGACCGGTCTGCGCGTCGTAGGTGTCGGCCGCGGTGGGCAGCGGCGCGTGGGCCGCGGGCGTGCCGACGCCGCTCGGGCAGGCGGTGCCGGTGGTGTCGACGAAGTAGACGGTGTCGACGCCGTTGCTGCCCGAACCCTTGGTGTAGTAGAGCACGTTGTCGTACTCGGCGACGGCGGCGAAGTTCGTGTCCTTGCCGAGCTTGTCCGCCTTGGTCACGCCGGGCAGCTCGGTCACGCTGAAGCCGCCGACCGGGGTCGGCGCACCCGGCTGCTGCTCCTGCTCCGGCGCCCGGGACGCGGTGACCAGCTGCGCGCCGGTGCCCGAGATCAGGCCGCTGACGGAGGTGCCGGTGCCGTTGTTGGAGTTTCCGGCGGTGTAGTACTGGCCGGTGGCGTTGTTCAGGATCGCCGCGCGGCCGTTGTCCCCGCTGTAGGCGTTGGTCAGGGTGAACCGGAACTGGCCGTCGGCGCCGAGCTGGGCGATGGTGCGGTAGACCGACTGCGCGTCCGGGTTGGTCGGGTCGAGCACGCCGGGGGTGTTCGCGTTGGACGCGTCGATGGTGTTCGGCGCGACCGCGTAACCCATGAAGGTCACCGCGGAGCCGTTGGTGGACAGGTTCAGCGCCAGCTCCGACTTCGAGGAGAAGCTGCTGGTCATCCCGGCCTGGCCGCGCTTGGATCCGGTGGTGGCGTCCGGCACGGCGATGGTGCCGACCCGGGTGCCGCGCGAGGTGACCTCGTCGAGGTAGATCGGCGCGGTGACGCCGAAGTTCGGGTCCACCGAGACGTTGTCCCACACGTGCGCGAAACTGCCGTCGGCGATCGCGGTCACCCCGGTGGGCAGCACGGTCACGCCGGGGGTGATCAGGGCGGCGGTCCCGGTGTAGTGCACCCGGCTCACCAGCAGGCCACCCGGGAGCAGCCCGCCCCGCGCCTCGCCCTTCACGGCCGCCTGGGCGGTGCCGCCGGTCGCGCCGGCCACGCAGGCGCCGATCGCCAGCGAGGCTGCCACTCCGAGTGCGCCGCGCCGTCCCCGGCGCCCGGGGCTGGAACTACGGTCGAGCATGCGTTCTCTCTCCTTCTCACGGAGGCCTCCAGCGAGCCGGAAGGGCTCGCTGGGGGATCAGACCATCCATGGGTTGGTACCTGGAGAGAGATCAGGTGAACGCGGGGCGAAGTCTGGCCGAAGTGAACTGAGGATTGCCGCAATTGCCCTCGGTTCACTTTTCGCGTCTCAGTATTCGGCCGAAAGATCCTCCAGCTCGACCGGCTCGCCCGCCGCCGCGGCGGCCGCGCCCGTGTCCTGCGACGTCGTCGCGGTGTCCTGCGACACCGCCGCGTCCACGGCGGCCGCCGAATCCGCGTGCTGCGTCGCCTCGCCCGCCGGCGCCGGCTCGAGCCAGAGCACGCCCAGCGGGGGCAGGCGCAGCACCGCGTGCGCGGGCTGGTTCCACATCGCCTCGTCCACCGTCCGCACCCGGCCGAAGTTGCCGACCCCGCTGCCGCCGTACTGCTCCGCGTCGGTGTTGAGCACCTCGACCCATTCCCCGGCCTGCTCGGCCGACCAGGGCAGCGGCAGCCGGTAGCCCTCCCACGGCACCCCGGCGAAGTTCGCCACGCACACCAGCGGCCGCCCGTCCGCGGACCAGCGCACGAACGCGAAGACGTTGTGCTCGGCGTCGTCGGCGGACAGCCAGGTGAACCCGCCGCCGGCGAAGTCCTGCTCCCACAGGGCCGGCCTGGCCCGGTAGGCCGCGTTCAGGTCCTGCACGGTGCGGAACACGCCGCGGTGCCCGGGGTTGTCCAGCAGCCACCAGTCGAGGCCGCGCTGCTCGGACCACTCGGCGTCCTGCCCGAACTCGCCGCCGGAGAACAGCAGCTTCTTGCCCGGGTGCGCCCACATGTACGCGAACAGGGCCCTGAGATTGGCCAGCTG
Source organism: Actinospica durhamensis (assembly GCF_018139695.1). Taxonomy (GTDB): domain Bacteria; phylum Actinomycetota; class Actinomycetes; order Streptomycetales; family Catenulisporaceae; genus Actinospica; species Actinospica durhamensis. The sequence goes on along the minus strand of NZ_JAGSOG010000055.1, from coordinate 15,224 downwards.
CTGCCAGCGGTCGCCCGGCATCTTGCGCAGCAGCGAGCCCTTGCCGTGCACGACCTCGTCGTGGCTGAGCGGCAGCACGAAGTTCTCGCTGTAGGCGTACATCAGCGAGAAAGTCATCTGATGGTGGTGGTAGCGCCGGTTGAACGGCTCCTCGGCCAGGTAGTCGAGCGTGTCGTGCATCCAGCCCAGGTTCCACTTGAAGCCGAAGCCGAGGCCGGAGAAGGACGAGCCGTCCGAGTAGCGGTCCGTCGCCAGCGTCACGCCGGGCCAGGAGGTCGACTCCTCGGCGATCATCATCACGCCGGGCACGCGCTTGTACACCGTCGCGGTCAGCTCCTGCACGAAGGAGACCGCCTCCAGGTTCTCCCGGCCGCCGTACGCGTTCGGATGCCAGGCGCCCGCCTCGCGCGAGTAGTCCAGGTAGAGCATCGAGGCCACCGCGTCGACCCGCAGGCCGTCGATGTGCATCTCCTCGCACCAGTAGATCGCCGAGGCCATCAGGAAGTTGCGCACCTCGTTGCGCCCGTAGTCGAACACCAGCGTGCCCCAGTCCGGGTGCTCGCCGCGCCACGGGTCCGGGTGCTCGTACAGGCTGGTGCCGTCGAACTGGGCCAGCGCCCAGGCGTCCTTGGGGAAGTGCGCCGGCACCCAGTCCACGATCACCCCGATCCCGGCCTGGTGCAGCGCGTCCACCAGCACGCGGAAGTCGTCCGGTCCGCCGAGCCGGGCGGTGGGCGCGAAGTAGGAGGAGACCTGGTAGCCCCAGGACCCGCCGAACGGGTGCTCGGTCGGCGGCAGGATCTCCACGTGGGTGAATCCGAGCTCGTTGACGTACGAAGGCAGCTGTTCGGCCAGCTGGCGGTAGGTCAGCCCGGGCCGCCAGGAGGCCAGGTGCACCTCGTAGACCGACTGCGGCGCGGCGTACGGGTCGGCCGCGGCCCGCGCCCGCAGCCACTGCTCGTCCTGCCAGGTGTACTCCGAGCGGGTCAGCACGGACGCGGTGTCCGGCGGGCACTCGGTCTGCTGCGCCAGCGGGTCGGCCTTCTGCCGCCAGATCCCGTCCCGGCCGAGGATCTCGTATTTATACCGGTGTCCGGTCCCGATCCCGGGCACGAACAGCTCCCACACGCCGCTGCCGCCGAGCACGCGCATCGGGTGGGCCAGCCCGTCCCAGTAGTTGAAGTCGCCGATCACCCGCACTCCGCGCGCGTTCGGCGCCCACACGGCGAATCCGGCCCCGGTCGCGCTCGAGCCGTCGGGCGCCGTCAGGGTGCGCACATGCGCGCCGAGCGCCTCCCACAGCTGCTCGTGCCGGCCCTCGCCGATCAGGTGCAGGTCCATCTCGCCGAGCGCGGGCAGGAACCGGTAGCCGTCGATCTGCTCGAGGCTCGCCTCGCCGTAGTCCACCCGCAGCCGGTAGGGGTCCTCCACCCGGCCGGGCACGAACCCGCTGAACAGGCCCTCGCCCTCGGCCCTGAGCGGATGCTCCCCATCCTCCTGGAGCACCGCCACGGCGTCGGCGAAGGGTCTCAGGACCCGCACGATCCGGCGGCCGTCCGGCCCCGGGTGGGCGCCGAGCAGCGCGTGCGGATCGCCGCAGGCGCCGCCGAGCAGGGCGTCGCGCTCGCGCGGGCGCAGGCGTTCGGGGTGCGCCGCCGGGGACTCGGCGTGGGCTTCGGCGGAGGCGTGGGCAGGGGGTTCGGCCTGGTCGGACATGGCATCGGTGGACACGGCGTCGGAATGTCGGCTGAGAGTTTCGCTGCTTCCCTTCACCCGTCCCACCCTGCCACGTATGTGCGCATAACGGGAGGCGGGCGGGTTACGTCGGGTACACGCCCGGCCGTCCCCCAGCCGGGCACCCGACGCCGCGTCACCCGCGCTACCCGGCCCCGCCGCACCGGCCCGGCGGTGCGAGCAGATGGTCGAGCTCGCCCGCTTTCGCCTCTCTGACCAGCGCCCCGAGCTGTTCCACGGACATCTGCACGCGCTGGCCGAAGTCGTCGGCGAGCACGATCCGGCGCGCCTGGTCGGCCTTCGGATCGAGGAAGAGCTCCGGACAACCGCAGTTGCAGTCGCCGCAGAACACCTTGATGGAGCACAGTTCCGGGTGACCCGGACGGATCAGGGCGGAGGCGGGGGGAGTTGACGGCGCGTCGGCGCGCGGGTCGAGAGACATGGGGAACCTCGGGTCATCGCGGAGCGTGGGTGGAGGGGGTACCGGACCTGCCCGTCGGTAATCCCACGGTAGGACACGCTCCGCGCCCCGAACATGGCGCGCGCGGGGCACGCGATCCGGGCGGTTGGCTTCCGTACGTATCCGTTCGACTCGCGCGCCAGGGTGCGTGCGGGCGAAGGACTGGCGCGCGCCCCCCGTCTGAGGGACGCGGAAGCCGGACCTGGAACCGCTCGGGCGTGCGCGGGGCGCGCGGCGGCCCGCGGCTACGCCCGGCCCTTCGTCCGGCGCACGCTCGCCCGGCGCCGGGACAACAGCCACGAGGCCAGTGCGCCCGCGATGAACACGCACAGCAGCACGATCCAGAGCTTCGCGCTGACCCAGACGACCCAGAAGTGGATGCGCACCGTGCCGTTGTTGACGGCGATGAACCAGATCGCCAGCGCGGTGATCACGGCGCCGAGCACGACCTTGGGCCGGGCCAGCCGGTCGGCCATGCGCGAGCCCGCGGTGGACGAGGTACCGGTGGGCGGGAGGTTGGGGCTGCTCATGGCGGACTCCTTAGGGAGGTGATCATGATGATGCCCGCGGGACGCTCCCGGGATGCCGCGGTGTACGCCGAATGGAGTACGTCGCACGCGTACCACCTGCTTCCGAGCCCGCCGCCCGCGCTCCCGCGCAGCGCGGCGGCGGCAGGCTCGGGGACGTGGTTCCATGGAGGCATGGACGTAAGGCATGAGTGGCCGTTCGCCACCGTTTTCGCGGTGGCCGTCGTCGCCGTGGCCCTGATCGCGCTCGGCAACCTGCAGCACGGCGTGCTCATCCTCGGCTGTGCCCTGCTCCTCGGCTCCGGGCTGCGCTTCGCGCTCTCCACCCCGCGCGCGGGCCTGCTCGCGGTACGCGGCCGCGGCGTGGACGTGGTCACCATGGGCCTGCTCGGCCTGGTCATGCTGATCCTGTCGGTCTTCCCGCTGGCCGGATAGCACGAACCCGTTCGACGAGCGCACGAGCAAGCCCACCCGCGGGCACCGCGACGAGCACCCACGAGAAACCACCAGCACCCGCGATCACCCGCGATCACCCCGACGACGAACGAGACCGGCGGCCGCCGGGACGGAGTTTGAAATCCGTCCCGACGGCCGCCGGCCTCATGACGCCTGCGGTTACGCGCCCCGCACTAGTCCCCAGCTCGTAGCCCTAGCCTCTAGCCCAGCAGTTCCAGCGCCTGGTTGAAGGTGGCCGAGGGGCGCATCGCGGCCGCCGCCTTGGCCGGGTCCGGCTGGTAGTAGCCGCCGAGCTCGACCGGGTTGCCCTGGACCGCGATCAGCTCCTGCACGATCGCCTCCTCCTGCTCGCTCAGCGTCTTGGCCAGCGGCGCGAAGGCCTCGGCCAGCTGCGCGTCGGCGTTCTGCCCGGCCAGCTCCTGGGCCCAGTACAGCGCCAGGTAGAAGTGGCTGCCGCGGTTGTCGATCCCGCCGAGCTTGCGGCTGGGCGACTTGTTCTCGTTCAGGAAGGACGCGGTGGCCCGGTCCAGGGTGTCCGCGAGCACCTGCGCCCGCGCGTTGCCGGTGGTCTGGGCCAGGTGCTCGAAGCTGACCGCCAGCGCGAGGAACTCGCCGAGGCTGTCCCAGCGCAGATAGTTCTCCTTGACCAGCTGCTGCACGTGCTTGGGCGCGGAGCCGCCGGCACCGGTCTCGAACAGGCCGCCGCCGTTCATCAGCGGCACGACCGAGAGCATCTTGGCGCTGGTGCCCAGCTCCAGGATCGGGAACAGGTCGGTCAGGTAGTCGCGCAGCACGTTGCCGGTGACCGAGATGGTGTCCTCGCCGCGGCGGATGCGCTCGAGCGAGTAGGCCGTGGCCTCGACCGGCGAGAGGATCTCGATGGTCAGGCCCTCGGTGTCGTGCTCCGGCAGGTACGCCTCGACCTTGGCGATCAGCCGCGCGTCGTGCGCGCGCTCCGCGTCGAGCCAGAACACGGCCGGGTCGCCGGTGGCGCGGGCGCGCGAGACGGCGAGCTTGACCCAGTCGCGGATCGGCGCGTCCTTGGTCTGGCACATCCGGAAGATGTCGCCGGCCTCGACCGCCTGCTCGATCACGCTCTCGCCGGTGGCGGCGTCGACCACGCGCACCGTGCCGGCCGCGGCGAGCTCGAAGGTCTTGTCGTGGCTGCCGTACTCCTCGGCCTTCTGCGCCATCAGGCCCACGTTCGGCACCGAGCCCATGGTGGCCGGGTCGAAGGCGCCGTGCGCGCGGCAGTCCTCGATCACGGTCTGGTAGACGCCCGCGTAGCTGCTGTCCGGGATCACGGCCAGGGTGTCGTGCTCCTGCCCGTCCGGGCCCCACATGTGGCCGGAGGTGCGGATCATGGCCGGCATCGAGGCGTCCACGATGACGTCGCTGGGCACGTGCAGGTTGGTGATGCCGCGGTCGGAGTCGACCATGGCCAGCGCCGGGCCGTCGGCCAGCTCGGCGTCGAAGGAGGCCTTGATCTCCTCGCCGTTGGGCAGGGCGGCCAGGCCGGTCAGGATCCCGCCGAGGCCGTCGTTCGGGCTCAGGCCCGCGGCCGCGAGGTCGGCGCCGAACGCGGCGAAGGTCTTCGGGAAGAAGGCGCGCACGACGTGGCCGAAGATGATCGGGTCGGAGACCTTCATCATGGTGGCCTTCAGGTGCACGGAGAAGAGCACGCCCTCGGCCTTGGCCCGGGCCACCTGCTCGCCCAGGAACGTGCGCAGCGCCGCGACGTGCAGCACCGAGGCGTCCACCACCTCGTCGGCGAGCACCGGCACGGACTCGCGCAGCACCGTCACCGCGCCGTCGGCGGCCACGTGCTCGATCCGCAGCTTGCCGTCCTGCGCGAGCACCGCGGACTTCTCGGTGGAGCGGAAGTCGTTCGCGCCCATGGTGGCCACGTTGGTCTCGGAGTCCGCCGACCAGGCGCCCATGCGGTGCGGGTGGTTCTTGGCGTAGTTCTTCACGGACGCGGGCGCCCGCCGGTCCGAGTTGCCCTCGCGCAGCACCGGGTTGACCGCGCTGCCCTTGACCTTGTCGTAGCGCGCACGCACGTCACGCTCGGTGTCGGTCTTCGGCTCGTCCGGGTAGTCCGGCAGCGCGTACCCCTGCGCCCGCAGCTCCGCGACCGCCGCCTTGAGCTGCGGCACCGAGGCGGAGATGTTCGGCAGCTTGATGATGTTGGCCTCGGGCGTGGTCGCCAGCTCGCCGAGCTCGCTCAGCGCATCGCTGATCCGCTGTCCCTCGGTCAGGTACTCGGGGAACACCGCCAGGATCCGCCCCGCCAGCGAGATGTCCCGCGTCTGCACCGTCACCCCGGCCGTCGACGCGTAGGCCTGGATGATCGGCAGAAACGAGTAGGTCGCCAGCGCGGGCGCCTCATCGGTGTGCGTGTAGATGATGGTCGAGTCTGTCACCGGGTGCTCCGCTTCGGTATGCGACGACGCTTTTTCTCGACATCAAGATACCGCAGGGCCGGGCCGAGGCCGAACTCCGGGCGTGCGGGCAGGTGGCGGCGCGGGACGGGTGGGCCGCGTCGGTCAAGAGTCAGTCCGGAGTCGGCCTGGAGTCAGTCCGGAGTCGGCCCGGAGTCGGCCCGGAAGGCTCACGCATCGGCGGACCCGGTCCGCCGGGCGGACTCGGCCACGGCGGCGAACATAGCCTCCTCGTCCACGAACGGCACCGCCCGGTAGCTGCCGCCGCGGTACCGCCGTTCCGTGTTCTCGGTATCGCGCGGCTTGAAGTCCGTCAGCGGGAAGATCCGGCTCGCGCCGCTGGCGCAGTCCTTCACGGCGAACCAGATCTGATCACGCTTCAGCGTCTCCGCATTGCTGCCGAGCAGCGAGGTGTCGTGCGACGTGAAGATCAGCTGGGCCCCGTGCGGATTGGTGGTCGGATCCTGGAACATGCGCACGATGTGCCCGGCGAGATTCGGGTGCAGATTCGACTCGAGTTCGTCGACGACCGTGACTGAGCCTGAGCCCAGCACGTCGAGCACTTCGAACATGCGCTCCAGGTAGAGCCGCGTGCCGGAGGACTGGTCCGCGAGCGAAAGCGTGCTGGCGTCCTCCTTCGCTCCACACATCCTGAACCAGATACGAGGGCTCTCTTTCGCAGTCGCATCGCCGTCCTGCGCAGTGCCGAAGTCCTCGATGCCCAGATCGGCCGCGCGTAGCAAGCCGAGTACCGCCCGATGAAGGGTCTCGTCCTGCGCCGCCAGAGTCAGCCAGGAGCCGAGTAGCCTGCGAAACAGACGCGTCGAGACATGGCTCGGTGTCGGCGCGGTCGGCAGCTGAATCCCGCGAAGCCACTGGTAAAAAGGCAACAGCTCGCTCTTGCCGGCCCGTGCGGCGACCGACATGAACAGCGCGTTCGGTGCGGTGATGCCCTCCGCCTCACGCAAGTCCGCTCCGGCCGTCGTGCCGTACCGGAAGGACCGCCCTTCGCGGGCGAACACCACTTGGCGCCGTTTCTTCGGGTAGCGGTAGAGCCACTCCTCGACCACACCGTCGTCGTCGACCGCGAATCCATAGGAGTAGTGCGTCCCGTCGATCATCGCGTGGACCTCGTAACTGCTCGGCGCATGCGTGAACTGCGGATCCAGCCGAAACGGGATGCGTGCGACTCCCAGCCCCGGCTCGGCCATGCGATCCGATCCCAGCACCATGTCCCGCAGGTAGGTGAGCGCGTCGATCAGATTCGACTTGCCGGACGCGTTCGCCCCGTAGACCGCCACCACCGGAACCGCGGGCCAATTCGTCCCGACCGGACGGTCTGCTTCATATATCGGAGCGAGGTTCAGGTGCTGCAGGTCGCGCAGCGAGCGATGGTTGACCACTCGGAACGACAGCAGCATGGCTTCTCCGGCGAGCTTGAGCGCGATCTGTGCGAATTACCGGCACAGATCGATGTGTAACTCTGAGGATAGGTGCATCCGCAGGCCCCCGCCAGGCCTCACTCCGTGATCGCCCCTGTCACGAGTCTCACAGCCGGTCGCGACGGAACCGGCCGAAGCGGCGGAGTAACGTTACCGCCGGGAAACCCCGAACAGTCCCTGCAGACTTCAGAGCAGAAGAAGGCGTCGCAATGACTCGCACCCCCGTCAACGTCACGGTCACCGGCGCGGCCGGCCAGATCGGTTACTCGCTGCTGTTCCGGATCGCCGCCGGCCACCTGCTCGGCCCGGACGTGCCGGTGAAGCTGCGCCTGCTCGAGATCACGCCGGCGCTCAAGGCCGCCGAGGGCACCGCGATGGAGCTCGACGACTGCGCGTTCCCGCTGCTGCGCGGCATCGAGATCACCGACGACCTGAAGACCGCGTTCGACGGCTCCAACGTCGCGCTGCTGGTCGGCGCCATGCCGCGCAAGGCGGGCATGGAGCGCGGCGACCTGCTCTCGGCCAACGGCGGCATCTTCAAGCCGCAGGGTCGTGCGATCAACGACCACGCCGCCGACGACATCCGCGTGCTGGTGGTGGGCAACCCGGCCAACACCAACGGCCTCATCGCCGCGAGCAACGCGCCCGACGTGCCCAAGACCCGCTTCAGCGCGATGACCCGGCTCGACCACAACCGCGCCGTGGCCCAGCTGGCCAAGAAGACCGGCGCCGCGGTCACCGAGATCAGCAACCTGACGATCTGGGGCAACCACTCGGCCACCCAGTACCCGGACATCTTCCACGCCAAGGTCGGCGGCAAGAACGCGGCCGAGCTGGTCAACGACCAGGCCTGGCTGGAGAACGACTTCATCCCGACCGTGGCCAAGCGCGGCGCCGCCATCATCGAGGCCCGCGGCCTGTCCTCGGCCGCCTCCGCCGCCAGCGCGGCGCTCGACCACGTGCGCACCTGGTTCCACGGCACTGCCGAGGGCGACTGGACCTCCATGGGCATCGTCTCCGACGGTTCCTACGGCGTGCCCGAGGGCCTGGTCTCCTCGTTCCCGGTCACCACCAAGGACGGCGACTACCAGATCGTCCAGGGCCTCGAGCTCGACGCGTTCTCCCGCGAGCGCGTGGACGCCTCGGTGGCCGAGCTCGTCTCCGAGCGCGACGAAGTGGCCAAGCTCGGCCTCGTCTAAGCCCGCGGCGCACCCGCACAGCCGGCGATCCCGCCCGGCCCCGATACCCCGGGGGCAGGCGGGATCTGTCGTCTCATCAGTTTCGTAACGGAGCCAGAGCTCTGCTTGCCGGGCGTATACGGATGCGTTTGGCTGGGCCGGTCGACATGCCACACCGCTATCAGGGGGCTTCGAACTTCCCATGACCAACCCCTACGATCCGTATCCCGGTCAGCCGCCCGGCCAGGGCGCCGACCCGTATGCCGGTCCGCAGCAGCCGTACAGCCAGCCGGCCCAGCAGTTCCCGCCGCAGGCCGACGCCGCCGCGCCGACCCAGTTCGTCCCGGTCCAGCAGCCGGCGCCGCAGCTTCCGCAGCAGCCGTACTACGGGGCCCAGCAGCAGTGGCCGCAGCAGCAGGCTTATCCGCAGCAGCCGCCGCAACAGGCGTATCCGCAGCAGCAGGTGCCGCAGCAGCCGTACCCGCAGCAGCCCGGCCCGTACGACCAGCTGTCCCAGTCTCAGTCGCAGCCCCAGCCGCAGTCTCCGTACGGCGTGCCCACCCAGCAGCAGCCCTATCCTCCGTACGGCGCGCCGCAGCAGCCTTTCGGCGGATATCCGGCTCCCATGACCGTCGCCGAGGCGAAGGCCCAGCGCGGCACCGGAGCGAAGGTGGCCTCGGCCGTCTTCGGCACCGTGCCCGGCCGGCTCGCCATTCTGGCGCTCATCGCCGTGTGCATCGGCGTGTTCCACGTCGCCAGCGGCCCGGACGACGGCAGCGGCAGCCGGGCGGGCGCGACCACCACGTCCACCGGCGCGGCGACCGACGCGCCGACGGACTCCGCGACCGCGGCCGGCACCTCTACCGCCATCGAGGTGGACATCGACGCGCTCAAGAAGGGGGACTGCTTCGACGCGTCCAGCGCCTCCACCGGCATCGAGTCGTTCACGGTCGTGCCCTGCACTCAGGCGCACGACTCCCAGGTCTACGGCACCTCGATGATCACCGCGGACGCCCTGCCGGACGCCGCCACCCTCAACAAGGACGCCGACACCGACTGCGGCAGCCTCGCCAAGCTCAACCTGAGCTCGTCCTCGCTGCCCTCGGACGCCGAGAAGCCCTACTACGCGCCCGAGGACGAAGACAGCTTCGACCAGGGCTTCAACTTCATCATCTGCACGATCCAGACCCCCAGCAAGGAACTCACGAAGTCGTACGTCACCGCCTCCTGACACGGCCCGACGCGGCGGAACCTCGGGGGTCGTGCGCGCCGTAGACTGGTGCGCATGGCCCCTTCGCCTCCCTCGGAGTGCAATAGACCCGGCGGCTCGCCGCCCCCGTTCCCGGGGGTGTCGGGCCGGTGAACCAAACAGTCCTCTCCTGCCTGGTCGTGCTGGCGCTGATCCTGATCGAGGCCCTGTTCGTGGCCGCGGAGATCGCGCTCGTCTCACTGCGTGAAGCCCAGGTCCAGGAGTTGGCCGAATCCGGCCGCCGCGGCGCCATCGTGGCCCGCCTGGTGCGCGATCCGAACCGCTTCCTCGCCACCGTCCAGATCGGCGTCACCCTCACCGCGCTGCTCTCCTCCGCGTACGGCGCGACCACGCTCTCCGAGGACGCCAGGCGCGGCCTGGAGTCCGCGGGGATGACCTCCGGCCTGGCCGAGTTCGTCGGCCTGATCGGCGTCACCATGGTCATCTCGTTCGTCACGCTGGTCATCGGCGAGCTCGCGCCCAAGCGCCTGGCCATGCAGCGGATCGAACCCACCGCCCGCGCCGTCGCCCCGTTCCTCAACGGCATGTCGCGGCTGTGCCGGCCGGTCATCTGGCTGCTCTCGGCCTGCACCGACGGGGTGGTGCGGCTCTTCGGCGGCGACCCCTCGGCCGCGCGCGAGCAGGTCAGCGAGGCCGAGCTGCGCCGTATGGTGGCCACCAGCGACTCGCTCAGCAAGGACGAGCGGCGGCTGATCGACGAGGTGTTCGGCGCCGGCGACCGCCAGCTGCGCGAAGTGCTCGTCCCGCGCACCGAGGTGGTCTTCCTGGACGGCTCCACCTCGATCCGGGTCGCCGCCGCCGAAATAGCCGGGCACCCGCACTCGCGCTACCCGGTGATCGACCAGTCCGCGGACAACGTGGTCGGCTTCGTGCACGTGCGCGACCTGCTGAGCCCCACCGCCCCGGACCGCGGCGAGAACGTCGCCGCGCTCGCCCGCCCCGCGCTGTTCCTGCCCAGCACCAAGCACGTGCTCGACGCCCTGTCCGAGATGCGCCGCGACTCCTTCCACCTGGCCATCGTGGTGGACGAGTACGGCGGCACGGCCGGCATCGTCACCCTCGAGGACCTCGTCGAGGAGGTCATCGGCGACATCCGGGACGAGTACGACAGCGCCCGCGCCGACGTCATCCGCCTGCGCGGCGGCGGCCTCGACCTGTCCGGCCTGGTCAACCTGGACGAGGCGGCCGAGGAGATCGGCGTACCGCTGCCCGAGGGCCCGTACGAGACGCTGGCCGGCTTCATGATCGCCCAACTCGGCCGGCTGCCGGAGACCGGCGACGAGGTGCTCTACGACGGCCTGCGCTTCACCGTGCACACCATGGACGGGCGCCGCGTCTCACGCGTGTGGATAGTGGAGGCCGGCGACGAGGAGCCGGGGTCCGCCGACGCCGACGTCCAGAGCGGCGACGACGCCGGCGCGGAACCCGGTTCCGGTGCCGAACTGGGCGCCGAGGCAGGTGTGCCGCGCGGCAGCGAGGCGGGCGTCCAGACGACGGTCATAGCGCCGCAGTAGGCAGTCGCGGCGGGCGGCCGCGGTCCGGGCGGGGCTCACCCGTTCGGCGCAGTATCCCCACCGGCGTGCATCCCCGTCCGCACCCGTCCGGCCGCCCCCGCTTCACCCGTCCGAACGTGCCCGCGCCACCCGCCCCGGACGGCTCCCGCACGCGCGAAAGCGGGTGAAGCATGTTGCGGAGGTCTGCGAGAATGGGGGTCATGTCCACCGACCTGACGACACCAGGGCCGCCGCGCGCACTGCCTCGCGTGCTCAGCGGAATCCAGCCCACCGCTGACTCCTTCCACCTGGGCAATTACCTGGGCGCGGTACGGAACTGGGTCGCCATGCAGGACGACTACGACGCCTACTACATGGTCGTCGACCTGCACGCCATCACGGTCGAGCACGACCCGCAGGCCCTGCGCCGGCGCACCCGCGTCTCCGCCGCCCAGCTGCTCGCGGCCGGCCTCGAGCCGCAGCGCTGCGCCCTGTTCGCGCAGAGCCACGTGCCCGAGCACGCCCAGCTCGCCTGGGTGATGAGCTGCCTCACCGGCTTCGGCGAGGCCTCCCGGATGACGCAGTTCAAGGACAAGTCCGCCAAGCACGGCGTCGGCGCGGCCAGCGTGGGGCTGTTCACCTACCCCATCCTGATGGTCGCCGACGTGCTGCTCTACCAGGCCGGCTTCGTCCCGGTCGGCGAGGACCAGCGCCAGCACCTCGAGCTGACCCGCGACCTCGCGCAGCGGTTCAACACGCGCTACGGCAAGGCGTTCACGGTGCCCGAGCCCTACATCATCAAGGACACCGCCAAGATCATGGACCTGCAGGACCCGACGTCCAAGATGTCGAAGTCCGCGTCCTCGCCCGGCGGCATCCTCGAGCTGCTCGACGACCCGAAGGTCAACGCCAAGAAGATCAAGTCGGCCGTCACCGACACCGAACGCGAGATCCGGTTCGACGAGGAGAACAAGCCCGGCGTCGCGAACCTGCTGCGGATCTACGCCGCACTCGGCGAGCGCACCATCCCCGAGTTGGAGCGGGACTACGAGGGGAAGGGCTACGGGGACCTGAAGAAGGACCTCGCGGACCTGGTCACCGAGACCTTCCAGCCCTTCAAGGAGCGCACCGAGGAGATCCTGGCCGACACCGGCAAGCTCGACGCCATCCTGGCCGAGGGCGCCGAGAAGGCCCGGGAGGTCGCCTCACGGACACTGGCCGAGGTCTACGACAAGATCGGTTTCCTCTCGAAGTGACCACCATCGGGATATCGCTGGAGATACCGGAGCCGTACGGCAGCGCCCTGCGGGCCCGCCGGGCCTCCTATGGCGATGCCCATGCGGAGTTCGTCCCGACCCACGTGACGCTGCTCCCGCCGACGGAGGTGGACCCGGAGGCCCTCGGCGAGATCGAGGAGCACCTCGGCAACGTGGCCGCCGGGTTCGCACCGTTCACGATGCGACTCGGCGGCACCGGCACCTTCATGCCGATCTCCCCGGTCGTCTTCGTGCAGATCGCCCAGGGCATCACCCAGTGCGCGAACCTCGAGGCGAAGGTGCGCAGCGGGGTCCTGGACCGCGAGCTGCAGTTCCCGTACCACCCGCACGTCACGGTCGCGCACGACCTCGACGAGCACATGCTCGAGTTCGCCATGCAGGACCTCGCCGACTACCACGCCGAGTTCGATCTCGACCGGCTCAAGCTCTACGAGCAGTGCTCCTCCGGCAGCTGGCAGGTCCTGCGCGAGTTCCCCTTCGGCCAGGAGTGGCACCCCGACCAGCTCGCCCACGACGCGGACGACGCCGACGACGGGGACGCCGATGACGGGGACGACGCGGCGTAGCGACGCGGCGTAGCCCGGCTGCGGGTGCGGCGCCCCCTGGTATCCCCTGGCTTGGTCCCCTGGTGTGGCCGTTCCAGATCGCGCCCGCTCGGTGACGCTCTGTAAGCTCCCTCTGTGGCCAAGCTGATCTCGCCGGAGCTCGTCGAGCGCGCCCGGCACTACACCCACCTCGGCCGCAACAGCTCGCTCTATCGCACGTTCCTGCGATTCCAGCACCGCCGCGGCACCCGCCTGGCCGCGGCGATGACCTACTCGGCGTTCCTGTCCCTGTTCCCGCTGCTGGCCGTGGCCACCGCGCTCACCGCCGCCGTCCTGGGCCAGGCCGGCGTACGCACCGTCAACGAGCACATCCGCGCCCAGCTGCCCGGCATCGCGGGCGAGTTCTCCCTGGACGCCGTCGCCGCCAACGCGGCCACCGTCGGCGTCATCAGCAGCCTGATCCTGACCTGGACCGGCCTGTCCTGGGTCAACACCGCACGCGGCAGTATGCGCGAAATCTGGTGCGTGGACGACATGCCCGGCAAGTTCGTCTGGCGCAAGGCGGCCGACCTGGCCTCGCTGGTGGGCCTCGGCCTGACCGTCGTGGTCGTCCTGTCCGCCTCGACCCTGACCTCCGGCCTGGCCACGCATGTACTCCGCTGGCTGCACTTGGCCGACACCACCGCGGCCCGCTCGCTGCTCTGGCTGATCGGCACCGTCCTCGGCATCGGCGCCGGAACGGCCATGTTCGCCTACGTACTAGCCGGCATCCCGCGCCTGCACATGCCCCGCAGCGTCCTGCTGAGCACGGCGTTGGCCGCGTCCGTACTCTTCGACATCACTAAGAGCCTGATCGGCACATACCTCAGCTCGGTCGCCGGCCGCTCCCTCTACGGCGCGTTCGGCGTGCCCATCGCGCTGCTGGTCTGGTTCGACCTCACCTTCGTCTCGACCCTGTTCCTCTCCGCCTGGACCGCCACCCGCACCGAGGACACCCTGCGCGCCCGCCGCGCCGCCCACGCCGCCGAACTGGCCGACGAGCCGGACGCGGCGGACAAGGCCGGCCCGGTCGGCCTGGTCGACGCGGTCGACACTGCGGATGCGGTCCCCACGTCGGACGACGCGGACGACGCGACCGAAGCCAGGCTGCGGGCCGAACGGGCGGGTACGGCTGAGTCCGACCGGGTGAAACACCTCTGACCTCGGTCGCGCCGCACCGCCGGGGCCCCTGGCGCGGCGTTCTCTAGGCGTATGAATCGCCGTTCGGATCGTTCGTTCTTCAGCTCGCCGGTCACCGCCACACTCGCGGCGCTGGCGATCTCGGGGCTGTGCGCAGTCCCGGCCATCGCCCTGGCCGGCCGCATCCCCCATCCGCAGACCCGTGCCGCGATCGGCAACCCGGTCGAGGGCAACGAGGGCTTCACCGCGTTCATCCACCACGACGCCGTCCTGGCCTCACACGAGGATGAGGGAACGATGGCCCTCGGCGGCGATCTGCACCTGGGCGGCCTCTACAACGTCGCCCTGCACGAACCGGTCCAGCCGTACTACGCGCCCGGCGAGAGCGTGCCCACCGGCCTGCTCGTCGGCGGCCGCATCGACTGGGCCACAAGCACCAACCCCGGGCTGGTCAGGGTGCTGGACAACACGCTCATCCACATCGGCGACAAGACCGGCACCGACATCCTGAACACGGGCCAGCCCACCCAGTTGGTGCCCACCGGCGGCACGCTCAACGACGCGCAGCGCGTGGAACTGTCCACCGAGGAGGAGACCTCGGCCGTGGTCAAGCCGAACCTCATCGACTTCGACTCGGCCTTCGCCGCCTACGACCAGCGCAGCGCCGACATGGCCGCGTGCCCGAACAACGTCGTCCCCACCGACGCGAACGGCACCCCGCTGACCCAGCCGTGGACGGAGGGCACCCAGGCCTACCTGACCCTGGATACGACGAGGACGAACGTCTGGACCGTGACCAAGGAGCAGCTCGCCCTCCTGGCCAACATCACCCTGCGCAACCTGCCCACCGAAGCCGGCTCCCTCGTGATCAACGTGCTCGACGACACCGGCACGTTCGACTGGAACGTCACCAACCTCGCCAACTTCGGCGACGCCGCCGCCCCCTACACCCTCTGGAACTTCCCGACCACGACCACCCTCACCATGACCGGCTCCAACTCACTCGACGGCACTTTCTACGCCCCCCACGCCAAGCTCATCGACGAGGACCCGGGCAACGTCCAAGGCAACATCATCGTCGACTCACTCGTCCACGGCAGCGTCACCGGCGGCGCCGACGGCGGCGAGATCCACGACTTCCCCTTCCTCGGCCACGTCGACTGCACGGCCGGCACGATCACTCCCACCCCCACCGAGACCGAGACCGGAGTGACGCCGACCC
>NZ_JAGSOG010000559.1 GCF_018139695.1 Actinospica durhamensis | reverse complement strand
CATTGCGGCCGGGGACGCGTTCGATCAGCTGGTTGCGGGCCAGGCGGGCCAGGTCGTAGGAGGCCTGGTTCGTGCTGTACGGGCGGCCGAGCAGGCCGGTCATCAAGACGCGAAGGTGCTTGTTGGTGATGCCGGTGGTCGCGTACAGCAGGTTGGCCAGGGTGCCGGCCAGGGCTTGGACTCGAAGGTCGCCGAACCGTAGCGCGGGCGCCTTCCTGCCCTCTTCTGTGAGAGTGGGCGTGGTGATCCGCTCGATGACTGGACTCACGAGTGCCTCGCCCTGGCCGACGGTTTCAGTCTCCAGCAGTCGGTCGTTGATCGCACGGGCCTTGCCCTGTAGTGCCGGAAGGTTTTCGAGTCTCCGGTTGCAGCCCAGGTCGTGCGGGTCGTTGATGACGGTCTCGATGCGCAGGGCGCGCCCGTCCTTGAGGTACTGCTTGATCCGGGAGTTCTTGTAGAACACGTTGAGGGTCACCAGGTCGCAGGCCTGGTCGATTTTCGTTTTGAACCCTCCGTGCGGTGGTGGGTTGGTCGGTCGCCCGGAGCGCTCACCGCGGCGAAAGAGCAGTTCGACGTTCTCCGGGCGGCCCAGGTCCAGGTTGTCAGCCAGCAGTGCTTCGAAGAACGCGCGGGCGTGGCAGTCGGTGTCGAACACCAGGGTGCGGGAGATCTCGACCTGCCGCATCGACAGCTCCCACCAGAACCCGGCGTCCCGGTCCGCTTCGATCAACGGCAGTGGGATCCGTGCCATCCAGCGGTCGAAGAAATCCTGGACGCATTCCGGTCCGAACCGGTCGCAGATCTCTTGCAGGGCCGCGGGGTCCGGGCAGGCGGCGAAGCCGTTGGACAATTCGGTCACCGCGAGGCCCTCGGCTTGCGCCTGCCGCTTGGCCCACTCGTGCCCGTTGACCCATACCTTGATCGGGTACGGGAAGTAGGTGCAGATCTTGATGAACCCCGGGCCGGCCTGCTCATCCCAGACATATACGTAGAACACCGACACCCGGCGCTGGGTCTTGGCGTAGGAGAACTGCGGGCACTTGCCCGGGTCGGTCTCCCGCTTGGTCGCGCTCCACACCATCGCGTACTCCTGTGCCAGGCCCAGAGCCACGACCTTCGAAACACCCTGTTCCCTAGCTGCGGCCAGCAGCGGCGCGACGACGTCGGCCTTACGCACCCCGCCGGTGAACCGGAGCACCGGGATCTCGTTTTCGCCCGCCCAGGCGCGCATCGCCGCCCTGAACTGCCCACCGATCTTCTCGAACAGTGCCGGCGAGGCGATCGGGTTCCCGCGCACATCGTGCAGGAAGTAGACCACGCCGCCCGGCGTCTGCAGCCCGGGCACGTAGCCATTGAGATACAGCCGGTCCACGCAGGAGATGTCCAAGGACACATGCCCGGCCACCATGTCCCCGGCTGTCACCACCGGCCCGAGCACCTCGTCGGCGAAGCTAGCCCGACCGGTCACCCCGACCACCTCCCGCGAGAATCAGACACCACCCTTCGGCAGCGTCCACCCGCTGACCGGCAACGTCACGCGAACGCCACCCTTCGCTCGGCGGTCCGAGGCGTAAGCCTCTTTAG
>NZ_JAGSOG010000558.1 GCF_018139695.1 Actinospica durhamensis | reverse complement strand
GCAGGTGCGCTGGGCGTGGAGGGCGCATTGCGCGACGCGGTGGGCGCACCGGGCGTCGTGGGCGCAGTGACGGACGCAGAGTCCGCCGACGACAAGGAATCGGCCGACGACGAAGGCCCACCGGCGCCGGCCGAAGAAGCTGGCGACGGCGTCGAATCGGCTGAGGATGGTGAAGCAGCCGAGGACGGTAAATCGGCCGGCGAAGCCGAACCGGTCGCCGATGACAAACCGGTCACCGGAGGTGAATCGGCGGCGGTGGGTAACTTGGCCGTCAACCGCGATCTGGCGGACTGCGACGGCAAACTGACCGACGACGACGATCGCGACGGCACGGGTGACGGAGGTAGCGACGGCGACGGTGGTGCCGACGAGGGCGACGAGGGCGACGAGGGCGACGAGGAACTGAAGCGTGACGTCAGTTCAGCCCCACTCTCGGCAGTGCCAGCTGCATCTGCCGACTCCGCCGACTCTGCCGCGGCAGTCGCACTCCCTGCGTCGGCCGTGCCAGCCCCACCCGACACGTCGCCAGGATCCGCCACGGCACCCTTGCTCGGTGCGTCGGCCCCATCCGCAGCGAAAGCCGCACCCGCACCGTCGGTCCAACTCGATTCGTCAGCGGTCATACTCGCCGTGCCCACAGCGGGAGCCGCGCCCACAGCGGGAGCCGCGCCCACAGCGGGAGCCGCGCCCACAGCGGGAGCCGCGCCCACAGCGGGAGCCGCGCCCACAGCGGGAGCCGCGCCCGCTGCGGGAGCCGCGCCCGCTGCGGGAGCCGCGCCTGCAATGGGAGCTTTGGCAGTGGGAGCCTTGCGAGCAGCGGGGGTTTCGCCCGCCGTGTCGGCCGCTCCCAATCCGGTGGCCGCATCGGCCGTCCCCAATCCGGCGGAGACCGCGCTGGCCGCTCCCAAACCGGTGGCCGCATCGGCCGTCCCCAATCCGGCGGAGACCGCGCTGGCCGCTCCCAAACCGGTGGCCGCATCGGCCGTCCCCAATCCGGCGGAGACCGCGCTGGCCGTTCCCAAACCGGTGGCCGCATCGGCCGTCCCCAACTCGGCGGCCGAACTCGATTTGTCGGCCGCACCTGCTGCCGCCGCAGCCGTACCCGCCGCATCGGCCGAACTCGCTTCGACAGCTCGATTTCGACCTCGGCGCTCCGGCCCGAGTGGACGCCGGATCACAGCCACACCGACCGCAGCGACGGCGAACGACAACGAGTCACCCAGGAACGGCAGCCAGCGCGCCACGGTGAACAGCGCACCGCCCACCGGCGGCCCGATCAGCGACGCACCCATGTCCCGACCCTGGCGGGCCGCCGACATCGCCGGGAACTGCTCCGGACGCACCAGCCGCCGCAACACCGGAGCGAGCGCCGCGCCACTGATGCCGTTGAGCATCCCCTGAATCAGCGCCACCGCCCCGATGTGCAGAACATTGACATCTCCGTACGCCACGGCGACAACGACCGTGCCGGTACCCACCGCTTGCCCGAGATAGCAGGCTATGATCACCGGCCGGCGCGGGAGCCGGTCCGCGATCACGCCGCCGGGAAGCGTGGTAGCGAGCCCGCCCAGGTTCAGACAAGCCCCCACG
>NZ_JAGSOG010000557.1 GCF_018139695.1 Actinospica durhamensis | reverse complement strand
AGGCGCTGAACGGGCTGCTGTTGGCGTTGGTGGCCGAGGGGGACCGGCTCGGGATCGCGCGCGGGGGCATCGGCCCGTGGCTCGCGACCGTGCTGGATGTGACCGAAGGACGCGCCCGCGGGCTCGCGCAGGACGCCCGACTCCTCGCGACGGTGCCGCAGCTCGAGCGGGAGCTGTGCTCGGGAAGCGTCGGGCAGGATTCCGTACGGGCGGTGGCGCGCACCGTCAAAGCGGTGCGCCGCACGGGCCTGGATCCGGTGCCCGAGGTCGCCGAGACCCTGCGGGTGGCACGCGAGCACGGGGCGCGGGCCGGGCTGGAGCGGGTGCGGGCGCTGGAGGAGCACACCGATCCCGGGTCGGTCGAGGCGCGCCACGCCCAGCAGCGCGAACGCTCCTACGCCCGCATCGCCATCGCAGCGGATGGAGAGATGCACCGGTGCGAGATCCTGCTCGACCCCGCCCGCGGCGCGGTACTCCAAGCCGCGGTGGAACTACAGGTCGCGGAGATGATCCGGGCCCGGCAGTTCGACGGCACCGAACTCGCACCCCAGGACGTGCGCACGACCGAGCAGATGAGCGCCGAAGCGATCACACGGATGGCACAGGTATTCCTGGATGCCACGGCCGAACAGCGCGGGGCCCACTTCTCGCTGCCCGCGCTCGCGGTGACGCTGCAGGATCCTGCACCGGTCCAGCTCGAGATCCCCGCCGGCTGCGCCCGCACCGCATTCGGAG
Organism: Actinospica durhamensis; assembly: GCF_018139695.1. Classification (GTDB taxonomy): domain Bacteria; phylum Actinomycetota; class Actinomycetes; order Streptomycetales; family Catenulisporaceae; genus Actinospica; species Actinospica durhamensis. The sequence goes on along the minus strand of NZ_JAGSOG010000557.1, from coordinate 866 downwards.
CACTCATCCCGGCGCGGCTGCTGCCCAGGCAGGGAGACCCGCGACGCCACACCCTCACCCTCGACGGACACACCGGAACATGGGACGGCGTGGCCGTGGACCGGGACCCGAGGGCACGGCTGGCCTCGGCCGAACAGCGGGGCTTTCTCGCCTGGCGCGACCGACACTGCCGATACCCCGGATGCGACCGCCCCATCACGTTCGCGCTCCACGCCCACCACACCACCCCGTATGCGAAAGGCGGCCAGACCACGGTAGAGAACCTCAAGCTCTACTGCTCACACCACCACACCGTCATCCACCACGGATAACACAAGCGAAATCTCGCACCACACGGCCGCCCACTACACGCGACACACGATCCAGCACCACGAGACCGCCCACCCCAGGAGACGCAAGATCCTGCATCACAGCCGTCCACTACGGATGACACAAGATCCTGCACCACACGGCCGTGCACCGCGGGTGAGACAAATTTGCGCATCACAAGGCGTCCAACACAGGTGATGCGAGATCCCGCACCACACAGTCGAGCGCCACGGGTGACACAAGGTTCAGCATCACATGGCCGTCCGCCGCTCGTGATGCACGATCCTGGATCAAGGTCGCCCGCCGCAGGGAATGCACGATGCCGCACCCGGCGCGATGGACTGGGCCACGGACCCTCCGCAAGGCTCTGGCCAGGGGTGGGGCTCTCTCCTCGGTCGGGCAGGCGCAGCCCATATCAGGGTTCTGGTGGAGGTGCAAACGGCGCAGCGCGACCGACACCCCGACAAAAACCTTCGCCGTTTGCGCCTCCGCCAGGTTCCTGATACGCCTCCGGTGACCGGCCGAGGAGAGAGCCCCACCCCAACCTCATCACCCCG
>NZ_JAGSOG010000556.1 GCF_018139695.1 Actinospica durhamensis | reverse complement strand
CTGCCGACCGGTTGGCTTTCGCCTTCGCAGGTGCCGCTGGACGGCACGCTGCGGTGGACCGGTGGGGGTTCGTCGACGGTGCTGAGTGGGGTCGCTTTGATGTCGCAGAGTCCGATCCTGTACCCGTGCACGGACGCGGCCAATGGCTACCCGGCGTTCGCGAAGGATGTCGTGGGCTTCGCGATGAACAACTTCACGGCGACGAACGATGTCTCCGCGGCGGACTTCGACGGCACGCCGGGCGCCTCGCAGAAGTACGTCCGTTACAGCAGCACGTCTGCTGCGCAGGCTGCGTATGCGGCGCTGGAGAAGGACGTGGCGGCGTGCTCCACGCTCAAGGACATGACCGACGTGAACAACGTCCCGTCGACGCAGGTGACCACGACCACCGCGACGATCGCGAACGGGGTCGCGTACACCGTCATCCTGCGCACTGACCAGGGCAAGCCCGCCCAGGAGAACGGCAACTACAGCGGTGCCTCCGACTACCACGCCTACGTCGTGCGCAGCGGGAACCTCATCGACATCGTCTATCTCGCCGGCGGGGCAGTGGTCGACGACTCCAGCCACGACAGCGCCAGTCTCGAGACGATGATCATGGCGCTCGGCTGATCCCCGCCGTCTCTTCTCACGCTGCGCCCCCGGACCACGCGTCCGGGGGCGCAGTGCTTTGGTATTCGCCAAAGAATTTTCGACTTCTGACAACCGGGCCGCAAGCTCAGGCGTGACCTCTGTGTAAGCGCCCGACGGGGGCGCACCGGGGAGGGAACAGTCATGAAGAAGAACACCGCCACCGCCGTCCTGCTCTCCGCCGCCGTGCTCGGAGGCGCCGCCGCGTGCTCCGGCCACAGTTCGGCCGCCGGCGCGGGCGCCTCCGGAAGCTCCTCGCCGCAGACCGGAACCACCTCGCCGCAGACCGGAACCGCTGCGGCCTCGCCGACGGGTGCCCCGACCTCGAGCACCCCGACCACCGCGGCCGCTCCCACCAGCGGGCCGACAAACTCGAGCCCGACCCCGAACCCGACGTGGTCCGCTCTGCCGACCGGTTGGCTTTCGCCTTCGCAGGTGCCGCTGGACGGCACGCTGCGGTGGACCGGTGGGGGTTCGTCGACGGTGCTGAGTGGGGTCGCTTTGATGTCGCAGAGTCCGATCCTGTACCCGTGCACGGACGCGGCCAATGGCTACCCGGCGTTCGCGAAGGATGTCGTGGGCTTCGCGATGAACAACTTCACGGCGACGAACGATGTCTCCGCGGCGGACTTCGACGGCACGCCGGGCGCCTCGCAGAAGTACGTCCGTTACAGCAGCACGTCTGCTGCGCAGGCTGCGTATGCGGCGCTGGAGAAGGACGTGGCGGCGTGCTCCACGCTCAAGGACATGACCGACGTGAACAACGTCCCGTCGACGCAGGTGACCACGACCACCGCGACGATCGCGAACGGGGTCGCGTACACCGTCATCCTGCGCACTGACCAGGGCAAGCCCGCCCAGGAGAACGGCAACTACAGCGGTGCCTCCGACTACCACGCCTACGTCGTGCGCAGCGGGAACCTCATCGACATCGTCTATCTCGCCGGCGGGGCAGTGGTCGACGACTCCAGCCACGAC
>NZ_JAGSOG010000555.1 GCF_018139695.1 Actinospica durhamensis | reverse complement strand
CCCCCCGCCCGGCTGACCCGCGGCATCGCCCTCGAGCACGTGGACTTCGGCTACCGCCCCGAGGCCGAACCCACCCTCAAGGACGTCAACCTGCTGCTTCCGGCCGGCGCCACGGTCGCGGTGGTGGGCGAGAACGGCGCGGGCAAGACCACGCTGGTGAAGCTGCTGTGCGGCTTCTACCGCCCCCGCGCCGGCCGAATCACCGTCGACGGAGTGGACCTGCGCGACCTGCGGATCGAGTCGTGGCGGGAGAAGATCACCGCCGGCTTCCAGGACTTCGCGAGGTTCGAGTTCACCGTGGCCCGCACCGTGGGCCTCGGCGACCTGCCCCGCGAGAAGGACTCGGCCGCCCTGGAGCGCGCGCTCACCCGCGCCAACGCCCTCGGCGTGGTCGAGCGGCTGCCGCGGGGCCTTGAGACGCAGCTGGGCAAGAGCTACACCGACGGCGCCGAACTCTCCGGCGGCCAGTGGCAGCGCCTCGCCCTCGCCCGGGCGATGATGAGGTCCGACCCGCTGCTGCTGATCCTGGACGAGCCCGCCTCCGCGCTCGACCCGGAGGCAGAGAACGCGCTGTTCGAGCAGTACGTGCGCGAGGCCAAGCGGGTGGCCAGGGAGAGCGGCGCCATCACGGTGTTCGTCTCGCACCGCTTCTCCACCGTCAGGACCGCCGACCTCATCATCGTCGTGCGCGAAGGCCGCATCGCCGAGGTCGGCGCCCACGACGACCTGATCGCCCAGGGCGGCCTGTACGCCGAACTGTTCGCCATCCAGCGGAAGGCATACCTCTGATTCGCACGGGCCCCGTCCGATCCGCGCCCTACCCGATCGGCTACCCCGGTTCGTAGCACCCGTCCGACCTGCCGGAACGTGCGTGTGGACGGCACCCGGACGGGTGCTGCCGGATGACCCGCGGACCCCTACGCTGACGCTCGTAGGCCCGCGCCACCCCCTCTCCCCTCCCGTCCCCGTATATCAGCCAACGCACAGAAGATCACGCCTCAGCGTCCGAGCGAAAAGGGAGCCGATCTCCGATGCCTCATATCGTCCTGATCTCCGGCAGCCTGCGCCGCAACTCCACCAACGGGATCGCGATCGCGACGGTGCGCCGAGCCCTCACGGCGGCGGACGTCGGAGTCAGCACCCAGATGCTCGACCTGGGCAGCCTGCCGCACTACAACCAGGACAGCGAGGAGTCCGGCTGGCCGTCCGAGGCAGCGGCCGCGCGCAGGATGATCGACGCGGCCGACGCCCTGGTCATCAGTACCCCGTCCTACAACGGCGCGCTACCGGGCGTGCTCAAGAACGCCCTCGACTGGTTCTCCCGCCCCCGCCGCGCCTGCGTCCTCGACGACAAGCCGACGGCCGTGCTGACCGTCGGCTCCGCCCCCCTCGGCGGCGCCGACGCACTGCCCGGCATACGCAGGATCCTGCGACGCTCCGGCGCCTGCGTCCTGGACGGCAGACTGGCCATCGGCAACGCCGACGCCCTGGCCACAGCCGACGGCGTCTTCACCGACCCCGACGTCCGCGCCCGACTCGACACGTTCGCCTCGGGCATCCTCGAGGAACTCGCCCTCGCCGACGTCAACCGCACCCTGGAACTCCTGCCCGCCTTCGTCCGCATC
>NZ_JAGSOG010000554.1 GCF_018139695.1 Actinospica durhamensis | reverse complement strand
GATCGGTGCCCATATGTTTGCCGGGGATTCATCACCGGGTCAACACTCGTCAGAGCACATGAATAGCGGATGATTCCTGGCTCCCACGCGTCATCCGAGGTCGCAGGGTGCGAGAACGGCGGCGCGGCGGCCCGGCGGTCATCTCGGATTCATCCGCTCCCGACCGGTTGACCCCGCCGGGCGCGCCGCCCGAGCATCGGGACGTAGCCGAATCCGCGAGGAGAACTCCGCATGGCCAGCCGCGATCCCGCCCGCCCGAACGTCCTGTTGATCCTGTCCGACGATCAGGGCCCGTGGGCGTTGGGTTGCGCCGGCAACCACGAGATCCGCACCCCGCACCTCGACGCGCTGGCCGGACGCGGCGTGCGCTTCTCCCGCTTCTTCTGCACCTCCCCGGTCTGCTCCCCCGCGCGCGCCTCACTGTTCACCGGCCGGCTCCCGTCCCAGCACGGCGTGCACGACTGGCTCGCCTACCACCACGCCGGACACACCGGGCTAGACTTCCTCGAGGGCCAGCCGCTGTTCACGGACCTGCTCGCGGACGCGGGTTACCGCCTTGGCCTGTCCGGCAAATGGCACCTCGGCGCCAACGACCGCCCCCGCCGCGGATTCGTGCACTGGTACGCCCACGAAAGCGGCGGCGGCCCCTACTGCGGCGCCCCGATGTACCGCAACGGCACCCGCGTCGCGGAGCCCGGATATCTCACCGACGCCCTAGCCGACGACGCCGAGGCATTCCTAACCACCCAGGCCGACGCGCCCGAGCCGTTCTACCTCTCACTGCACTTCACCGCCCCACACAAGCCCTGGAGGGGCCAGCACCCGAAGCAGTACACGGATATGTACCGCGACTGCGCATTCGAGACCTGCCCGCAGCCCCCAGCGCACCCCTGGCAGCCACTGGACCCCGACGGCGCGGCGGTCGGCGGCGAGCCCGACACCCGCGAAGCGCTGATCGGCTACTTCGCCGCCACCACCGCCATGGACGCCGCGATCGGCCGGGTCCTAGCCAGCCTCGAGCGCCACAGCCTGACCGAGTCCACCCTGGTGATCTTCACCAGCGACAACGGTTTCAACGCCGGCCACCACGGCATCTGGGGCAAGGGCAACGGAACCTTCCCACAGAACATGTACGACTCCTCAGTCATGGTCCCGTTCCTGGTGGCCCAACCCGGCCGCATCCCAGGCGGCCGCACCCAGGCGGAACTGCTCTCCCAGTACGACGTACTGCCCACCCTCGTCGACTACCTGGCCCTTGATTCGGCCCCTGCGACGTATTCGGCCGATGGCCACGCCGCCGACCGGACCGACCTGCCCGGCCGCTCGTTCACCGACCTACTCGACGGCTCCACTCCGCGACCGCGGCCCGGCCTGCCCACAGCCACCGAGCCCGAACGCGACCGCGTAGTCGTCTACGACGAGTACGGCCCGGTGCGGATGATCCGCACAGCCGACTGGAAATACGTACACAGATACCCGCACGGCCCGCACGAGCTCTACGACCTAGAAGTCCGATGAAGATCTTCGTGGTCTGATGTGGCGGGTCGGCGTAGCCGGCCCGCCACTGGCCTGTTCATGCTGGTGTCGGCAGGTTCCAGCGTCCGTTGGTGCGGGTGAGGCCGAGGTTGAT
>NZ_JAGSOG010000553.1 GCF_018139695.1 Actinospica durhamensis | reverse complement strand
AGGCTCCCCCCGCCGCGGAAAAAGGGGTGTCCGAGCACCCCTCGGGAGCCGCTACACTAGTGCGAGTGCTCAGGCGCCGTAAGGCGCAGGAGTGACGATGGTGGGTGTAGCTCAGTTGGTAGAGCACCTGGTTGTGGTCCAGGTGGTCGCGGGTTCGAGTCCCGTCACTCACCCCAGTCAGTAGGGCCCCGGAACAGCGGAGACGCGTTCCGGGGCCCTTTGCTTTCCCCGGCCCGTCTCTCCGCTTCCCGCTTCCCCGCTCCCTGCTTCCCCGCGGCCGTCACCCATTCGCCCGTTCACCTGATCATCCGTTGACCCATCTCCGTGAACCTGCACGCGCGGCCGCCGGAATATACCCTACTGGGGTATGGTTGAAGTGATCGTGACGGGTACGAGGAGGACGAGTGTGGAAGGAGGCGGACAATGCCAGGCATGCACGCCAGTGAGGCCACTCATACGCATGGGTACAGCGACGCGAAGGACGACTACCTCAAGCGGCTGCGTCGGATAGAGGGGCAGGTCCGAGGGCTGCAGCGGATGATCGAGGAGGACAAGTACTGCATCGACATCCTCACCCAGGTCTCGGCGGCCAAGAGCGCCCTCGAGTCGGTGGCCCTGGGGCTGCTGCAGGAGCACCTGGCCCACTGCGTCTCCGAGGCCATGGCCCAGGGCGGCGAGGTGGCCGACGCCAAGCTCCGCGAGGCCTCAGCCGCCATCGCCCGCCTAGTGCGCTCCTAACGCACAGCGCTTCAACCCCACCTCCGCCTCCGCCCATGACTCCGCACCCATCCCACCCGACACCACCGACGTCTCATCCCACCCCACGTCATCCCACCTCACCCTCCACGAACGGGAGCCCGCACATGACCGACATCGAGATCACCCAGACCGCGCCGGCCACCCCGGCCACCCAGACCCCCGAGCCGGCTCCGTCCGCCGACAACGGCATCCCCGACGACAGCCCCGTAGTCACCGTCTACTCGGTTTTCGGCATGAATTGTGGCCACTGCTCCAACGCCGTCACCCGCGAACTGTCCGCGATCCACGGAGTGACCGGCGTGACCGTCGACCTCGGCGCCAAGAAGGTGACGGTCGGCTCCACCAGGCCGCTGTCCGAGGACGAGGTCCGCGCAGCCGTCGACGAGGCCGGATACGAACTGGGCTGACCCGCCCACCCGGCAGGACCACGCGACGAGCGAGCCGGCGCGCGGCGCAGAAAACCAGCACGCGCGGCGCGGTACGAGCCGCAGCACGCGACCGACGCGGAACCGCAGAACGCGCGCGGTGCGAGCCGCAGCACGCGAGCGACGCGGAACCGCAGAACGCGGGTGGCGCGGACCCGGACACGACCGAGGACGAGCAAGGAAGCGAGGGTACCGACATGCCCAACGTCGGCGAGCGCATAGAACTCGAGATCACCGGCATGACCTGCGCGTCCTGCGCGGCCCGGATCGAGAAGCGCCTCAACCGGATCGACGGCGTGAGCGCCTCGGTGAACTACGCCACCGAGCGCGCCGCCGTCGCATACCCCCCAGAGGTGTCCCCCGCCCAGCTCATCGCCACCATCGAAGCCATCGGCTACGCCGGCGGCTTGGCGCATCAGGTCGCGTAGCGCGTGGTGGACGAGCAGGAAGCCGTAGA
>NZ_JAGSOG010000552.1 GCF_018139695.1 Actinospica durhamensis | reverse complement strand
GGCCACCCTGCGCCGCGCGGCCAAGGAGGGCGCGCGCATCCTCGGCCTGGACAGCGGCGTGTTCGTCCTGGCCGCGGCCGGCCTGCTGGACGGCCGCCCGTGCACCACCCACTGGCTCTACGCCCCCACCCTCGCCCGCAGGTTCCCGCGCGCCCAGGTGCTGCCGCGCGAACTGTGCGTGGACGACGGCGAGGTGGTCACCGGCGCGGGCGCCGCGGCCGGCATCGACGCCTGCCTGCACGTGGTCCGCCGCGACCACGGCGCCCAGGCCGCCGCCCGCCTCGCCCGCCGGCTCGTCTTCCCGGTCGGCCGCCGCGGCGGACAGACCCCGTACTTCGACAACGATGTCCCGGACGAGCTGCGCGGGGACCCGCTGGCCGACTCGATGACCTGGGCCCTTGACCACCTCACCGAGCCCCTCGACGTCGACGCCATGGCCGCCCGGGCCTCGATGTCGCGCCGCTCCTTCGACCGCAAGTTCCGCCACACCGTCGGCGTCGCCCCGCTCCAGTGGCTCAATGCGCAGCGGGTCATGTACGCGCAACGGATGCTCGAGTCCACCGATCTGGCGATGGATCAGATCGCGATCCGCAGCGGCTTCGGCTCCCTGGTGGCCATGCGCGGCCACTTCCGCCGCATGCTCTCCACCTCGCCGACCGCGTACCGCAGCGGCTTCCGCACCACCCCCACGCTGCGCACCCGGGCCGGCTCCGGAGACGACTTCGACGAGGACGCCGAGGCAGCGGCGGCGGCCAAGGAGGACGGCCTGCTCACGTCGGATCGCGGGCCGGATCGCGGGCCGGATCTGGCGTCGGATCGGCTGGGGTCCGAGACCCGCCCGGCCCCGGGCGTGGGAGCCCAGCGCGTGGGCTCCGAGCCCGAGGAATGCGCCGCCGTGGCCGCCTCCGACCGCCCCGCCGATCGCCGCCGGGATCTTCCCGCGGTGGAGGGCTGAGCGTGCGGACCGGTAGCCTCGGTGGCATGAATGACCGGCTGGTGTGGATCGACTGCGAGATGACGGGCCTCGACTTGGCGCACGACGCGCTGATCGAGGTGGCCGCGCTGGTGACCGACTCGGATCTGAACATCCTCGGCGACGGTGTGGACGTGGTGATCAAGCCCCCGGCCGAAGCGCTCGCCCAGATGAAGGAGTTCGTCCGGGACATGCACGTGCACTCCGGCCTGCTGGCCGAGCTTGAGCAGGGCGTGAGCCTGGACGAGGCGCAGCGCCTGGTGCTCGAGTACGTGCGCGCGCACGCCCCCGAGGCCAACAAGGCCCCCCTGGCCGGCAACACCATCGGCACCGACCGGGGCTTCCTGGCCCGCGACATGCCCGAGCTCGAGACGCACCTGCACTACCGCGTCGTGGACGTGTCCTCGATCAAGGAACTGGTGCGCCGCTGGTACCCGCGGGTCTACTTCCAGGCCCCCGCCAAGACCGGCAACCACCGCGCCCTCGGCGACATCAGGGACTCGATCGAGGAGCTCAAGTACTACCGGGCCACCGTCTTCGTCCCCCAGCCCGGCCCCAGCTCCGAAGACGCCCGCACCACCGCCACCCGTTTCGGCTCAGGCTCCGGCTCAGGCTCCAGCTCCAGTTCCGGCGGCTCGGGCAACGCCGCCTGAGCCCGGGTCCCCCTGGG
>NZ_JAGSOG010000551.1 GCF_018139695.1 Actinospica durhamensis | reverse complement strand
CCCCCGCCCCGTCGGAGAAGGCTGAGACGAACCCCTCCCCGGCCGACTTGGCGCGCTTGTCCGACCTGGGCAGTTCCCGCACCGCTCGTCTCCCTCACACCCGTACTCCGGCGCGCCGAGGCTACCGGGCCGAGACGGTGCGACGCGGATCAGTGTGTGAACGCGCGGTGAACAGGCCGCGAGCGTCGGGATACGAACCCTGTCTCGCCCGCGCCCGGCGCCCCCTTTCGCCACCCCCGCGCGCCTTGCGCCACCCCGGCGGCCGAGCAGACTGGGCACTGTACGCGGCGGCGTCTTCGAGCCCGTCGACGGATGCCGGGCGGTCAGAGGCCCGGCTCGAGGGGACGGCGCGCCGCAGCCGGCGGCCGGGAAGGCGGAACGCGGTGGCGGTGGACTCCGGCCTTGACCGCACGGGCCCCGGTCGCAAGGGCCCCGATCGCACGGTGGCCGCGGCGGGCGGCGCGTGGCCGCTGCTCGGACACGGCCCGGCGCTCTACCGCAGACCCCTGCCGTTCCTCCAGTCGCTGCCCGCGCACGGCCGGCTCGTGCGCATCCGGATGGGCCCGCGGCCGGTCATCGTGGTCTGCGACCCCGAGCTGACCGACCGGCTGCTGCGCGAGGACCAGGTCTACGACAAGGGCGGCCCGCTGTTCGACAAGGCCCGCGAGTCCATGGGCAACGGCCTGGTCACCTGCCCGCACGCGGACCACCGGCGCCAGCGCCGGCTGTGCCAGCCCGCCTTCCACCCGGCCCGCCTGGCCGGCTACGCGCAGGTGATGGCCGAGCAGATCGCCCGCCTGGCCGACGGATGGCGCCCCGGCGAGCCGGTGGACGTGATGGCCGCGCTCTACGGCCTGACCGGACGCATCGCCGTGCAGACGATGTTCGGCGCGGACCTGGCCCAGGACGTGCAGACGCAGGCCCTGGCCGACCTGCGCACCATCGTGGAGGGAACCTACCTGCGGATGCTGGCGCCCGGCTGGGTCAACCGCCTGCCCACGCCCGGCAACCGCCGCTACGACCTCGCCCGCACCCGGCTGCGCGCCTCGATCGGGCAGATCGCCGCCGACCGCCGCGCCCAGGGCGCAGACCCGAGTTCGGCCCAAGACGGCGCCGAACCGGACGACCTGCTCTCCGCACTGCTGGCCGCCCGTGACGAGGCCTCCGACCCGTCTGATGCCCCCGCCGCGTCCGAAGACCGCCTCGGTGACCGCCCCGCTGACCGCCCTGCTGACCGTCTCGCAGACCGCCTCGCGGATGCCGAGGTGGTCGACCAGGTGCTCACCTTCTTCATGGCCGGCACGGAGACCACGGCCAGCGCGCTGGCCTGGGCGCTGCACCTGGTCGCCGCGCACCCCGAGGTCGAGGCCAGGCTGCACAAGGAACTCGACGACGTCCTCGGCGGCCGCGCCCCCGTCCCCGCGGACGTCCCCGCCCTGCCCTACGCCGCCCGTGTGTTCACCGAGACGCTCCGGCTCTACCCGCCCGGCTGGTTCTTCACCCGCAGCACCGCAGTGGACTGCGAACTCGCCGGCGTTCCCCTGCCCGCGGGCACCACGGTGGCCTACAGCCCGTACCTGATCCACCGTCTGCCCACGCTCTACCCGCACCCGGACCGCTTCGACCCGGACCGCTGGGACGGCCCCGACGGCGCCC
>NZ_JAGSOG010000550.1 GCF_018139695.1 Actinospica durhamensis | reverse complement strand
TCAGCTCAGGTCAGGTTCCCGTCAGGAGTGCTCCTCGAAGGTGGGTGGCTGTATCGAAAGGACGGCCACCATGACGAGGACCGACGCTCCGGACTCCGCACCCGCGGGACCCCCACAGTCCGGCCGCATAGTCCTCGAGGTGGCGGGCGGCGGTCCACAGTGCGAACGGCACCGTGTCCGAGGCCCGGATCCGCTCGCCGTTGCCGAGGAGTTCGGCCGCCCGCCACGGCTCGGTGGCCGGGTCGAGCTCCGCTGCTGTGAGCACGCCGTCGCGGATCACGCCCGGCGGCGTGCGCTGCGCCACACCTGTGAGGAACGCGGCCGGCCGCAGCGGCGGTTCGTCGCGGCCCGCTGCCGCGAGGGCCGCCGCCACGGCCACCGCGATCGTGCCGGCCACCGCCTCCGGGTGGGTGTGCGTCACCTCCGAGGATGCCGCCGCCTGCTCGACGACGAGGTCGAGGTCGCGGTGGAGGAACGCGCCGAGGGGCGCCACCCGCATCGCCGAGCCGTTGCCCAGGCTGCCCTCGCCGTTGAACAGGGCCTTGGCATAGGTGGCGAAGTTGCCCGGGTCGGCGTCGAGGTGCGGCAGCAGCCGGGTCATCCCGTAGCCGTACTGGCGGTACGGGTCGGACAGATACTCGGCCGCGAACAGCGCGGCGAGCTGCTGCTGGTCGATCCGTCCGTGCGTGCCGAGCACCCGGGCGACGCTCAGCGCCATCGCGGTGTCGTCGCTGTAGCGCAACGGTGCCTCCGTCGGCGTGTGGCGGTGCTCGATCATCTCCACCACCCGGTGCCCGCCGCCCTGGTGGAACCAGCGCCCGCCGAACCCGTCGCCCAGGGCCAGCCCCCGCAGCGAATCACCCATCACCCGTCGATCGTCCATGTCCCGCCCCTTCGTCGCGGACATGGTGGCAAATCCGGCGGCCGCGCGCATGCACTTTTCACCCTTCGCGGGCGTGCGGGGCGCGGATAGCATGGCCCGACCATGAACGAGGTGAATGCCGAGGCGACGCACGGCGAGACGGCGGGCGGCCCGATGGAGGGCGTGCTGATCGCCGATTTCAGCCGGGTACTGGCCGGGCCGTACGCCACCATGCTGCTGGCCGACCTCGGGGCGCGGGTGGTGAAGGTGGAGCGACCGGGCAGCGGGGACGACACGCGCGCGTGGGGACCGCCGTTCGCGGACCTCGGCGATGGCGATGGCGATGGCGAAGACGGCGACGGCGACGGCGCGGACGACGAGGGCGGCAGCGGCCCGGAGGCCACCTACTTCCTCGGGGTCAACCGCAACAAGCAGTCGCTCGTCCTCGACCTGACCGCGGCCGAGGACGCGGCACTGGCCCGCGAGCTGGTGCGGCGCGCGGACGTGGTGGTGGAGAACTTCCTGCCGGGCACCATGGACCGGTACGGGCTCGGATACGAGCAGGTCAGGGAGCTCAATCCGGGCGTGGTCTACTGCTCGATCACCGGGTTCGGGCCGGGTGCGGGGGCGGGGCTGCCGGGCTACGACCTGATCGTGCAGGCGGTCGGCGGGCTGATGAGCGTGACCGGCGAGGCCGGCGGGTCCGGGACGAAGGTGGGCGTGGCGCTGGTCGACGTGGTCACCGGGCTGCACGCGGCGCTCGGGGTCATGGCGGCGCTGCGCCACCGGGAGCGGGG
>NZ_JAGSOG010000054.1 GCF_018139695.1 Actinospica durhamensis | reverse complement strand
GCACGAAATCTCGAGGGCGTCGCGATCCGCGCCGCCCAGCGCATCCGGGCGATCGTCGTCTCGACGCGCATTCCGGCTGCCGGTCAGTGACCGCAGGCGATCAGCGGCTGGGTGATAAGCCGTCCGGTCTTCTCGTCGGGCCGGAGCACGGCGGCCATGGCAGGAACGCGCCGCCCGGCCCGGACCGCGATGCCCTCGATGCCCCGCCGCCGTGTTCCTCGCCCTTGAGCCGGCCCTTGAGATCAGCAGGATCCCCCGCGCTCGGCGACCAGGTCGCATCCGCCTGTGGGCGAACCGGAAGCCGCCATCGATCGCCAGTTCCCTGACCACACGCTTGACCAGAGGCAGGACGGCGCGGCGCATGGCCAGTAAGACTCGAAGCAGTAGCTACCAGCCAGGCCACGGCCACGGTCACGCATACGAGATCGCTGCTGGTCAGCTCCGGTGCCCGGCCGACCCACCACCTTCCGCTCAGGGCGCCGTCGATATCGACGGAGAGAGGTGGCGAGGGCGTCCAAGCCGGCCGTCACCAACAGAACATGGACACTCTCGCCGATCCCACGGACGATCCGAGTACGTCGTCTCGACAACCCAATGCGCCTGAATGGTCAGACGGCCGACGAGGCCGCGACGACGGCGTCTCGATCCTGGTCGAGCACGCCGCCGGACTGGCTGCGCACCAGGGCGCGGTAGCCGGCGCAGCGGGCGAGCAGTTCGGAGTGCGTGCCCGCGTCGAGGGCCGAGCCGTCCTCGAGGTAGACGATCTGGGCGGAGTCGCGGATGGTGGAGAGCCGGTGCGCGACGACCACCACGGCCCGGTCCCGCGCCGCCTCGTCGAGCAGCGAGAGCAGCCGCTCCTCGTTCAGGCCGTCGAGCTGGGAGCTGGGTTCGTCCAGCAGCAGCACGTCGGCGTCGGACAGCAGCGCGCGCACCAGCGCGAGCCGCTGCCGCTGCCCGCCGGACAGGTCCCCTCCCCCGCCCAGCCGGGTGTCAAGGCCCTGCGGCAGCGCCGCGATCGCGTCGGCGAGGCCGACCCGGCGCAGCGCGTCGAACACCGCGGCGTCGTCCGGCGCCGCGGCGCATCCGAGCACCGCGTTCTCCCGGATCGTCGCGTCCAGCATGGTGCACGCCTGGTCCACGTAGGCGATCCGGCCGCGCAGGGCGGCCAGCGGCCACCGGTCCACGTCGGTGCCGTGCAGGCTCACGGTCCCGGCGTACGGATCGAGGAAGCGCTCGGCCAGATTGAGCACGGTCGTCTTGCCCGCGCCGGAAACCCCGACGAGTGCGGTGACCCCGCGCGCCGGGACCTTCAGGTCCATCCGGCGCAGCACCGGCTCCGCGTCCTGATACCGCGCGCTGACAGCCCGGAACTCCAGCGCCGGCGCGCCGGCCGGCACCGCCGGCTCGGCCGCGGGCCCGGGCCGCTCGGCCCGCGCCCGCAGCACCTCGAGGATCCGGCCGACCGAGGACAGGCCCAGCTGGATCCGGCCGAACCCGGACGCGACCGTCATCAGGGGATTGATGATCTGGAAGAGGTACATCAGGAACGCGACGTAGTGCGCGGGGCTGAGCCGGCCCGAGCTGACCCGGGCACCGCCGATCGCGAGCACCCCGATGATCGCGATCTGCTGGGCCACGCCCGCCAGCGGCGAGATGAAGGCCTGCGCCCGGTCGCAGGCCACCGCGTTGCGCGCCACCGCGTCGACCTGCTCGAAGATCGGCTCGCTGACCCGTTCCTCGGCCCGGTAGGCCTTGATCACCGGCAGTGCGGCCAGCACTGTGGTGAGCCGCTCGGCCAGCGAGCCCACCGCCTGCTGCCGGGCCCGGCCGCTGCGCCGCATGCCGCTCAGGAACACCCGGATCGCCAGGCCGGCCACGGCGAAGGTGGCCACCACCACGAGCAGCAGCACCCAGTCGAGCAGGCCCATCAGGACCAGCGAGGCAGAGACCATCACGGCCGAGACCGGCATCGCGGTGACCGCGACGTCGCTGACCGAGCGCAGCTGCTGTGCGTCCGCGGTAGTCCGGGCGACCAGGTCGCCGGCGCCGCGGGCGCGCACGTCGGCCGGACGCATCGCCAGGATGCGCCGGACCATCATCTTCCTGATATCCGCGGCGCCGAACTCGCCGACCCGGCCGAGCAGGTACGCGGACCAGCCCGAGGTGACGGCGCCGGAGATCACCAGCAGGGCCAGCTCGGCGCCCTGGCGCACCGGGGTGCGCCCGGCCCCGACCGCCTCGACCATGCTGCTCACCACGTACGGCACGGTCAGCGCGAACGCGGCCGAGGCCAGCGCGAGCAGCAGGGCCAGCACCACCGTGCCGCGGCTGCGCCGCATCATGTGCCGGAGCAGGTGCACGGGCTTGCGCCCGAGGACCGGGTCGACGGATTCGGCGCGCTGACCCGCCGTCACCGCGCCCCGCCTCCCCCGGCCTGCTGCCCGGCCGGCTCCTCGGCCAATTCCTCGGCCATCGCGCGCAGGTCCGCGATCAGCGCGTCGTCGCCGTAGAGGTTGGAGATCCCGGTGACGTTCAGCACCACCTCGTCCACGCCGACGTCGTGGTACCGGCGGATCTCGGCGGCCACGTCGCCCGGCTTGCCGTAGACGAAGACCCCCTCGTCCACCAGCTCGCGCGCGCCCGCGACCGGATCGGAGCGGTCCACGTCGAGCCCGGCCTGGCGCAGCATGTCGGTGTAGTGCACCTTGCGCAGGTGGTTGATGACCGTGTTCTGCGCCAGCAGCATCGGGTTGCGCCCCGGCCCGGAGAAGCCGACCGGCACCATCGCCACCACCCGCGGCGGGGTGTCCCGCCCGGCCTGCGCGGCGCCGACGGCGAGGTTCGGGATCACCGTGCCGGCCAGGTACTCCGGCGGCGTGAGCCAGGTCATCGCGGACTCGGCGGCGCGCCCGGCCGCCCGGGCCATCGCCGGGCGCAGCACACCCGCGCCGATCTCCAGCGGCGCGTGCTCCAACGGCGGCAGCATGCTGTCGAGCTCGAACAGCGCCCCCTTGTGCCGGACCCGTTCGCCGCTCAGCAGGGCCCGCATGACCGTGACGTACTCCTCCACCGCCGCGGCCGGCTTGGCGTACGGGCGGCCGGTCACGCTGGTGACGAAGTCCGCGTCGGCCGCGCCGTACCCGACCGAGACCGGCCGGTCCGCCAGCGCGGCCAGCGACCTGGCCTGGACCGCCGCGTCCAGCGGGTGACGCAGGGCCGTGAGTCCCACCGAGATGCCCACCGGCACGTGGCAGCCCGCGCCGGCCAGGTAGGCCAGGGCCGGGTGGCTCTCGATGCGCAGCGACTGGCCCACCCAGAGCGCGTGGAACGGGGAGTCGCGCACCAGCTCGCCGTAGGGCAGGATCGCCCGCGGGTCGCTCGGCTGCTGCGGGAAGACGAAGGACACGCGCCGGTGCGTCATGAGCCGCTCCTGGCCCTGCGCGCCGATCCGGTGTCGGGGAAGGCGGGCGAGTCGAGGTTGCGGGCCGGCTCGGCCGGGTCCACTCCGGCTGAGTTCAGCTCCTCGGCGACCGCCTGCTCCAGGTCCACCCCGTCGCTCATGTGCCGCACCACGCCGCAGGCCACCGCGATGGTGCGGTGCTGGCCGAAGCTCACCCGTGTGCGGCCCGGCCGGACGTCGGTCGGCTCCCAGGCCAGCGCGAGGCCGGGGGCCACCCGCCGGGCGAGCACCGAGGTGGCCTCGCCCAGGCCGGGCGCACCGTCCAGCGCGCGCACCAGGTCCGGCACGCACGACCACGCGGACTGCGGCAGGTACAACACGATCGCGTCGCGACGCGGGTGGCTCTCCGGCCGGCTCAGGGCCTTGGCACCGTAACGCGCGCCGCGGGCCTCCAGGGTGCTCAGCACGGTGTGCCACAGGGCCGGTCCGTGCGCCGGGTCCTGAACGTGTACATACATCCGGAGTACGTTCGCGCCGTCGGCGCCGCCGGCCGCGCCGGTGGCGTAGAGGAATCCGGGCGAGAGCATGGGCCGCGCGGCTGGGAGCTGCACCAGGATCTCCTCGCCCTTCGCGTGTCCGGCCACGGCCTGGGCCGGCACCGCAATCCGCACCCGGTTCACCTCGATCACGCCGAGGGCTGATCCGTCGCCGTCGCCGTCGGGCAGGGCGTGCACGGTGGCCTTGGTGACGCTGCCGGTGTGCGGGAAGGCCATGGTGAGTTCGTGCTCGTAGGCCGGGCTGCGGCGCACCCCGGCCGGCGTCGTCTCGCGCTCGGCGGTGCCGGCGTGCCAGAACTCGTAGAGCGCGGTGGCCAGCGTCGCCCGGAAGGCGACCGGGTCGTCCGCCTCGACGGTGCGCGCGCCGACCCCGACCTGGTCCATGTCCGCGTCGATGCGCAGCTCGGCCAACGCGGCGGCCAGGGTCCGGCCCGGCGTGGCGGGCTTGGTCTTGAGCATGCTCACGACTCCTCCAGTCCGATGGTCGCGACGAACTGCGGCGCGTTGATCAGGGCGGTGCGCCCGATGCCGGCGATGCCGCGGTCCTGCGCGCCCAGCAGGGCGGAGAACCTGGCCTTGGCCAGCATCCGGTCGAACAGGTGCCAGCCGGCGTACGCGGTGGCCCGCTCGGCCAGCCCGGCGTCCGGCGCGCCCTCCTGCCGGTAGCCCGTCCAGAACGCCATGATCAGCGGGCGGACCACCTCGAGTTCCCGGGTGCCGCGGCGCACCAGCTCGTCGTGGGCCTCGGCAGAGTCGCCGCGCTCGGCGCCGGCGTCGGCGAACATCGCGCCGGCGGCCCGGTAGAGCCACTCGCCGACGAGCGAGCCGACGTCCAGGGCCGGGTCGGCGAGGCGGAACTCCTCCCAGTCGACCAGGTGGATCCCGTCGCCGATTCGCAGGATCTGATCCAGCCTCAGGTCGCAGTGGCCGGGCCGCTGCGGCGCCGCCTGCGAGCGCTCGGCCAGCGCGGCGAGCGACCGCGTCAGTGCCTTGTCGTGCTGCAGCAGCGCCCAGGCCTCCAGGTCGGCGCCGCTGCTGGACGCGTACTGCTCCACACTCAGCGCGGACAGCTGCGCGGCCCCGGACTCGGGCCGCACCCGCGCGGCGGGCGGCACCGCGTCGGCCGGCGCGGCGTGCAGTTCGCCGACGGCGCGACCGATCCGGCGGGCGAAGGCGACGTCGAGGTCCTCGATCCACTCCGTCGCCGACGCGGCGTCCGGCAGCTGTTCGTAGACCAGCACCCGCGCTTCGGCGTCCGCGCCGAGCAGCGCCGGGGCCCGCCACCGGCGCGGCGGTACGGCGTCGGTGAACGCGGCGAAGGCGGTGGCGCGGCCGAACCGCTCCGCCGTCTCGGCCGGCGACCCGATCAGCCTTTTGACGAACAGCCGGCGGCCGTCGGAGGCGGTCAGGGTCCAGTTCTCGTTGCGGCCGGCGTGGCCCACCGCCCGCGCGCCGGGCTCCGGGGGCAGGGACAGGTCCGCCAGGACCCGGAGCACCTCCGCGGGGACCTCGGAGGAGGCCGAGTAGAACCGCGCGGGGGATCCACGGAGCGGTTCGGCGACTTCGACTACTACCGTCATGGCTCGGATGCTAGGAGCCGGAACACCGCCGGGGGCAGCGGCAGAAGGCCGCCGGGTGGGACGCCCGCGCGGGACAGGGTCCTGTGTCACCTGACAGGACTCTGCTAGAGCCGTCGGCACGCACCGACCGGCAGCTGTCATGGCGCACTGCCCGCCCGGCTTGGTCTGATCGAAGCGGGCCGGGGACGGTCCCCGGCCCGCCGGCGCGAGCCGGCCTCGTCCGCATCAGGAGGAGCCGCATGGCTTCCGAGCTCATGGCGGGTTACACCGCTTACACCAGCGCCCCGGACATCATCGCCGAGGCGGTCAGCGGCGCCGCCACGGTCGATCCCGAGTCCATCAGCGTCACCGTCTCGGTGACCGCCACCTTCACGCTGCAGCGCTAGCCGCCGAGGGGTCATCCATGGCCGTCGAACTGATGGCGGGTTACACCGCTTACACCAACGCCCCGGACATCATCGCCGAGGCCACGGGAGCGCGCCCGGGCGACCTCCGGAGCGACGTCAGCAGCTTCTTCACCATCACCGTCTCGTTCACCTACCAGCGGGCCGTTTAGCTAAGGAGCTCACATGGCCGCAGAACTCATGGCGGGTTACACCGCTTACACCAGCGCCCCGGACATCGTCGCCGAGGCCGTGAGCGGAACGCTCAGCGCCGACCCCGACTCCATCAGCGTCACCGTCTCGGTGACGTACAGCTGGACGGGCACGTACCAGAAGTGACCCACCCGGGTGCTCCGGCCCGCGCGGGCCGGGGCACCCACCCCGCCGGTACCGAGACCACTGGAGTGCAACCGTGAACAAGACAGACGACGGCGCGCCCGACGTGTGCTTCGTGTCGATGCCGTATGTGGAGATCCAGCGGCCCTCACTGGCGCTGAGCCTGCTCCAGGGCATCCTGGAGCGCGACGGCGTACGCGCGAAGGTGGTCCACGCCAGCATGTGGTTCGCCGAGAAGGTCGGCTCGCAGCTGTACGAGGCGACGCTGACCACGCCGCCGAACTTCCTGGCCGGGGAGTGGACCTTCGCGGCCGCGGCGTTCGGCCCGCGCCCGGAACAGGAGGAGCAGGAGTACCTGCGGCTGTTCGCCGAGGCCCTCACGGACCCGTTCGTCGGCGGCGGCGACCCGGTCGCCCGCGTCGCGATGCTCCGGCGGCTGCGGGTGGCGGCGGTCGAGTTCGTCGACGAGACCGCCCGGCGGGTCCTGGCCACCGGCGCCCGCGTGGTCGGCTGCACCTCCACGTTCGAGCAGCACACTGCCTCGCTGGCCCTGCTGCGGCGCATCCACGAGCTCGACCCTGAGGTGATCACCATGATGGGCGGCGCGAACTGCGAGACCGCCATGGGCGAGGCCACCCACCGGCTCTTCCCGTGGGTCGACTACGTCGTCTCCGGCGAGGCCGACGGGATCGTCTCCGACCTGTGCCGCCGCGTGCTGAAGCAGGGCCGGGAGATCGAGACCGCCGATCTGCCGGCGGGCGTGCTCGGCCCCCGGCATCGCAGGCAGCTGACGCTGCTCGGCGGCAAGCGGGTGCCCAGGGCGCTGTTCAACAACCTCGACAGCCTGCCCGCGCCGACCTACGCCGACTACTTCGAGACGCTGGAGCGCTCCCCGCTGCGCGACCAGATCGTGCCGGGCCTGCCGCTGGAGACCTCCCGGGGCTGCTGGTGGGGCGCGAAGCACCAGTGCACCTTCTGCGGGCTCAACGGCAGCAGCCTGGGCTACCGGTCGAAGTCGGCCGAGCGGGTGCGCGAGGAGATCGAGACGCTCTGGGACCGGCACGGCATCAGCGGCTTCGAGGTCGTCGACAACATCCTGGACATGCGCTACTTCCAGACTCTGCTGCCGCAGCTGGCCGAGGAGAACAAGCCCTGGCGCTTCTTCTACGAGGTGAAGGCGAACCTGAGCCACGAGCAGCTCGAACTGCTGGTGCGCTCGGGCATCGTGTGGGTGCAGCCCGGTATCGAGAGCCTGCACTCCGAGGTGCTGCAGCTGATGGACAAGGGCGTGGCCGGGTGGCAGAACATCCAGCTGCTGAAGTGGTCCAAGGAGCTGGGCATGCGGCTGTCCTGGTCGCTGCTGTGGGGATTTCCCGGCGAGAAGGACGACTACTACCTGGAGATGGCCGAGTGGCTGCCGCTGCTCGAGCACCTGCAGGCGCCGTTCGGACTCAATCCCCTGGCTTACCACAGGTACAGCGTCTACCACGCCCAGGCGCAGGAGCTCGGGCTCACCCTGTTCCCGGTGACCGCGATGGCGTACGTCTACCCGGTGCCCGAGCGCGATCTGCACGAGCTCGCGTACTTCTTCACCCTCGATCCGAGCGGCACCCGGCTCGACCCGATGGGCCGCAACCCCGACGGCTCGCTCAACCCGGGCGTCGAGGCCACCCTCGCGGCGGTCAAGCACTGGACCTCCGCCGCCCACTCCCGCCGGCCGCCGACCCTGTTCATGGCGGACGAGGAGGGCGAGCTGGACGTGGTCGACACCCGCGAGTGCGCCGTCAAGGGTTTCTGGAGCCTGACCGGCCTGGACCGCGCCGTCCTGCTGGCCTGCGACGGTTCCCCCCGGCCGGAGCGGGTGGGCGCCGTGGTCGAGCGCGACTACGGCATCACCGCCACCGCCGAGCAGATCACCGAGACGGTGCGGCGCCTGGTCGAGGCCAAGCTGATCCTGCCCATCGACGACCGGCTGGTCGGCCTCGCCGTCAACGGCGCGGGAGAGCGCACCCCCGCCGAGTTCCCCGGCGGCCGGATCCGCCAGTCCATGCTCCGCAACTCCTGAACCCCGGCCGGTGCCGGGCGCGCCGCGGCGGATCAGCCCCCTGGTCCGCCGCGCCCGCCTCGATCCGTTCGCTTATATCAGAACATTCAGGACACATCGTCCGCCTCGGCCATCTGCGTGAAGACCATCTGCGCGAGCCGGGTCGGCAGCGATACGTCCGGGTCCCCGAGCGGGTCGGCGGTCCACGCGGGCTTGCGCCGCCACTGCAGTGCGCAGCCCTCGAGGATCGCGCCGATCGAGACCGCGAGGTCGTCGACGGTGTAGGGCGCGCGCAGGCGCAGGCGGTAGCCGTCTAACAGCGCCTGCCAGACTGGGCGGATCGCGTCCGCGAACTGCTCGTCGCCGTGGGCGAGCGCTTCGCGCACCCGGACGTTGCCGCAGCGCGGGTAGAGGCTGAGCGTCGCGTAGAAGACGGCGCTGTCCCTGGTGTGCCGGAAGGACTGCTCGATCATCGCGGCGATCAACTCCGGCAGCGGCGTCGCGGCGGCCACGGCTTCGCGCACGATCTGTTCCACCTCGCTGATGCCCGGCCCTGAGGCCGCGTCCAGCTCGGCGAGGTGGAAGAGCAGATCCGCCTGGAAGTCGCTCTGGTTCGGCCATACCTGATAGATCGCCCCGGTGGTGATCGGGGTGATCTCCGCGCCGAGCGCGTCGGCCAGTTCGCTGCGCACGATCGCGGTGGCCCGGGCCGCCACTTCGGTCAGTTGGACGTACGCGAGGACCGCGGAGACGCCGGGATCGCCGGGGTCGGACACCCCCTCGCACACCAATTCCGTGGCGGCCCGCAGCATCAGTGCGCGGGTCTGCTCGCGGGAGCGCTTCGGCATCCGGCGGCGCGTCGCCTGGGCCACGCTCGGCTCCTCCCCACCCGGCGGGGTCCGCCGGGATCTACGTCTCACCTGCTCGCCCATCGTTGACAAGCGATTCGTAGAAAGTCTACGGTTTGCAGCACCCGAGGGCCAGAGCCGCTTTCACCAGCGGTAGGGCCATTTCTGTACAGGGCACGCAGCGTCGCGCCGCCCGCCTGTGGAGGCCAATGTGAACACCTCGCGCGCCGCTGCCCGCAGCCCGCTGACGTCCCGCCGCTCCGTGCTGAAGACGGGCGCGGGCGCCGCCGCCCTGCTCTCGCTCACCGGATTCCTCGACGCCTGCCGGGGATCGGCCGCGTCCACCGGCTCCTCGGAGGTGGGCAAGGCCACCGGCCAGCCCATCAAGACCCTCAAGGTCGGCCTGCCCGGCACGCTGAGCAACCTGTACCCGGGCCAGGAATCGGGCATCCTCAACTACTACGTGGCCGCGCTGACCATGGAGGGCCTGGTCTCGATCGACAAGACCGGCGCCACCCAGCCGGCTGTCGCCTCCAGCTGGCACCGTCCTGACGCCTCGACGTACGTCTACACGATCCGAGAGGGCGTGAAGTTCACCGACGGCACGGTGCTCACGGTCGAGGACGTGCTCTACTCGCTCACCATGGCGCAGAGCGCGAAGTCCTCGCCCAGCACCTCGGCGAGCTTCAGCAACGTCAAGTCGGTCAAGCAGACCGGCGAGAACGAGATCACCATCGCACTGAGCGCTCCGAGCGAGGCCTTCGAGTGGGTGCCGAGCGCGGCCAGTTCGCTGTTCATCGCGCCGAAGGCTTACTGGGAGAAGAACAACGGGCAGATCGGCACGCCCGACGCCCTGCTCACCGGCACCGGCCCGTACCGGGTCGCCGGCTTCGCCGCGGACTCCTCGGTCCGACTCGAGGCGACCGGGACCTGGTGGGCCGGCAAGCCGCCGGTCGAGGCCATCGAGATCAGTTTCATCTCCGACGACAACACGCGCTACCTGGCCGAGAAGTCCGGCTCCATCGACATGTCCTTCAACGTGCCGCTGCAGAGCCTCACCCAGTGGAAGTCGCTCCCGCAGACCCGGGTGCTGAGCGTGCCGGACCGCTCCTGGGTCGGACTCGTCTACAACCTGGGTGCTTCGCCGACGAACGACGTGCACGTGCGCCGCGCGATCGCGCACTGCATCGACCGGGACGCGGTGGTCAAGGAACTGCTGCACGGTGAGGGCCAGGTCGCCACGGCACTTTCCACTCCCGAGCAGTTCGTCGGCGTGTACTCGGCTGCGGAGGCGACGCGCAAGCTCGCCGGGGTGCCGCAGTACGCATTCAGTATCGAGCAGGCGAAGGCGGAGCTCGCTCAGTCCTCGGTACCGCAGGGCTTCTCCACCACACTTCAGTACCCGAACACCGGCCCGCAGCTGGGCACCGCGGCCCTCAGCCTCGCCGCGAACCTCAAGCAGATCGGGATCGAGCTGGAGGTCAAGGAGGTCGCCCTGTCGCAGTGGCTGGACAACCTCGGCGACACCACGGCGCCGCTGCGTTACATGTGGTACTTCAACACCACGCCGGACCCGGCCGAGCTGGTCACCTACCTGCTCTACAACCAGCCCGCGGCGAACCTCGCCGGGTATGCGGACCCGAACGTCATGGCGATGCTGCAGCAGGCGGGCACCGAGACGGATCCGGCCAAGCGCGCCGCCCTGATCGTCCAGGCGCAGCAGTCGGCCGGCTCCGACCTGCCGTACCTGCCGCTGTGGTGGGGGCGTTCGCTCACGGCCTTCTCCGACACGGTCGGGGTCGACGGGTTCAGCTCCTACACCTTCGAGTCTCCGTGGGCCGACTCGCTGTACGCCGCGGCATGAGCGGTCCGCGCGCGTCGATACGCACCCTGAGCCCGCTCGCGCTGTTCCTGGCGCGGCGGGTGGCCGGGACGGCGGCGCTGCTGGTCGTGATGTCGCTGCTCATCTTCAGCCTGCTCTACCTCGAGCCCGGCGACATCGCGCGCAACCTGCTCGGCACCCGCCCGGTCAGCGCGCAGGCGCTGGCTCAGATCAGGGCCGAGTACCACTTGGACCAGCCGTTCCTGGAGCAGTACTGGACCTGGCTGCGGCACGCGGTGACCGGAGACTTCGGCACCTCGGTGCAGTCAGGGCAGCCGGTCACCTCCTCGATCACCTCGCGGCTCGGGATCACGCTCGAGGTCGTCGGCCTCGCCTTCGTGCTCAGCGTGCTGGTCGGCGTTCCGGCGGGCGTGCTGGCCGGAATGCGGCGCGGGACCTCGACGGACCGCACCGTGGTGGGCATCGCAGTGGTCTTCGTCAGCGCCCCCGCATTCGCGCTCGGGCTGCTGCTGCTCTACGTCTTCGCCGACTACCTCGCCTGGTTCCCGGTCTACGGCACCGGAAGCGGGTTCGCCGGACGCCTCGACCACCTGCTGCTGCCCGCGGTGACCCTGGCGCTCGGGCTCGGCGGGTTCGTACTCAAACTGACCCGCACGGCCGTGATCAAGGAAGCCGACCAGGACTACGTGATGTTCGCCCGGGCCCGGGGCCTGTCGCGGGTTCAGATCCTGCGGCTGATCCTGCGCAACGCGTCGCTCTCGGTGCTGACCAGCCTCGGGCTGACGGTGGCCTACCTGTTCGGCTCGACGCTGCTGGTGGAGCAGGTCTACGCATTGCCCGGGCTCGGCAGCCTGCTCGACGACGCGGTGCTGTTCAAGGACGTGCCGGTGGTCCAGGCGCTCACCCTGCTGATGGCCGCGGCGATCGCCCTCACGGCGCTGCTGGTGGACCTCACCTATGTCGCGCTCGACCCGCGCGTCCGACACGAAATGGCCGGATCATGACGGCACCTGAGCTGACCTGGGGCGCCGCAGCGCCCGGTAAACCCCGCCGGGCTCGGCGGGTGCTGCGGTGGCCCGGGCGCGGACGCCTCGGCGTCACGCTCGCCGTGCTGTTCCTGGTGTTCGACGCCGTGTGCGCGCTGCTGCCGCACCTGGTCGCGCCGAACGCCACGCAGCAGGACATCCTGCTCGGCCTGACCGGCACCGGCACGCCCGGACACCTGCTCGGCACCGACGACCTCGGCCGCGACATCGTGCAACTGACCCTCGGCGGCACCCGTTCCGCGCTGATGGGCCCACTGGTGATCGCGTTCGGCTCGATGCTGCTGGGCGTGCTCTTCGGCACCCTCGCCGGATACCGCGGCGGATTCGTCGACGGCGTGGTCGCGCGCTGGGCGGACCTGCTGCTGGCACTGCCGGCCGTGCTGCTCGCCGTCGTCGTGGCCGGCATCGTCGGGGGCGGATACTGGCTGACGGTGGGTGTGCTGATCGTGCTGTTCTCCCCCTCCGACATCCGGCTGGTGCGCGGCGCGGTGATCGAGCAGAAGACGCAGCCCTACATCGAATCGGCCCGGGTGCTGCGGATGCCCGCGTGGCGCATCATGTACCGGCAGATCCTGCCGAACGTGGTGCCGGTCGCGGCCGCGAATTTCATGCTGAACATCGCCTACGCCATCGTGGCCATGTCCTCGCTGTCCTATCTGGGCCTGGGCGTGGGCCCCGGATCCCCGGACTGGGGCAGGCAGCTGTCCGACGGTCAGGACATCCTGGCCGCCAACCCGGCCGCGATCATCGCGCCCGGTGTGATGATCGTGCTCACCGCGGCGGCGGTCAACGTCGTCGGCGACCGGCTGTTCGAGCTCCTTGACGCGAAGGCGGCGAGCCGATGAGCGCCACGACCGGTCCCGCGCTGACCGTTACCGACCTCGACGTGCTCGGGCCGCACGGGCCGATCGTGGCCGGAGTCGGCCTCGAGGTGGGCTTCGGCGAGACGGTCGCGATCGTGGGCGAATCGGGCAGCGGGAAGTCGGTCACGGCCCGGTCGCTGACCGGTCTGCTCCCGGCCGGTCTGGCCGCGAGTGGCTCGCTGACCGTGGGCGGAGTGCCGGTCTCGCTCGACGGCGCGGCCGCGGGCAAGGCAGGCCGAACGGGAAGGGCGGGCAAGGCGGCCGAGCGGGCGTGGCGCGGCATCCGCGGCTCGCGTATCACGCTGCTGCCGCAGGATCCGTTCACCAGCCTCTCGCCCCGGCACCGGTGCGCGGACCAGATCGCCCTGCCGTTGCAGCGGCTCGGGCTCTCCCGCGCGCAGCGGTCCGAGGCCGTCCTCGAAGCCCTCGACAAGGTGGGGCTGCCGGCCCGGGTGGCGCGGCAGTACCCGTTCCAGCTCTCCGGCGGCATGCGGCAGCGGGTGGCGATCGCCGCCGCGCTGGTGACCGAACCCGACGTGCTCATCGCGGACGAAGCGACGACCGCTCTCGATGTCACGACCCAGCGCGAAATCCTCGACCTGCTCGGCAAGCTCCAGCGGGAGCGAAGCATGGGTCTGATCCTGATCACGCACGACCTCGGTCTGGCCCGGGGCCGGGCCGACCGGGTCACGGTGATGTACGCGGGACGGATCGCCGAGCGTGGCGCCGCAGCGCAGGTGACCGGCAGCCCGGCGCACCCGTATACCGGCCGGCTGCTCGCCTGTGACCCGCCGTTGGACGTGACGCTCGAGCGTCTGCCCACCATCCCCGGCTCCGTACCGCGTCTCGCCTTCGTCGGCGACGCCTGCGCCTTCGCACCGCGGTGCGAACTGGCGACGGACGAGTGCCGGGCCGGCCTGCCCGAAGCCGTCACCGTCGCACCCGGACACTTCGCCGCCTGCCTGCACACCGGACGGGTGCCGAAGCCGGAACTGAAGACGGAACCGAAGCCGGAACCAAAGCCGGATCCGCAGCCTGGCAACGCGATCGCGCCCGCCGAGGAAGCGATGGCGGCGACGACACCGGCCCCGTCCGGCGCGTCCGTGCTCTCCATCGCGGGCCTGCGCAAGACCTTCGGCACGCACACGGTGCTCGAGGGCGTCGATCTGCACGTCGCGGCCGGGGAATCCGTGGCCGTCGTCGGCGAGTCCGGCTCCGGCAAGACCACGCTGGCGCGGATCGTCGTCGGGCTGGAGACCGCGGACGCCGGCACCGTCGACTTCGGCAGCGGGTCCGGGGAGCGTTCGCGTCCGCCGCAGATCGTCTTCCAGGACCCCTTCTCGGCGCTCAACCCGAGCCTGACCATCGGCGCCGCGCTGCGCGACGCGCTGCGGGCCGGCGGCCGGGACCGTTCCGAGGTCGGCGAGCTGCTGGAGATGGTCGGCCTGCCGACCGCCTACGCGCGCCGTCGTCCGCGCGCGCTGTCCGGCGGCGAACGCCAGCGGGTGGCCATCGCGCGCGCCCTGGCCACCCGTCCGGATCTGCTGGTGTGCGACGAGGCGGTCTCCTCGCTCGACGTGTCCGTGCAGGCGCAGATCCTGAACCTGATCGCCGAGCTGCGCGAGCGGCTGGGCCTCGCGGTCCTGTTCATCTCGCACGACCTGGCGGTGGTCCGGCAGGCCTCACAGCGGGTGTACGTGCTCTACCGGGGCCGGGTCGTCGAGCAGGGCGAGACCGCGGACGTGCTCGGCAGCCCCCGGCACGACTACACCAGAGAACTGATGGCAGGCGTCGAAGGCAAGGGCCGCTGAGCGCGAGCCCCGCGGACCTCCCGCGAGCCAAAGCACGCCGTCCACAGCACACCAGCGGAAACGAGGATCAGCACATGCAGCCGCCGCTGCGCATCGAGCGGATGAAGATCGACCAGGACACCCGGGAGGCCCTCGACACCGTGGGCCTGCCCGCGGACGTCGCCGAGGCTTGGGCGCGCTTCACCGCGCCGCTGGCGCGCACCGTGTTCGCGGCGTGGGCCGGGGACGAGCTGCTCGGCGCGGCGATCACCGTCAGCCGGCCGCTGGCCGGATACCTGCGGGTGGGCGGGCTCTGGCTGGCCGAATCGGATGACGCGGACGAGGTGGTCCGGCTGCTCGGTCGGGCCGCCGAGGAGTTCGCCTGGGAGTCGGGGTTCGTGGTCGTCAAGCGCGAGCCCGACCTGGGCCCGGCCGCGGATGAGGGTTCTGACGCGGACGGCGGCCAGGCGACGATACCCGCGCCCGAGTTCGCCGGGCCCATCCCCGATCCCGCGCCGCCCGTTCCGCTGGCCCGGTTCACCTGGCGCCACGGAGCCAGCCCGAGCGCGGTGCCCTATATGCGGCAGACCACCGACTTCACCTGCGGTCCGGCCGCGCTCTCGATGCTGTTGGCCGCGCGCGGCATCCTCGGCGCGCTCACCCGCGAGACCGAGCTCGCGCTGTGGCGCCAGGCCACGGCCATCGGGCCCTGCGATCCGTACGGCCTCGCCGTCACCGCCGACGGGCAGGGCCTGCGCCCGCAGATCGTCATCAACACCGCCGACACGCTCTTCCTCGAGGGCCTCGCGACGCCGCAGGAGCGCGAGCTCAAGGAGTTCATCCAGGACGGCTTCAAGCGGCAGGCCGGGGACGCCGGGATCGACGTGCGGCGCCACGCGTTCGAGATCGAGGAGCTCGCGGAGCTGATCCGCGCAGGCGGCGCGGCGATCGTCCTGGTGGACGAGCTGCTCGTGCACGACGACCAGTGCCCGCACTGGATCCTGGTGCACGGCATGGAAGACGGCTGCTTCATCGCCCACGACCCCTGGACCGAGGTGAGCCAGGGCGAATCGTGGCTGGACGGCTATGACGTCCCGCTCGCCCCGGAGGCACTGGACCGCATCGCCTGGACCGGCAATCCGCCGGTGCGCGCCATGCTCACGTTCGCGCCGCCGGCGTAGTCCACGCCATCAGGACGGCTCGCGCAGCAGCGGCAGCAGTTGGTCGCCGACCCGGGCGATCTCCTGGAGGTAGGGGGTGTCGGACAGGATGAAGTGGCTGATGCCCAGCTTTCGGTAGGCCTCGAGCGCTTCGGCCACGTCCTGCGCGGAGCCGACCAGCCAGGTGGTGGCCGCTCCCCCGGCGCCGTAGCGGCCCGGCGTGGTGTAGAGGCAGGTGTCGAGCACCTCGCCACGTTCGGCGAGTTCGAACAGGCGCCGCTGGCCGACCGCGGTGTTGCCGTTGCCCACCCAGTTGGTCCGCCCGGCCTCGCCCGCCATCCGGGCCACCTTCTCCTCGGCCGCGCGCCAGGCCTCGTCGGTGGTGTCGCGCACCACCGTCGTGATCCGCAGGCCGAACTCCAGCGGCGCGTGCCGGCGTTCCACCTCCTCGCTCAGGGCGGTCAGCCGGGCGATGCGCGCGGCGAGCCCGTCGAGCGTCTCGCCCCAGAACAGCTGCACGTCGGCCTCGGCGGCCGACACCCGCTCCGCCGCCTCGGACGCGCCGCCGAAGTAGAGCGTCGGGTGGATGCGTGCGCCGTCGGCGTACGGGCGCGGCGCCACGGTCGAGTCTCCGACCTGGAAGTGCTCGCCGGTGAAGGTGACCCGCTCCTGCGTCCACAGCAGCCGGACCAGGTGCAGGAACTCCTGGGTGCGGGCGTAGCGCTGCGCGGGATCGGCGTGTACGTCCCCGTACGCGGCCAGGTTGTCCACGCCGCTGACGATGTTGACCAGCACCCGGCCCCGGCTGAGCTGGTCGAGTGTGGCCGCGGCGGCGGCGAAGTGGGCCGGCTGCCAGTAGCCGGGCCGGACCGCGATCAGGGGCTTGAAACGCTCGGTGCGCGCGGCCAGGGCGGCGGCGACCGTGAACGTGTCCGGCCGCCCCCAGCCCGTGCCCAGCAGCGCACCGCCCCAGCCGTGCCGCTCCGCCGCCAGGGCCAGCTCGGTCGAGAACTCGACCGAGCCCCACCCGGTGACGGTGTCGTCGCCGCGGTGGCCCGGCTCCACGGTGTTCGGGATGTACCACAGGAACTGCGCGCCCATGTTCGCTCCTCCGCTCGCTACGCGGCCGCGGCCGGCACGGCGGCGCCCGCGCGCCAGCCGAGTTCGGGCGCGATCAGCCGCACCGTGTCGTGCAGGATCTGCTCGTAGTCCTCGCGGTGGAACTCGTACGGCAGCTCCAGGCGCAGCTCGGAGGTCTGCGTGAACGCGGCGTCCGCACGCAGCCGCTCCAGGATCTCCTCGGCGGTGCCGACCAGGTCGGGGGCGAACAGGACCCTGCGTTCCCCGCGCGGCTTCAGGGTGCGCTCGTATCGCTCGGCCGCGTACGCGCGGTACCGGGCGCGGGTGGCCCGGTCGGCGCCGTCCAGCGGGACGATCACCCGGCCCAGCGCGATCCGCCCGGGCCGGGCCGGGTCGAGCAGGCGCCGGTACTCGGCGATCAGCATCGACTGCGCCTGCACGAAGTCGTCGCTGCTCTCGCCGTACACGATGTTGCCGGTGAGCAGGTTCAGGCCGTTCTGCCCGGCCCAGCGGGAGGAGGCGCCGCCGGCCCCGCCGTACCAGATCCGGTCCACCAGCCCCGGATTGTGCGGCTGGAGCCGGGGCCGCTGGGTGTTGCCGGGCGACTGGATGACGGTGTCCTGCTCGCCCAGGTAACCGCCGCGCAGGTTCTCCAGCAGCCGCCCGATCCGGTTGTAGGACAGGTCGTAGCCGCGCCAGTCGCCGTCGAAGACCAGATGGCCCATCAGCTCGGCGTGCGGCGGCACCCCCGCGCTGAAGCCCACCTGCAGCCGTCCCCGGGAGAGCACGTCGGCGGTGGAGAGGTCCTCGGCCAGCCGGAACGGGCTCTCATACCCGATCGGGATCACCGCGCTGCCCAGCTCGATCCGCTCGGTGCGCTGCCCGGCGGCGGCCAGGAACACCGCCGCGGAACCGACCCCGTGCTCCAGGTGGCGCTGCCGAATCCAGGCGCCGTCGAAGCCGAGGCGTTCGCCGTACTCGAACAGCCGCAGGGTGTCCTCGAGCCCTGCGTACGGGTCGTCGTCCGGGAAGTTGCCCGGGGTCAGGAAGGCGATCGAGTGGATCTGGGGAGTGGTGCTCATCGGTCGGCTCAGTCCTCAGCCACGCTCGAACGGGGTCTTCTCGCCGGCCGCGACCGCGACCGGCAGCCGGTTCTCGGCCGGGGGCAGCGGGCAGGTCGCGAGGTCGGTGTAGGCGCAGGGAAGGTTGGCGGCCCGGTTGAAGTCCAGGTGCACGGTGCCGTCCGCGGCCGGCGCGGCGATCTGCAGCGACCGGTTGGCCGCGTAGGTGGTCACGCCTGAGGTGGCGTCGGTCAGCAGCGCCGTCAGGCTGCCGGGGGCGTGGCCGTTGAACACGGTCAGGCTCAGGGCCTGGCCTTCGAGTTCGAACTCGACCCGGCCGGGAGCGTCGTAGACGTGCTGGAGTCCCTCGACCGCGGCGCCGACCGTGGTGGGCCGCGGCTCGTCGAAGGGCAGGTAACGCCCCGTCACGGCCCAGCGCGGGTCCGGCTCGTAGGCCGGGGTGCCGGCGAACTCGACCCGCAGCGGGTTCTCCGGGTGGCGCGGGCGCAGGATGTCGTGGCCGCCTCGCTTGGCGACCTCGATCACCGCGTCGCCGGAGACCGGGAACAGGCTGGCGCGCTCGGCGATGACGCCGAAGGAGTACGCGCCGTGCACCGCGGCCCCGTCCACGATCAGCTCCTCGCCCTCGTCCAGCTCGACCCGGACCCCGTCCGGGCCGGTGGACCACAGGCCCGGCGCGTCCTCGAAGCGCTCCGGGGTCTCGCTGAGCCAGTTCAGGCTGGTGACGGCGAGGAATCCGTGCGGGTCGGCCAGCCGGTCGAACTGGCGGGCGCGCCAGTCCTGCCAGTCCCGGGTGAAGGCCTCGAGCTCGACGGTGTCGGTGGAGAGATCCTGAACGGTCATGTCTGTTGCCTCTGTCCTCGTCGGGAAGTGCGCGGGGTGCGGGACGCGGCCGGAGCGGCGCGACGTGCGGGCCGCGGGCTCTCGGATGCGTGCGCTGATATGGACGTGCGCTGGCGGAAGTGCGCGGAAACGGGCGGGCCGGGATGGCGGCGGGGTAGGGCTCTGCGGCCTGGTCGGACCGGGTCAGCGCCGGATCAGGCGTGACACAGGCAGCTGGCGACGCGCTGCAGGTCGATGTGACGGCGCCGGGAGAACGAGGAGGCGACGGGGTCGGCTGCACCGGAGCACGGCTCGTACCAGCACTGCACGGTCCGCCTCCCTCCGCCGTCGTCGCGGCCGCATGCTTGCGGGATCCTCGATCCCGCCGGGCTTTCACCTGGAGCACCCCACCGCGTACGAGGGTTGCCGGTCAGTCAGCCAGGGCTTCACACTGACACTCGATGCCGTTTTTCACGGTATCCGCGCCACGATCTACCCGTCAACCGAAGGCTCGCGGCCCACTGCGGCCGGGTGTCCGTTCAGTGCTCGGGCGTCTGTTGACACGCGGCGCGCGCTCTGGCCACACTGGCGCCGTGATCGAAACGCGGCTCACCTCGCGCTACCACATCGACTTCGGTCGCGTGTGGTCCTGTTCCTGTCGCTGATCCCGACGCCGCCGCGCTGATCCGTCGATCCCCTTTCCCCGCAAGGGATTCCTCCCGGCGATGCCGCGCGCCCGCATCGCAGGCTTCTTTTCACCTTTTTCACCGTGCTCTCAATCAAGAGGCGAACACCATCGTGCTGACCACGTCCGCCGCGACCACCACGGCACCCGAGGACCGGGCCGCCCTGATCCCGCCGCCCGGCCACGACCTGGACCGCTCGGTCTGGGCGTCGCTGGCCGGCCACCACGCCCGCTTCGCCGAACGCCACGGCCTCGCCGTGCGCTACGACCCGGAGGTGGCGCCGTTCGTCGCGCTCGCCGACCCGGCCGACCCTCGGGCCTGGGCCGACGCCGCCGCACTGCTCGGTCCGGACGCGGCCTTCTCCGTCACCGGTGCGGTCAGCCTGCCGGAGGGCTGGGAGGTGCAGGCCCAGGGCGAGAGCGTGCAGCTGGTCGACACCGGTCTCGAGGCCCGGCCGTACGCCGAGGCGGTGCGCCTCGGGGCCGAGGACGTGCCGGAGATCCTGGAGTTGGTCGCCCGGGCCAAGCCGGGACCGTTCCGCCCGCGCACCGTGGAACTGGGCACCTACCTCGGCATCCGCCGTGACGGCGTGCTCGTCGCCATGGCCGGGGAGCGCCAGCACCCGCCCGGCTGGACCGAGATCAGCGCGGTCTGCACCGACGAGGCATACCGCGGGCAGGGCCTGGCCACCGCGCTGGTGCGCGCGGTGGCGGCCGGGATCCGCGAACGCGGCGAGACCCCGTTCCTGCACGCGCGCGGCGACAACACCAACGCCATCCGGCTCTACGAGTCGCTGGGCTTCACCCTGCGCCGCCGCTCCCTGCACACCATGGTGCGTCTGACGGTGCGGTGAGCCGCTCGGCTCAGTCGAGGCCGGCCGCCGCGTCCGCGCCCGTACGCCCGAGGGCGAAGCGGGCGGCGCCGGGACGGCCGGCGACCAGGTCCGCGGCGAGTTCGCCGATGACGGAGGCGAACTTGAATCCGTGCCCGGAGAAGCCGGCCAGCACGGTGATCGGGCCCTGACGGTCGACCACGAAGTCGTGGTCGGGCGTGAGGGTGTAGAGGCAGGTGGTGGCCTGCGGGCGGGAGGCGTCGGCGCCCGGCAGCCAGTGTTCGGCGTAGGCCCGCAGCCTGTCGCGAGCGGCCGGGTCGATGCTCCGGTCGCGCCGGTCCGGGTCCACGGCCGGGCCGACGCCGTGGAACCCGACCTTCACCCCGTCGAGGCTGCCGAGGCCGTAGACGTCGAAGTCCGCCGGCAGCGCCGCGCCGGAGTGGTGGATGAAACTGGGCCAGGCCAGGGCGTCGGCCGCCGGGAAGTGGAGCGGCTGCTCCTGTGTGACGCGCAGCGGTGGCAGGCCGCTGACGGTCTCGGCCGCCAGGCCCGGAGCCCAGCCGCCGACCGCGACCACCGCGGCGTCCGCGTGGATCACCTCGCCGGCCGCGGTGACCACCTCCACCGCCGCGCCGCGCCGCAGGATCCGGGCGACCCGGACCTCGTGCCGGATCTGCGCGCCGCGGGCCGCCGCGGCCTGCTGGAAGGCGAGGACCGCGTGGTCCGCGTGCACCCGCCCGGCCTCGGGGTGGAACACCACGTCGGTGTCGAACCGCAGCCCGGGCCACCGCTCGGCGGCCTGGTCCACCGTCAGCAGCTCGGCCTCGTGCCCGGCGTCGCGCAAGCGGTCGTGCAGTTCCTTGACCACGGGCGAGGGGCCGTGGTCGACCGCGCCGGTGAGGGTGAGCACCTGCCGGCCGGACTCCTGCTCCAGCCGACGCCACAGCGGCAGCGCGCGGGCGGCCAGCGCCACGTAGAACGGATCGGCGTAGGCCAGCCGGAAGATACGGGAACTGCCGTGCGAGCTGCCCTCGGTGTGTCCGGGGACGAAGCGCTCGAGCAGGGTCACGCCGTACCCCCGCGACGCCAGCTGCCAAGCGGCCGCGGAGCCCATGACCCCGCCGCCTACCACTACGACCTGCGTCATGACGGTGCGCGCCCTTCGTGTCGGTGTGACGGTTTTCCCAACCTACCGCCGGAAAAAGCCGGCGGGTGGGGCCGCGCGCCGCCGCGTGGCCCCACCCGCCGACGCACCGGATCAGCTGTTGCTGAGCGGCAGGCCGGGCGGGTTGACCAGGGAGGTCGCCACGGCCTCGTTGGACAGGTTGTAGGCCGCCAGCCACTTCGCGTACTGGCCGTGCTGGATCAGGTAGTTGATCGCGTCGGCCAGCGGCTTGGCCAGGCCGTCGCCCTTCTTGGTGGTGGCCGCGATCAGGCCCTGCAGGGTCGCGCCGGCGCCGGAGAACTTACCGGCGTTGCGGGTCGGGTTGGTCGTGCTCGCCGCCTGCGTGATGTGGTAGGCGATCTCCGGGTTCGGCCCGAAGTACGCGGTGATCTGGCCGGAGGACAGCGCCAGCTCGGTGGCGTTCTGGTCCGGGTAGTACTTGACCGTCAGGGTCTTGCCCTGGGCCTTGAGCTGGGACTGCCACTGCAGCAGGATCTTCTCCTGGTTGGTGCCCGAGCCCACGGCCACGGTCTGCCCGGCCAGGTTCTCGTAGTCGCCGGCGAAGTTCCAGGTGCTGGACTTGAGCACCTCGAAGGCCAGGTTGTCCTGCCGGTAGGAGGCGAAGTCGTACTTCTCCTGCCGCTGCTCGGTGTCGGTGATGTTGGAGAAGCCCACGTCGGTCCGGCCGCTGTCGATGCCGACGAACAGGTTGTCCCAGGTGGCGTTCGTGATCACGGGGGTGAGCCCGAACACGGCCGCGACCAGCCGGCCGATGTCCGGTTCCGAACCGGTCAGCGTCTTCTGATCATCGCCCACGAAGGCCAGCGGCGGGGACCCGGCCGGCAGCGCGCCCTCGCCGATCACCAGCTGGCCGCTGGCGAGCACCGACTTGGGCAGCTCCGCGCGGATCGAGGCGACTTCGGGCACGGATATCTTCGTCTCGGTCGCGGCGCCGTTGGAGTGCGCACCGACGTCGACGACGGTCACCCCTGAGCTGTTGGCCACGTCCGCCGTCGAGGTCGACGAGGCGCAGGACGACAGGCCAAGGGCGAGCGCCACCGCGACCGGCAGCACTTTCCATGACTTTCCAACTACGGTGCGTGACTGCGTGAGAGACACGAGTTTTCCCTTTCACTCTGTGCGTGGATGAAGATCGCGGCCGAGCGGCCGCGAAGCCTAGAGGACCTTGCTCAGGAAGTCCTTCGTCCGCTGATGCCGCGGGTTGTCCAGGACGTCCGCCGCGCTGCCCTGTTCGACGATCCGGCCGGCGTCGAGGAACACCACCCGGTCGGCGACCTCGCGCGCGAAGCCGATCTCGTGCGTGACGATCACCAGCGTGGTGCCGGATTTCGCGAGGTCGCGGACGACGCCGAGCACCTCGCCGACCAGTTCCGGGTCGAGGGCCGAGGTCGGTTCGTCGAACACGATCAGCTCGGGCTCCAGGGCCAGCGCGCGGGCGATCGCGGCCCGCTGCTGCTGCCCGCCGGAGAGCTGGCGCGGGTAGGACTGCGCCTTGTCCAGCAGCCCGACCCGGGCCAGCAGCCGCTCGCCCTGCTCGCGCGCCTCCTGCTTGGTGGCCCGCTTGTGCGCGAGCGGGCCCTCGATCACGTTGTCCAGGATCGTCAGGTGCGGGAAGAGGTTGAAGCTCTGAAAGACGAAGCCGATCTTCGCCCGCTGCTTGAGCGCCTCCCGGTCGCTCAGCTGCTTGAACCGGTTTCCGCGGATCCGGACGCCGATCAGTTCGCCGCCGACCTGCACGTATCCGGCGTCGAGGCGCTCGAGCTGGTTGATCACCCGCAGCAGGGTGGACTTGCCCGAGCCGGAGGGGCCGAGGATGGCCGTGGTCTGGCCCGGCTCGACGGTCAGGTCGATGCCGTCGAGCACCCGGTGGGCGCCGTAGGACTTGGTGGCGTTGTGGATCTCGAGGGCCGCGCTCATCGCTCGGTCGCCTTCTCCCTGAACTCTCGCAGCGTCGCCCGCAGGCGCTGGATCGGCGTCGGCGGAACCGTGCGCAGCGCCCCGCGCGAGTAGTAGCGCTCGACGTAGTACTGGATGATCGACAGGATGCTGGTGAGCAGGACGTAGTAGAAGGTCGCCACCATCAGCAGCGGGATGATGTCGCTCGGGTACGTGCTCTGCAGCGACTCGACCTCGCCGAACAGGTCGAGCAGCGAGACGTAGAAGATGATCGACGTGCCCTTCAACAGGCCGATCAGCTGGTTGACGTACGAGGGGATGATGGCGCGCAGGGCCTGCGGCAGCACGATCCGGCGGAACTGGCGCAGTTTCGGCAGTCCGAGCGCGTGCGAGGCCTCGAGCTGTCCCTGGTCGACCGAGAGGATGCCCGCCCGGACCACCTCGGCGGCGTACGCGGCCTCGTTCAGGCTCAGCCCGACGACCGCGATCGTGGTGGCGGAGAACAGGTCGGTCTCGGTGAACGTGGCGAAGGAGGGACCGAACGGCACGCCCAGGCTGAGCGTGTGATACAGCGCGCTGAAGTTGTAGATCAGCAGCAGCAGCACGATCAGCGGGATGGAGCGGAACAGCCAGATGTAGGTCCAGCTGACCGCGCGCAGCAGCGGGCTGCGCGAGAGCCGGCCGAGCGCGAGCACGACGCCGCCGAGGAAGCCGAAGACGGCGCTGAGCGCGGTCACCTTGAGCGTGAGCACCAGCCCCTCGAGGATGACCGGACGCACGAACCAGTAGCGGAAGCGGGCCCACTCGAACGCCTGGTTGGTGAAGAATCCATGGGCGAACTGGGCCAGCACGATCAGCACGACCACGGTGGCGATCCACCGGCCCGGCCGGCGCAGCGGCTGGATCCGGCCGTCGGCTATCTCTTCCAGAGACTTACCCGGCGGCGCGGCCGTCGACGTCGTCATGGAGGTCCTCTCGGGGATTCGGGGAATTCGGCGATGCGGTGGGGGGAAAAGCATGCGGGCATGCCGCATGGCGGGGCCGCGGCGGGTGCCGACGGCCGTTTCGGGAGAGCTCAGGATGTCAGGG
Organism: Actinospica durhamensis; assembly: GCF_018139695.1. Classification (GTDB taxonomy): domain Bacteria; phylum Actinomycetota; class Actinomycetes; order Streptomycetales; family Catenulisporaceae; genus Actinospica; species Actinospica durhamensis. Next base: position 14,265 of record NZ_JAGSOG010000054.1, on the reverse strand, counting down.
CACGCATGCGGATCCCGGTCACGCGTGAGCGTGACGGCGGGGCGCGCAGGCGCAGGTCGGGGAGCGTTCCCCGGAGGTGGGGTCAGTCAGCGGTGCGAGGCACCGCACGCCGGAAAGAATTCCTCGGCGGAAAAGGTCAGGCAGAACAGAGAGCGCTGGCGTGGCGCCGGAGGTCGACGTGCCGCCGTTCCACCAGGGGCGTCTGGTCTGTCATGTCCGACAGCATCGCAAGGGTTTCAATTTCTGTCAATTCCCTGGTTCGGAGCACCGGCGCCGAACAGGGCCGCAATGCCGAACCGCCCATATTCCGAGATACCTTCGGCACGACAACATATTCGGGCTCAGATACATCGGTCCCCCAGAGCGCTGCGACCGCCGCGCCGAGAAGAGTCGGCGAGCGGCCGTGAACCGAGGCGGCGCCCACAGCCTCGATAGGGCGCGCAAAACGGTCATCCGCACTCCGGCGTACGCCGCGCAACTCCTTGCCCCGCAACGGAATCCGCAGGTCAGGACCCGGTCTGAATTTTTTTCTTGACTCACGAAAATCACCTCGGCCATACTTCCGGTCATCCGGTCAGCCGACCGGATCGGGGCGGCCCGGCACGGGCCCTCCCCGCCTCGTCTCACCTCGCGAAAGGCTCCCCCGATGCGGATGGCGGACCTGCTCGGCGAGGCGACCCGGGCGGAGATCTTCAGCCAGGTGCTCACCGCCGGGCCGATCTCCCGCTCCGGGATCGCCGCGCGGCTCGGGCTCTCGCCCTCCACCGTCACCCGGCTGCTTCCGGCGCTGCTGGAGGCTGACTACATCAGGGAGGGCGCGGAGGCCGAGCCGGCCACCGGGCCGGGACGCCCGCAGCGGCTGCTGCGGGTCAACCTCGAGCGGCACTACGTGGTGGGCGTGAAGATCGCCCCCACCGTGGTCACCGGCGTGGTCACCGACCTCGGCGCCCGGGTGCTCGGCCGCGAGGAGGTGCGGATCGACGGCTGCGCGCCGGTGACCGCGCTGACCGCGGCCGGACGGCTGGTGCGCCGGCTGCTCTCGCGCTTCCCGGACGGCGCCGGCCGGGCGCTCGGGATCGGGGTGGGACTCGGCGGCCACGTGGACGCGGCGGCCGGGCGCTGCCGCTACTCCGGCATCCTCGGCTGGCAGGACGTGGACGTGGCCGGGCCCCTGGCCGCGGCCACCGGCCTGCCGGTCCACGTCGGCAACGACGTCAACGCCCTGGTGGTGGCGCAGCGCTGGTTCGGAGCGGGCCGCGAGTCCGAGACCTTCGCCGTGGTGACGCTCGGCGCGGGCATCGGCTGCGGGCTGCTGGTGGACGGCACGCTGTTCACCGGATCCAGCGGCCTGGCCGGGGAGTTCGGCCACATCCCGGTGGATCCGGCCGGACCGAGCTGCACCTGCGGGCGACGCGGCTGCCTCGAGGCGCTCGCCTGCCACCCGGCCATCCTGGCCCGGCTGCGCCGGGCCGGCGTGGACGAGCCGGACGTGCAGGCCGCGGCCGCGCTCGCCCGGACCGAATACGAGCCCGGAGATCCGGACGCCCCGCGCGCCCGGGCCGCGCGGGCCGCGTTCGCCGCGGCGGGCGACGCCCTCGGGCGGGGCCTGGCCACCCTGTGCAACCTGATCAACCCCGAGCTGGTGATCCTGGCCGGCGAGGGCGTGGACGTCTACGACCTGATGAAGCCGGCCGCCGAGGACGCGCTGGCCCATCACTCCTTCTCCACCGCCGCGGCCGACTGCACGGTCCTGGTCGACCCGGTGGACGGCGACATGTGGACGCGCGGCGCGGCCTGCCTGGTGCTCCGGGCGACCGTCCGCGCCCCGCTGTCCTAGGTGCCTCCCGGCGCCCGTACCACTCGCCCCACCGCTCCACTCGCACCACCGCATCACCGCATCACCCGCACCACCGCATCACCCGCGTGATCCGGGTTATCCGGGTTATCCGGGTTATCGCAGCACCCGTACCACCCGCTCGTCCCATCCCGTCGGCGGCTGCGGCCGCCCCGTATCGCAAGGAAGCGATCGATGACAAAGACCTCGCGCAGGGCCGCGGCGGCAGCCGCGTCCGCCGCCGCCGTTCTGGCCTTCACCGCCGCCTGCTCCTCGTCCTCCTCGACGACCCCGGCAGCGCCGGCCGCCACGGGTTCGGCGACCGGGACGATCACCTGGTTCGCCAATCAGTTCGGGCCCACCACGACGGACGTGCGCAAGACCCTGATCGCGGCGTTCGAGAAGGCCTACCCGGGGATCACGGTCAAGCTGGAGCAGGCGCCGAGCGACACCGACACCTACCGCTCCACCCTGGTGACCCAGATATCCGGCGGATCGAGCAGCTTCGACGTCTACAACGGCGACGTGACCTGGCCGGCCCAGTTCGCCAAGGCCAGCCTGGCGCTGCCGCTCAACTCCTACTTCGACCAGTCCTACTGGAACACCTTCTCCAACGGGCTCGTCAGCAGCCTGTCGTACAAGGGCCAGACCTACGCGGTGCCGCTGTTCACCGACAACGCGTTCCTGTTCTACCGCAAGGATCTGCTGGCCAAGGCCCACCTGCCGGTGCCCACCACCTGGGAGCAGCTGCAGTCCGAGGCCGAGACCCTGCAGAAGGACAACCTGGTCAAGTACGGCTTCGCCGCGCAGTTCGACTCCTACGAGGGCCTGACCTGCGACTGGACCGAGTTCGCGGCCGACGCCGGGGCCACCAGCGTCAACTCCGACGGCACCTCCTCCTCGATCGACACGGCCGCCGCGCAGAAGGCGCTGACCTTCATGCGGGGCCTGATCACCTCGGGCGTGACCCCCTCGGCCGCGACCACCTTCCAGGAGCAGCAGTCCGAGTCGCTGTTCACCTCGGGCCAGGTCGCGTTCCTGCGCAACTGGACCTACGCCTACGCGGACTCGAACACGCAGGGCACCTCCAAGGTCGCCGGTGACGTCGGCGTGACCAACCTGCCCACCTTCGCCGGGCAGACCGGCCCGGGCTACTCGGTGACCGGCGGCTGGAACCTCTACGTCAACCCGCACAGCAAGAACCTGGCCGCGGACGTGGACTTCCTCAAGTGGATGACGGGCACCCAGGCGCAGACCATCATGGCCGAGCAGGGCGGTGAGATCCCGACCGTGGCGAGCGTGCTGGCCGACCCGCAGGTGCAGGCGTCCAACCCGGCCTACCCGGTGGCGGCGAAGAACAAGCTCAACGCCCGCCCGTCCTACGTGGCGCAGTACTCGCAGGTCAGCCAGGCGATCTACACCAACATCAACGCCGCGCTGAGCGGTTCGGTGAGCCCGAGCGCGGCCCTGTCGAGCGCGAACTCGCAGATCAACTCGGCCCTGAGCAACTCCGGCCTGTAGTCCCCGCCGGGGCGGGCCGCCGCGCGCGGCCCGCCCCCCTTCGTCCCCCGACACACCCAGGTGATCTCGATGTCGAGCACTGTCCTTCCCCCGCGCCGCCGCTCCGGCATGCGGCGCCGCTCAGCCCGGCTCGGCTGGGCCTTCGCCTCCCCGGCCCTGCTCGTCGTGGCCGCGGTGATGATCTTTCCGATCGTCTTCTCCGTCATCATGTCCGCCAACCACGTCCAGGTCAGCGGGAACGGCTTCCAGCTGAGCGGATTCACCGGCTCGAACTACTCGATCCTGCTGCACGCGCCCCGGTTCTGGCACGACCTCGAGTTCACCGTGCTCTACACCGTGTTCACGGTCGCGGTGGAGATGGTCCTCGGCACGCTCATCGCGCTGGTGCTCGAGCGGCTGACCACCGGCCGCGGCTGGATGATGGCGCTGCTGCTGATGCCGTGGGCGCTGATCACGGTGGTCTCGGCCGAGCTGTGGGCGTACGTGTACAACGGCGTGTACGGCGTGCTCGACGCCTTCCTCGGCGACTTCGGCGTGCACGACCTCAACGTTCTGGGCACCCCGATGCAGGCCTCGATCGCGATGGCGGTCGCGGACGTGTGGAAGACCACGCCGTTCGTGGCCATCATGGTGCTGGCCGGCCTGGTCATGCTGCCCTCCGAGGTGGTGGAGGCGGCCCGGGTGGACGGCGCGAACGGCTGGACGGTGTTCTGGCGCATCCGGCTGCCGCTGCTGCGCCCGGCCCTCGCCGTGGCCGTGCTCTTCCGCATCCTGCAGGCGTTCGGCCTGTTCGACCTGCCGTACGTACTGACCAACGGCGGTCCCGGCACCAGCACCGAGTCGCTGGCCGTGCTCGGCTACAAGGTCCTGTTCAACGACCTCGAGTTCGGCCCGGGCGCGGCCATCGCCGCGACCACGGCGCTGATCGTGCTGGTGTTCTGCCTGCTGTTCCTCAAAGTGTTCCGTACCCAGGTCGGCGAGCAGGAGGACTGAGCGATGGCCCGACGACGTACCCGCAAGAGAAACCTCGGCACCAACTTCGCCGCGCTGTGCATCGCCGCGTTCGTGGCGCTGCCGCTGTACTGGATGGTGGCCTCCTCGTTCAAGGGGCAGGCCGACATCACCTCGGCCGCGGCCGTGCCGCCGCATCCGACCACGGCGAACTACGGCAACGCGTTCTCCAACTACAGCTTCGGCCAGTACCTGGAGAACTCGGCCATCGTGGCCGTGGCCACCACCGCGATCGTGCTGTCCCTCGGCACCTTCGCCGGCTACGCCCTGGCCCGGCTGCCGATGCGCGGCAAGACCACGATCATGACCGTGCTGCTGATGATCTCGCTGTTCCCCACGATCGCCGTGGTGGCCCCGCTCTATCTGCTGCTGCGCGACATCGGCTGGCTCAACAGCTACCAGGGCCTGGTGCTGGCGTACACGGCGCTGATGCTGCCGTTCGCGATCTGGATCCTGCGCAACTTCTTCCTGACCATCCCGACCGCGATGGAGGAGAGCGCGCGGGTGGACGGCGCCGGGCCGGTGCGCACCGTGCTGCAGGTGATCCTGCCGCAGGCGCTGCCCGGCGTGTTCACGGCGGGCGTGTTCACCTTCGTGGCCGCCTGGACCGAGTTCATCATTGCCCTGACGCTCAACAACGAGGACAGATATCGCACCATCGCGGTCGGCATCGCGCTGTTCGGCGGGCAGTTCACCACCCCGTACGGCACGATCTTCGCCGCCTCCGCGGTGGCCATGCTCCCGATCGCGCTGCTGGTGCTCGTCTTCCGCCGCGCCGTCGTCTCCGGGCTGACCGCGGGCGCCGTCAAGGGCTGACCCGCGCGACCCCACCCGCACCCCACCGTGAAAGGCTCGTACGTGTCCGCGTCCCCCGCGCCCGACTGGCTCTCCGAGGCCGTCCTGTACCAGATCTATCCGCAGAGCTTCGCCGACGCGAACGGCGACGGCATCGGCGACCTGCCCGGGATCACCGCCCGCCTGGACCAGCTGGCCTGGCTCGGGGTGAACACCGTCTGGCTCAACCCGATCTTCGCCTCGCCGATGCGCGACGCCGGCTACGACATCGCCGACTATCTGCGGGTGGACCCGCGCTACGGCACCGAGCAGGACCTGGTCGACCTGGTCGGGCGGGCCCGGGAGGTGGGCATCAGGGTGCTGCTCGACCTGGTGGCCGGGCACACCTCCGACCAGCACCCGTGGTTCCAGCACAGCGCCGCGGACCCGGCGGACGAGCGCTACGTGTGGGCCGAGGCGGACTCCTCCGGCGCGCTGCCGCCGGGGTTCGTGGCCTCGCCGGGCACCCGCGTCGGCGGGTACCTGCCGAACTTCTTCGACTGCCAGCCCGCGCTCAACTTCGGCTACGCGCGGATGGATCCGGCCGAGCCGTGGCGCCTGCCGGTGGACGCGGACGGACCGCGGGCCAACCGAGCGGCCCTGCGCGAGATCATGGACCACTGGCTGCGGCTCGGGGTCTCCGGCTTCCGGGTGGACATGGCCGCCTCGCTGGTCAAGGACGACGCCGGGCACGTGGAGACGGGCAAGCTCTGGACCGAGCTGCGCGCCTGGCTCGACGCGGAGCACCCGCGGGCGGCGCTGCTGTCCGAGTGGGGCGATCCGGCCGTCTCGGTCCCGGCCGGCTTCCACGCCGACTTCTTCCTGCAGTTCGGCGGCCCGAGCGACGGCCGGGCGCTGCGTTCGCTCTGGCACCTGAACACGGCCACGATCCGCGAGGACCAGGCCGAGGAGCCCTGCTACTTCGACGCCGAGGGCCGGGGCACCGCGAAGACCTTCCTGGCCGCCTACCACGAGACCACCGCTGCGGTCGGCGGCCCGGGCCGGATCGTGCTGCCCACGGCCAACCACGACTTCGCCCGGCTGCACTGCGATCCGCGCCCCGCGGCGCAGCTGCCGGCGGCGTTCGCGTTCCAGCTCACCTTCCCGACCCTGCCGGCGATCTACTACGGCGACGAGATCGGCATGCGCTACGTGCCGGACCTGCCGGACACCGAGGGCAGTGTGCTCGGGCCGCGCTACAACCGGGCCGGGTCGCGCACGCCGATGCAGTGGGACGCCAGCGCGAACGCGGGGTTCTCCGACGCCGCGGCCGACCGGCTCTACCTGCCGATCGATCCGGACCCGGACCGGCCCGAGGTGGCCGGGCAGCGGGCCGACGACCGCAGCCTGCTGCACCACGTCAGGGACCTGATCGCGCTGCGCCGGGAGCACCCGGAGTTCGGCGTGTACGCGAGCCTCGAGGTGCTGCACGACGGCTATCCGCTGGTCTACCTGCGCGGCGGGAGGTTCCTGGTGGTGGTGAACCCGACCGGCGGCGCGGTCACCTGGCAGCACGGGCGCGAGGACCTCGGCACCGTGCGGCCCGTACGCGAGACCGGCGTGCGGGTGAGCGGTACCGAGATCGTCGCGGAGCGCTTCGGCTACGGAATCTTCGAGCTCTGACCCTGCGCGCACAGCCTCCGGCGGCACGGTCGCCGGCGGGTGTACCGGCACGTCCCCGCGCGTGCCGGTACACCCGTCGGCGGCCGTGCCTTCCGGTTTTTCGGGCCTGATCGACCCGGCGAACGTTCCTTGACATTATTCAGCGGCCGAATTTAGTATCCGCAGCATGTTGAGAGCTACCGGGCGGCGCCGCGGGCGCCCGTCCCTTCCCACCTCCCTGCTCGGCATAGGACTGGCCGCCGCCGTGGCCCTGTCGGTGAACTCCGGCGCCCCCGGCGCGGCCCCGACCCGCGGCCTCGACGCCGCCGCGACGGCGAGCACCACCACCCTGCCGTCGACCACATCGGCCACCAGCCTCTACGTGAACAACTGGCAGAACCTCACCGCGATCTGGAACGCGAGCGAGCTCAACCAGGACGACACCGGCGACTCCGGACCACGCATCGCCGAGCTGCGCGCGAGCAATCAGTGGTCGACGAACCAGATCGTGGACTACACCGGGTTCTTCGAGGACGCGACCGACAACGTCAAGTACGACCAGGCGCACGACTTCGCCTCGAGCGCGTACCTGGACGAGAACGGCGTCCTGAACACGACCTACGGCCAGTACTCGGGCGCGAGCACCCCGATCACCATCAAGCGCGATTACGTGATGGTGCCGAACGAGCCGTTCCTCGTCGTGCGCTACACGCTGACCAACCCGTCCAGCTCGACGGCGTACAACTGGAAGGTGCTCGACCAGGTGCACCTGAACAACACCTCGTCGAGCACGAACGTCGCGGGCAGTTACGACTCCACTCGCACCGCGATGTTCGGGAACATGACCGGCTCGGGCCAGGACGTGGTGACCCTCGGCGCGCTGCAGAGCCCGACCTCGTACCAGGTGGGCAACGACTCCGACTGCACCGCGAGCGACGCGGGCGCGAGCGCCTGGTGCCAGTTCGACACGAACGGCGCCCTAGACGACAACGCCTCGGCCGCCACGCCCAACGTGGACCTCGGCTTCCAGAACACGGTGACGATTCCGGCCGGCGGCACCCAGACGCTGTACTACTACCTGGGCCTCGGCACGACCCTCGCCGCAGCTCAGGCGGCGTCGGACACCGCACGGGCGCAGACCGGCGCCTACTGGTTCAACACCACCGCGACCGACTACGCGAACTGGCTCGCCTCCGGCACCAAGCTCTCCACCAGCGACAGCGGCGTCAACACGGCCTACCTGCGCAACCTGGTGGTGATGAAGAACTCGCAGAACCCGACTAACGGGCTCTTCCCGGCGGCGACCAACCCCGGCTCCTACGGCTACAAGGCCTGGATGCGCGACGGCGCCTTCGCCGCCACAGCCCTGGACGCGGCCGGGCACTACACCGAGGCCGCGGACTTCTGGGACTGGATGGCCGCGAACCAGCTGAGCAACGGCACCTGGCACACCACCTACGACGAGTGGTCGGGCGCTTATATATCGTTCGTCGAGCCCGAATACGACAGCCTGGGTGAGTTCCTCGTCGGCGTGCAGAAACACTACGCCGACACCGGTAGCGCCTCCTTCCTGGCCACCGTGTGGCCGGCCGTGCAGGCCGCGGCGAACTTCATCGAGGACAACATCGCGAGCAACGGCCTCGGCGCGGCCGACGCGAGCATCTGGGAGGAGACCGTCCAGTACAACGTCTTCACCCAGGCCTACTACGTCGCCGGCCTGCGCGCGGCGGCGCTGCTCGCCCAGACCGAGTCCTCCTCGGCCTCGGCCGACGCCTGGAACGGCGCGGCCAGCACCATCCTCTCGGGCGTACAGCGCAGCGACACGTGGAGCCCGCCCGGGCTCTACAACTCCGCCGGGTACTACGACCGGGGCATCGCCACCGACGGCACCACCGTCAACTCCCTGCTCGACTCCTCCTCCCTGGCGCTGGTGCTGACCGGCGACCTGGACGCGGACTCGTCCAGGGCGCAGTCCATGGCCGCCACCATCGACGCCGACCTGACCCACGACACCTCCGGCATCGCCCGCTACACGGACGACGACTACTACTACGACAGCCCGTACGACCCGGCCGGCGACGAGGCGCTGGCGGCCGAGCCGGTGTGGCCGAACATGACCATGTTCGACGCCGTATACGACGTGTTCAGCGGCAACACCGCCGAGGCGTTCACGCGGCTGCAGTACTACGCCAGCCGGTCCGGCGTCGGCTACATGCCGCCCGGCGAGGCGGTGGCCTGGCCGACCGGACAGCCCGTGGTGAGCACCATGTCGGAGCCGCTGACCGCGGCGTCGTTCGTGATCGCCTCGCTCACCTACGCCGGCAGCTACGACCCGCGCGTGTCCGCCTCGAACGCCAACGCCGGGGCCTACGCGACCGTGAACATCACCACGACGCCGAGCAACGACTGGAGTCAGTGGACGGGCATCCCCTACTTCACCTTCCCCAAGGGCAAGAGCGCCTCGGGTTCGGCGATGACCGACATCCGCGACGTCTACATCAGCAACGACGCCAACTACATCTACGTGCGCGTGGACAACGACTCCGGGGCCTTCTCCGCGTACGACACGTCACCGCAGTTCGCGCTGCTGGTCTACGCGCAGGACTTCAACCACTCGACCTCGCTCACGGGCAGGAGCACCGGGGAGTACGGCGCGACGCTCGACCATCCGATGAACTACCTGGTCGGGCGGTGGAGCGACAGCGCCGCCTACGCCACGTTCACCGCGGGCTCGAGCGGCTGGACCGCCGGCGCGAACCTCAGCTCGATCGCGCCGCAGTGGGACACCTCCACCGGCCGGATCGAGGCCGCGATCCCGATCTCGGCGGTGGCCAGCGGCGGCTCGGCGGCGACCGGCTCCTACGCCTACCTCGACATCGAACTGGCCTACCAGAATCCGTCCACCGGGGTCTGGGATGATGACGACCTGGGCGCCCTGCACTACCGGCTGACCGGTTCCGGTACCGCCTGGCTGTACGGCAACACCGCACGTTGACACGCGGATCCTCGGCCGGGCCCCCGCACGCCACGGGGCCCGGCCGGGAGTTCGCCTTCGAGCAGAACGACGGAGAGCACCGGAGCGTGAACGCGAGAACGTCCGCGGGACGAGACCTGACCCAGACCGCGGTGCTGGCCCTGCTCGGCCGGGCCGGGCCGATGTCGCGGGCCGACGTGGCGCGCGAGCTCGAGATCAGCCCGCCCACCGTGACCCAGGTGGTGCGCCGGCTGCTGGAACAGTCCATGGTGCGCGAGCTCGAGGACCAGGCGCCCTCCCGCGGCGGCCGGCGCGGCCAGCTCATCGGGCTGGTCGGCACCGCGGCGCGGGCGATCGGGGTGAAGGTGGCGGCGGACCACGTCGCGATCGTGGAGGCGCGGCTGGACGGTTCGGTGCTCGCCGCGCACACGCTCGCGTTCGACGCCACCGCTCCGGACCCGGCCGGGCGGCTTGCCGCGACTCTGCGGCCCTTCGTCGAGGAGCAGGAGGACATCCCGCTGCTCGGCCTGGGCGTGGGCGTGCCCGGGGTGGTCGACAGCCCGGACAGCGGCCGGGTGCACGCGGCCGTGCTCGGCTGGCGCGACGTGCCGCTCGGCCGGCACCTGCACGGCGCGCTCGGCCTGCCGGTGCTGGTGGAGAACGACGTGAACGCGCTGGCCGTGGCCGAGCAGCTGTTCGGCCGGGGCCGGCGGCACCGGGACTTCCTGGTGCTCACCATCGGCAGCGGGGTGGGCCTTGGCATCGTCACCGGCGGCTCGGTCTACCGCGGCTCGCGCGGGGGCGCCGGCGAGTTCGGGCACTTCCCGGTCGACCCGGTCGGCGGGATGCCGTGTGCCTGCGGCAACCGCGGCTGCCTGGAGACGATCGTGGGCTCGGCCGGCCTGGTGCGCGCGGGACTGACCGCGGGCGTGCTGCGCGCCCGCCAGGGCGTCGAGCGGCTGCAGGAGCTGGCCGACCGCGGCGACCTGCGGGCCGGCGCCGTCTACGCGCAGGCCGCCGGAGTGCTGGCCCGGGCCGTGGCGGCGCTGGTGACGGTGCTGGACCCGGAGGTGGTGATCGTGCTCGGCGAGGGCGCGGCGGCCTGGCAGCACTGGGACGCGGCGTTCCGGGCGGGCCTGTCCGGCGCGATCCCGGCGCCCATGTCCGAGACCCCGATCGAGGTGGAGCCCTGGGACGACGCCGCCTGGGCCCAGGGCGCCGCGGCGATCGTGCTGGCCACCCCGCTGGACCTGGCCAAGCCGGCCGGGCGGCAGACCGAGCAGGTGCTGGCCCGCTTCCACGGCCAGGCGGCCGACTGAGGGCGGGCTCGGACGAATTCCGCACCCGGGTGCGCGCGGCGGCGGGCGGACCGGCGCTTCGGCGTGCGCCGCGCCGCGGGACTCCGGTGTGCGCTGCGTCATGCCCGCGTCACGCCGCGCCCACGGTATCGCAGCCCCCTCACCGGGTCGGATTTTGTTTCTTGACAAGAGAAATTAGCTGCATCAGACTCCTCACCGCGCACACCGCAGTGCGCCGCGACCGGTCCTGGAGGCAATGGATGAACATCTCCCGTCGAGCCCTGCTGCTGCGCGCGTCCGGCGTGGCCGCGGTCGGCTCCCTGGCGGCGCTCGCGCCACGCGAGGCCGCATCGGCACGCCTGGGCGGCGCGTCCGCGGCCGGCACCGAGGTCCCGCTGCGCGTCGCCCTGGCCGCCGCGTCCTCGCCCACGCTCCCGTCGACCAGCCGCGACAGCGTCTTCACCCGCTCCGGCCCCGGCCCGCAGTACTGGACGCCGTACAGCTGGAACTACACGAACAACGCGGCGCTGCCGGAAAGCGTGTGGCAGCAGAACATCTCCTGGGTGGCCGAGAACCTCGCGCCCTACGGCTACACGATGTGCTGCACCGACGGGTGGGTGGACTACACCCAGACCACCAACGCCAACGGCTACATCACCAGCTACAGCGACTCGTGGACGAACGACTGGTCCTACTACGCGACCTACCTCGGCGGCCTGGGCATGAAGCTCGGGGTCTACTACAACCCGATGTGGGTGGCCGCGAGCGCGGTGAACGACACCTCGATCACCGTCGTGGGCACCGACATCCCGGTCGCGAACATCGTGAACTCGGGCGACTACCTGAACTCGGACGGCGAGATCTACTGGGTGAACGTCGCCGCGGCCGGGGCCAAGGAGTACGTCCAGGGCTACGTGGACTACTTCAAGAACCTGGGCGTGGCCTTCCTGCGCACCGACTTCTGGGCCTGGTACGAGTCGGGCTTCGACCAGAACGTCGGCACCGTGGGCGTGGACCACGGCAGCGCCGACTACGCCACCGCCCTGTCCTGGGTGGCCGAGGCGGCCGGGGACGCCATCGAGATCAGCGTCGTGATGCCGAACCTGTTCAACGACGCGGCCAACGAGATGCTGTACGGCGACACGGTGCGCATCGACGCCGACATGACCACCGGCGGCTGGGCCTGGCTCAGCGCCGGCCGCCAGACCTGGCAGGACGACTGGAGCCAGTGGCAGAACCCGTTCCTCGGCTTCACCGGCTGGGCGCACCTGTCCGGTCGCGGCGGCCTGATCCTGGACGGCGACTTCCTGGCTCTGAGCAGCTTCTCCTCCACCGCGGAGCAGCAGACCGCCATCAACCTGTTCACGATAGCCGGCTCGCAGCTGGCGATCACCGACCGGGTGGACACCATCGGCGGTGACCTGGGCCTGTGGCAGAACTCCGCGGTGCTCGGCGTGCGCGGGCAGGGCCTGGTCGGCAAGCCGTACTTCTACAACGGCGACTCCTACTCCTCGGACTCGGGCGCGCGCGACAGCGAGCGGTGGGCGGGCCAGCTGCCCGACGGCACCTGGGTGGTCGCGCTGTTCAACCGCAACGACACCAGCACCGTCACCAAGACCATCGCGTTCGCCGGGGACCTGGGCGTGAGCGGGAGCGCCACCGTCTACGACCTGTGGACGTGCGCGACCACGACCGGCCAGACCCAGATCTCCACCGCGCTCGCGCCGCACGCCTCGCAGCTGGTGCACGTGGTGCCCGCGGCCGGCAGCGCCACCACGTACCAGGCCGCGTTCGCGAACTGGGGCGGCGGCGCGAACTTCAACAACAACCACGCCGGCTACACCGCCATGGGCTTCGTGGACCAGCTGCAGGCGGCCAACGCGGGCGCGTCGGTGACCTTCGCGGTGGACGCGCCGACCGCGGGCAGCTACCCGATCACGTATCAGTACGCGAACGGCTCCGGCGCGACCAGCACGATGACCGTGGGCGTGGGCGACGAGCCCGGCAACGTGGTGACGGTGCCGTTCACGGTCGACTTCCCGAGCCTGGACACCGCGTGGACGACGTGGGGCTCCGTGAGCGGCACGGTCACCCTGACCGGCGGCACGAACCTCATCACCGTGGCCCGGACCAGCGGCGACACCGGCGCGATCAACCTGAACTCGATCACCGTGGCCAACGTCCCGGCCGCCCCGAGCATCTCCGCCGTCTCCCCCTCCTCCGCCGCCGCGGGCACCAAGGTCACGCTCACCGGCTCGCACTTCGGCGCGAAGCAGGGCGGCCGCTACCTGACCTTCAGCGACAACGGGATCAACTGGGGCGGCCCGGTGGACGTGGCGCTGTTCACCGTCGACTCCTGGAGCGACACCTCAATCACCTTCACGGTGCCCGAGCCGTCCGGAACCGGCGGCGTCTGGGCCGTCGCCTCCGGCACCACCGCCGCCGTCACCGTCACGACCCGCGGAGGCACCTCGAACAGCGTCAACCTCGCCATTTCCTGAAAGGCGTGAGGTGGGGGCGGCCGCGTCGAGAACGCGGCCGCCCCCGCTTTCTTTCGGCACACACTCTATGAATAGCAGCGGTATCGTTACGGCCGGTAATTGCACCGACACGACATGTACAAGAATGGGCCGCAGGGCGCCTCGTCGCCATCATCTGCGCAGGTCAGGGCCACACTCATTGCCCCAAGAATGGCCCATTCCGCGGTAATTCAGGGCCGATTTCCGGGCATTTCTCGCACGCCGCGTAATGACCCCGTCACGGTCCGTCCAGATTTGCCGGGAATTTGGACATACCGGGCAAATTGGGTATTGTTTTTGTTGTGCGACCGGTTCTTGCCGAGAAAACAGTTCGGCACCGGACGCACCCGCCGAGTCCGAATCACGGGCGGTGCAGCAGCGGTCGACGAAGTCCCGCAGCACCCGCCCTCGGAGCCGGGGACCCAACAGATCACGCGCACCACGCGCAGGTCCCCCGGGGTGAATCGGCCACCACAACCACGAGCGAACGCGACCACACGCCACGCGTGTGCGCCGTCCCCGTGCGTGCCGGTGGCCGTAGGGCGAATTCCCCTTCCGCCCGAACCCGTCAGCTAACCCGGTAGGCGGCCGAAGGAGAGGCAGAAATTTCGTGCTGAAGAACCGCGCCACCGCGTTCCGCACCACCATTTCGAACCCGCGCCACTACCCCGC
>NZ_JAGSOG010000549.1 GCF_018139695.1 Actinospica durhamensis | reverse complement strand
CCCGGATCCACCGGGCTGATTCCGGGGTGCTGATTTCCTGATCGTTTATCGGTCGTGCCGGATGTCCGGGCAGGGGTGATTGCCGGGTGGCCGTCCGGGCGGGGTCTCCAGGGTTCCTCGGGTCGTGGTGGTCGGGTGGCGCGCTGACCGCTCAGCTGGTGATCGGCCGGTGTCCGGTGCGCGCCCACAGGGTGAGGAAACCGCCTGCCCAGGGCCAGTGTTCGGGCAGGTGAAGCTGCAGGCGTCGAGCGCCGGAGGCGATTCGGGCGGGGATGTTGATCAGAGTTGCGCGCACGGTCGCGCCGGTGGCCTTGGCGTGGAAGCGCCCGGCCAAGGTGGCGGCGGCGCGGGTGAGGTTGTGCGCGATGCCGGCCAGGACGAGCCACGCGGCGTTCGCGTTGAACTTGCCCGAGGGCAGGTGCGCGAGCGGGCCGTGCTCGAGGTCGGCGAAGACCTGCTCGATCACCGCGTGTTGACGGTGGGTCGGTTCAGCCTGGTCGATGACGAGGGGGTTGGTGGTGTGGAAGGCGTGGTGGCGGTAGGCGGCGAACAGTTCGCCCTGGCCGTCGGGCATGGTGGCGGGGTTCAGGCGCCGCACCCGCCGTACGATCAGCCGCCCGCCGGCGTGCAGCGCGGCCTTCTTCGAAGCGAACGCGGTGTACGGTATCTCGGCGATCTCCGCTTCGGAGATCCAGGCTCCTTCGTCTTGGTCCCAGACCGCGTTGCGGTACTTGATCGGTTTCCAGGCGGTATCGGGGATCGCGGCGATCGCCGCACGCACGGGCTTGGTGTTGGCCACGGTGATCGAGTAGCAGGCTCCTGCGGCGCGGATCGCCTTGACGAGCTTGGCGGAGAAGAACGCAGAGTCCGCCCGAACCAGGATCATCGCGGTGACCCCGGCCTCGCGAAGAGCGCGGATCGCCTCGGCGACCAGCGAGTCGGCGCCCTTGCCGGAGCCGGCCGAGCCCTTGCGCAGCCTCGTTGCGATCACGACAGGGCGCGAGGAGGGGGTGGAGGCGGTCACGATCTGGAAGTGCAGGCCGCGGACCTTGGTGTACCCGAACGAAGCACCCTGTTTCGCGGGGCCGTAGACCTGCTTGATCTTCGAGTCCACGTCCAGGTAGACGATCGGCTCACCGGGTGGGATCAGTCCCGCATGGGCGATGAGGTTTGCGGTGAACCGGCGGGCTGCGGCCTGCAGTTGCCGCACGTGCCCGTGGGTGAAGGTGCGCAGGAAGCTGCCGAGCGTGGAGGGCGCGTAGATCCCGCCGAACAGCCGGTGTGTTCCGCCGGTGCGCAGCACGTTCACGTCCTCGATGCTGTCCGCGCCCACGCACATGCCTGCGACCAGGCTCATCGCCTTGCCCGCCGGGTTCGCCCCGGTCGAAACGCCGAGATCGACGTGCCGGCGGATCAGGGACGGCAACGCGCACCGCTCGGCCAGGCGCACCACCGGCACCAGCCCCGCCGATGCGATCAAATTCGGGTCGGAGAACGACGCGGAGAGCCGCGATGCGGCATGAGAGGATTGCACCTACGGGATGCCTTCTCGAACTGAACGGATAAGGGCCTAGAGAACCTCTATTCTTCCAGGTCAGAAGGCATCTCGTGTCACCGGGGTCACCCCAGGGCGGGCATCGAAGCATTACCCATCAGTGGATTCAGG
>NZ_JAGSOG010000548.1 GCF_018139695.1 Actinospica durhamensis | reverse complement strand
CCCCGGCTCCCTCCCCGCCGTCCTCGCCGCCCTCGAAGAGGACCACGACTACCTCACCGCCGGCGGCGTCTTCACCCCGGACCTCATCGAGACCTGGATCGCCTACAAGCAGAGCGCCGAGATCGACCCCATCCGCCTGCGCCCGCACCCGCACGAGTTCGAGCTCTACTACGACCTGTAGAGATCTGAGCACGGCGGTCGGCCCGGCACCCATCGATGGGTGCCGGGCCGACCGCCGTCGCGTTGTGCACGCATACTGCTTCAGCCAGGGATGATGCACACTCAGAAAAAATCTTCGGAGAGGCGGTAAAGAAAACCCGGAGCCTCAGCCACGTACACGAAGGAAGCTCGTCACAGCCTGGGCTGGACGACGCGAACTTCGTGGAAGGAAACGACTCCGTGGACAACGAGGCTGTAACGGCTGTGGTGGCGGTCTTGGCAGCGCCAGGCGTACAAAGACTGCTGGAGGCCTTCGCGGCGCGCATCGCACCGCACGGGAGGGACTATCGGCCTGCTCGGGGGAACGAGAACGTGACCGACGGGGAGATGCGGGACCGGAATGGGCGTTGAGTGGGAGCGCCCCGTGACGGACGGGGAGGTCGCCGGGCAGCCGTCTGAATCGCTGCCGGAGGCGGAACTGGTCGAGTCACCGCTGCAAGGGGACGGCGAGCGAGTCTGGAAGAACCATCAGGAGCTGTTCGAGGCGGAGAACCCTGCTTTGCTGCGCGCCACCCGCCGGATGCTCCAGGCATACGATCTGCCCTCGCACCTCGCCGAAGACCTGGTCCAAGAGGCCTGGGCCGACCTGATCGCGAACTGGGACAGCGTACGCCTGCCGATAGCCTGGATATACACGGTCGTGCGCAGGAAGGTCCACCGCGAGATGCAGCGGCCTGCGATCTGGTCCAGCGACGGGGACCTGGAGACCGCCGAGATCAACGCCGAATGGACCTCCCTGCAGCACCCCGCCGTCGATGCCCACGATGCCTACGCCCTGAGTAGAGCGCTGGAAGCAGTAGACGACCTGCCCGAACGACAGCGCACCGCACTGTTGTTGTTCGGCCTTTCGGACAGGTCGGAGGCCGAGGTCGCCGCAATAATGGGAATTTCGCGCGGGACCGTGGGCGCCACGGTTCACAAGGCGCGGAACAACCTGCGCGCCCGTCTCGGGAAATTCGGCACCTTCGGCTTCGTAGCGGCCATGCTCGCCCGCGGCCGCGCGATCCTGGGGAAGCGTAAACCGGACTTCAGCGGTCCGGATCGGCCCGGCACCAGCCGAAACGCTGCCCCCGAGCGCGGGGAGGCCGCAATGGCCGCTCTGCGTCGCAAGGCTCGCCAATACAACGAAAGAACGTACGCCCAGCACGCCGTGGACCATCTTTACAACGAAGGAGATCCACTCTGGGCCTACTTCGTCGAGATCCTCGAAAGACCGCTTCCGGATGACATGCCCGAGGCTGATCGCCGACTCTTTGCCGACATGGAGATATCGCAGGCCAGAAACTGCCCTCGTTGCAGAGCCAAACTGCCTGAGTACTTGGCACGCCACTTCCCGGGCCTCGGCTATGAGCGCGGCATATGGTGACGGATGCGGGCAGAGAACGGCGCAGGCCACCGACCGCAGGCCGCCGACGCTGACCCAGCCTGCTGGAAAGCCGTGCGCAGGGCGGGCG
>NZ_JAGSOG010000547.1 GCF_018139695.1 Actinospica durhamensis | reverse complement strand
TCGCTCGCCGTCGTCGGGGTGAACGGGGCGGGCAAGACCACGCTGGCGAAGCTGGTCTGCGGCCTGTACCGGCCGACCGGCGGCGTCATCGAGGCCGACGACGTCGACCTGCGCACCGTGGACGTGCACGACTACGGCGTGTCCTGCGCCAAACGCACGTATCAGTACAAGAACGAGCAGTGCTGCGACGGTCCGGGCCCGGTCAAATGCGTGCCCTGCTGCGCGGAGCACTACGGCCGGCTCAAGGGCCCCGCCCTGGCCCTGGGCCTGCGCGCGAGCAGCCCGCTCAACCGGTGCGTGGACGCCTATGTGGCCACGGGATCGTCGGTGGCCGCCGCGGCCGCCGAAGCGCTCCCGCATCGAACGCAGGTCTCTGTCATCCCGGCCGCCGTGTCCGACGAACTCGAGGGTGCGGCGGCGCACGAACCCGGCCCGCGCCCCGAATTCCTCCCGCCCGACGGTGATTTCCTCCTCTACGCCGGAGCACTGGGACGGCACAAGGGTGTCGACGTGCTGCTCGAGGCGCATCGCAGTATGCGTCATCGCGTGCCGCTGGTCATCCTCGGCGCCTCGATCGGAGAAGGCGAGCACTTCGACTTCTCCGCCCCGGACGTGCACGTGGTCGGGCCCCAGCCGCCCGCGCAGGTGCTCGCGGCCTGGCGGCACTGCGCCGTCGCCGTCGTCCCCTCGGTCTGGCAGGAGCCGTTCGGCCTGGTGGCCGTGGAGGCGATGCTGGCCGAGCGGCCGGTGGTGGCCTCGGCGGTCGGCGGGCTGCGCGACATCGTCGAACACGGCGTCACCGGCCTGCTCGTGCCGCCGGGCGATCCGGGCGCCCTCACCGCCGCGCTCGACTGCCTGCTCGACGACCCGGTCCGGCGCAGCCGCATGGGTGCGGCGGGACGCCGACGGGCTCGCGCGTACCGGGCCCGCGCCGTAGCCCCCAGGTTGATCGAGCTGTCCGCGGACGTCCTCGCCCGCCGGAGCGCGGCCGCGCACTGATCCGGGCCGCACCGCCCCGCACCGCCGCGGACATCAGGCCACTGCCAGACGGCCGAAGACCCAGGTGCCCGGCGCCTGCGGATCGTCCCCGGCCCAGAACTGCGTCCACAGCTGCCGGAACTCGCTCCGGGACAGGTAGCCGTCCCCGTTCAGGTCGAGCAGGTCGAACACGGTGTCGGTGTCGGTCGAGCACCCGTTCCAGGCCTCGATCAGCGCCCGGTACTCGGTGCGCGAGATCCGGCCGTCCGCGTTCTCGTCCACGGCCTCGAACATCGCGTCCGCGGTGGCCGTGACCGACTCCGGCATGCTCGGCAGCAGGTCCACCACCCGCAGCACGTCGTCCAGGGTGACCCGGGCCGCGTCCGCCGCGTGCGTGCTCAGCGACGCCCACCACCCCAGCATGATCGCCCGCAGCAGCGTCGAGCGGGCCGAGGCGGGGGACATGCCGCGCTGGACCGTCCACCGCCCGGCCAGGGCCTCGAAGTCGCCCTCCACCAGATATCCGCGGCCCGCCGAGTCCATCGCCTCGAACACCCCCGAGACCTTGCGCCGCTGAAACGCGCTCGCCATGTGTCGCCTCCGTTCTCGCTTCCTGTGCAGCCTCACCTTCCGCCGCCGCGGGCGCGGACAACCCGAATCAGGGCTAAACCACTCAGGGGAGTGGGCGCGCCCCCGTGC
>NZ_JAGSOG010000546.1 GCF_018139695.1 Actinospica durhamensis | reverse complement strand
CGACGTTTCCACCCATGAGCTCCGCCACCGGACACTCGCCGGTGAAGCGGGTCTGGCCCGGCCGGCCCACTACAGGCCTACCTGGGCAGATGCTCCTTAGAAAGGAGGTGATCCAGCCGCACCTTCCGGTACGGCTACCTTGTTACGACTTCGTCCCAATCGCCAGTCCCACCTTCGACCACTCCCTCCCGAGGGTTGGGCCATGGGCTTCGGGTGTTACCGACTTTCGTGACGTGACGGGCGGTGTGTACAAGGCCCGGGAACGTATTCACCGCAGCGTTGCTGATCTGCGATTACTAGCGACTCCGACTTCACGGGGTCGAGTTGCAGACCCCGATCCGAACTGAGACCGGCTTTACGGGATTCGCTCCACCTCACGGTATCGCAGCCCTCTGTACCGGCCATTGTAGCATGCGTGCAGCCCAGGACATAAGGGGCATGATGATTTGACGTCGTCCCCACCTTCCTCCGAGTTGACCCCGGCAGTCTCCCGCAAGTCCCCAGCCATCCGAAGATGCTGCTGGCAATACAGGACGAGGGTTGCGCTCGTTGCGGGACTTAACCCAACATCTCACGACACGAGCTGACGACAACCATGCACCACCTGTGCACGACCCCAAAGGACCCTCTATCTCTAGAGGTGCACCGTGCATGTCAAGCCCTGGTAAGGTTCTTCGCGTTGCATCGAATTAAGCCGCATGCTCCGCCGCTTGTGCGGGCCCCCGTCAATTCCTTTGAGTTTTAGCCTTGCGGCCGTACTCCCCAGGCGGGGCGCTTAATGCGTTAGCTCCGGCACGGAGACCGTGGAAACAGTCCCCACACCTAGCGCCCAACGTTTACGGCGTGGACTACCAGGGTATCTAATCCTGTTCGCTCCCCACGCTTTCGCTCCTCAGCGTCAGTAATGGCCCAGAGACCCGCCTTCGCCACCGGTGTTCCTCCTGATATCTGCGCATTCCACCGCTACACCAGGAATTCCAGTCTCCCCTGCCATACTCTAGCCCGCCCGTACCGGAAGCAGACCCACCGTTAAGCAGTGGGCTTTCACTCCCGACGCGACAGGCCGCCTACGAGCCCTTTACGCCCAATAAATCCGGACAACGCTCGCACCCTACGTATTACCGCGGCTGCTGGCACGTAGTTAGCCGGTGCTTCTTCTGCAGGTACACTCAGTCTCCCTTGGTCCCTGCTGAAAGAGGTTTACAACCCGAAGGCCGTCATCCCTCACGCGGCGTCGCTGCGTCAGGCTTCCGCCCATTGCGCAATATTCCCCACTGCTGCCTCCCGCAGGAGTCTGGGCCGTGTCTCAGTCCCAGTGTGGCCGGTCGCCCTCTCAGGCCGGCTACCCGTCAAAGCCTTGGTAGGCCATCACCCCACCAACAAGCTGATAGGCCGCGGGCCCATCCTCCACCGAAAAACTTTCCACCCGGAGCCATGCGACCCCGAGTCATATCCGGTATTAGCCCCGGTTTCCCGGAGTTATCCCAGAGTGGAGGGCAGGTTGCCCACGTGTTACTCACCCGTTCGCCACTAATCCCCGGCCGAAACCGGATCATCGTTCGACTTGCATGTGTTAAGCACGCCGCCAGCGTTCGTCCTGAGCCAGGATCAAACTCTCCAAAAAGAATTTAATGACCTGGCTAAACATCCCGACGGGGGTCGGGATAATAGCCAATCAAACAATTGGCATC
>NZ_JAGSOG010000545.1 GCF_018139695.1 Actinospica durhamensis | reverse complement strand
TTGTATAAGAGACAGGCACGTGGTCGCGGCCGTGGCCGGGGGAGCCGTGGCGGTGGCGCCAGCGGTCGTCCGCGGGCAGCAGGTCGCGCAGCGCGGCCAGCAGGTCGTCGTCGCTGCCGGCGCCGGTCTCGAGGACGGCGATCCCGGCGGTCGCGTGCGGGACGAAGACGTTGAGCAGGCCGTCGGCGCCGCCGGCCGCGTCCTCGAGGAAGGCCTCGCAGTCGCGGGTGAGGTCGTACACGGTCTCGGTCCGGCCGGTGCGGACTGGCAGGGTCCTGGTGGTGAAGTTCGGCATGGGGCCAATGATCCACCGCCGGGCGCCCGGACGCGCGCAGGGCTCGGACGCCGGACGGGGGATCAGCCGCAGGTTGACGCGCCGCCCCGCAGCCCGCCGTCACCAGACCTTGCCGGCCGGGGTACGCATCGCGCGGTTGATCCGGTTGGAGAAGTTGGCCAGGGCGACGCAGAGCAGGATCGAGGACAGCTGCTCCTGGCCGAAGTGCTCAGCGGCTGCCGCCCAGATCTCGCCGCTCCCTCGGAATGTCGGTCGGGATCGGTGCCGAGGGGTGGTTACCTCGGGACGGATCGGCCCGTCATTCCCCATGGCGGAGCGGATCAGAGGAAGGTAACAGGCATGAGCGAGAACCACGCGGCGACCGAGACCACGGCCGAGTCCACGGCCGAGTCCACGGCCGACACCGTGGCCGAGGCGTTCGAGCGGCAGCGCGAGCGGCTGCGCGCGGTCGCGTACCGCGTGCTCGGCTCACACGCCGACGCGGAGGACGTGGTGCAGGACGCGTGGCTGCGGCTGTCCCAGCGGGACGCGTCCGAGATCGGGAATCTGGCCGGGTGGCTCACCACGGTCGTGGGCCGGCTCAGCCTCGACGTGCTGCGGACTCGCCAGACGCACCCGGTCGCGCCGTTCGACGCGGGGGACGCGGGGCAGGAGCGGCTGGTCGTGGTGGCCGAGGGGCCGCTCGCGCCGGACGAGGACGCGGTGCTGGCCGACTCGGTCGGGTTGGCGCTGCTGGTGGTGCTCGACTCGCTGGGGCCGAACGAGCGGCTGGCCTTCGTCCTGCACGACCTGTTCGGCGTGTCCTTCGACGAGATCGGGCGGATTCTCGGCAAGTCCGCCGACGCGGCGAAGATGACGGCCAGTCGGGCGCGCCGGAAGGTGCGCGAGGGTGACGCCCCGTCGGCCGACGCGCGGGAGCAGCGGGTCGTGGTGGACGCCTTCCTCGCGGCGGCGCGGCAGGGGGACTTCGAGGGACTGCTGCGGGTACTCGACCCGGAGGTGAAGCTGAGCGTGGAGACGGGCGCGGGGACCTCGGTCGTGCTCGGGGCCACCGAGGTCGCCCGCGGTGCGCGGCTGGGGGCCGGCTCGGGCCGGCAGGGGATCCGCGTGTACGTCGACGGCCTGCCGGGGTTCATGGCCTTCGATCCGGACGGCGAGGCGGTCTCGGTCATGGCCTTCGTCGTCGTCAACGGCCTGATCACCGAGATGCACGGGTTGACCGATCCGGCCAGGCTCGCCCGGATCCGCGCGACGATGGCGTTCCCCGGTGCCGCCCCTTCGGACGCAGGCGGCACCGGGGAGGACTAGAAGTCCGATGAAGATCTCTGTTCTGGCCCGGCCGCGCAGCGGTTGGGCCAGAATGCTGTCATGCAGGGTGAGTGGACGGGTGAACTGGCAGGTCCCGACGTGTGGGTCACGTGTCGGGAGCTGA
>NZ_JAGSOG010000544.1 GCF_018139695.1 Actinospica durhamensis | reverse complement strand
CCCCCCTCCCGCGGGATCAGCCCTCGGACAGTCTCGCCGCCGCGACGGCCGCCTGTCCCAGGCTGATCCCGCCGTCATTGGCGGGGACCTGCCGATGCGTCAGCACCTGCATCCCCGCGTCTTCCAACTGCCGCACGACCTCGCCGATCAGCAGCACGTTCTGGAACACGCCACCCGACAGCGCCACCGTCTCCACCCCCGTCTCCTCCCGCAGCCGAAGGCAGACCTGCGCGATCGCGCCCGCCACACCGCGGTGGAAGCGCGCCGCGACCACCGGGCCCGTGACCCCGGCCACCACGTCCAACGCCGCCGCCCGCACCAGCTCCGCACCCCGCAGCCGCAACGGCTCTCCCGGCCGCGCCGGCTCCACCACCGACAGCGCGTAAGCGCCCTGCTCAGCCCGGTCGGCGTTCTGCTCCAGCTCGATCGCCGCCTGTCCCTCGAAGCTGATCACGTCGCGCAGCCCGACCAGCGCGCCGACCGCGTCGAACAACCGCCCCGCACTCGACGTCAGCGGCGCGTTCACGCCCCGGCGCCCGAGCTCGACCACCTGAGCCCACTGCCCCCGATTGCGCCGCGCCACCTCCAGCCGGCCCAGCACGTCGGCGTCCGCCCGGTCGTTGCCCGCCCCGTCGCCGAACGCCGCGTCGAGGTACGCCGCCGCCATCCGCCAAGGCTGCCTGATCGCCGCCGTACCCCCCGGCATCGGCACCGCCTCGAGATGCGCCAGCCGCCGCGCCGAACGCAGGTCGGCCAGCAGGAACTCACCGCCCCAGAGTGTTTCCGCCCCTTCGCCCTCGCCGTCGCCCTCGCCCTCGCGCTCGTTCTCCCCGCCGTAGCCGAGTCCGTCGAACGCGACCCCGATCACCGGCCCGCACTCGCCGTTGTCCGCGAGACAGGAGGCGATGTGCGCATGATGATGCTGGACCCCGATCAGCGTGGGCCCGTCCACCCGCTCGGCGAGTTCGAGCGCGTACTTCGTGGACAGATACTCCGGGTGCAGGTCGTGCGCGACCACGGCCGGTTCCAGGTCGAGCAGCCGGCGCAGGTGCTCGATTCCGTGCCGGTAGGACTGGAACGTCTCGTGGTTCTCCAGGTCGCCGATGTGGTGCGAGAGGACGGCGCGTCGGCCGTCGGCGAGGCAGAAGGTGTTCTTCAGCTCCGCCCCGCACGCCAGGATCGGCCGCGTCGCGGGCACCGGCAGCGTCACCGCGTCCGGCACGTAGCCGCGTGACCTGCGCACCATCATCGTCCGCCCGAACAGCGGCCGCACGACCGAGTCGTCGGTGCGCGTCTCGATCGGCCGGTCGTGCACCAGGAACGCGTCGGCGATGCCCGCCAGCCGCGCGGCCGCGTCCTCGTCGAGGTGCGCGATCGGTTCATCGGAAAGGTTGCCGCTGGTGAGCACGATCGGCTCGCCGACCGCGCGCAGCAGCAGGTGATGGAGGGCGGTGTAAGGCAGTATCAATGCCAGCTCCCGATTCCCCGGCGCCACCGCCTCGGCGACGCGCGCGCCCGGTAACCTCTCCAGCAACACCGCAGGCCGCTGCCGAGAACTCAGGCACTGCGCCCCCGCCTCGTCGACCCGGCACAACTCCCGGGCCTGCGCCAGATCCGCGACCATGACCGCGAACGGCTTCTCCTCCCGCCGCTTACGCCGCCGCAACTCAGCCGCAGCCCCGTCATGCGCCGCGCATACGGCCAGGTGGTAGCCGCCCAGCCCCTTGACCGCCACCACCC
>NZ_JAGSOG010000543.1 GCF_018139695.1 Actinospica durhamensis | reverse complement strand
GCTCACGCGGGGGCGGGTGCGGGGCACCGGCCGGGTGAAGCGGGTGGAACAGGTGGAGCGGGTCTGGCAAATTGAGCGGGCTGAGCGGGTCTCGTAAGTCGAGCGGGCTGAGCTGGCTGAGCGGGTCTGGCGAGTCGAGCTGGTCCGGCGGGCTGAGCTTGTGGGGCGGGTTGGGTGCTAACCGGCGGACCTACCGGAGGTAGTCCTTCAGCTGGTCGGCGTAACAGTGGCCGCGCAGCTTCGCCAGGGTCTTGGCCTCGATCTGGCGGATGCGCTCGCGCGTCACGCCGAAGGTGCGGCCGATCTCCTCGAGGGTGTGCGGCTCGCCGTCGGTGAGGCCGTAGCGCAGCTGGACTACGCGCTTCTCGCGCTCGCCGAGGGTGGAGAGCAGGGTGTCGAGGTGCTCCCGGAGCATCATCACCGCTACGGAGTCGGCCGGGGATTCCGCGTCGGCGTCCTCTATCAGGTCGCCTAAGGCCACGTCGTCTTCTTCGCCTACGGGGGCGTGGAGGGAGACGGGCTCCTGGGCCAGGCGGAGGACTTCGATGACCCGCTCGGTCGGGACGCCGAGGACGTCGGCGATCTGGTCCGGGGTGGGCTCGATCGAGTTGGCCTGGAGCAGTGCGCGCTGGAGCCTGACCACGCGGTTCATCAGTTCGACCACGTGCACGGGGACGCGGATGGTTCTGGCCTGGTCGGCCAGGGCGCGGCTCATGGCCTGGCGGATCCACCAGGTCGCGTAGGTGGAGAACTTGTAGCCGCGGGCGTAGTCGAACTTCTCCACGGCCCGGATCAGGCCCAGGTTGCCCTCCTGGACCAGGTCCAGGATCGACATGCCGCGGCCGATGTAGCGCTTGGCGATGGAGACCACCAGGCGCAGGTTCGCCTCGATCAGCTTGCGCTTGGCGCTCTGGCCCTGCAGCACCAGCACGTGCAGGTCCCTGCGGTCCTCGGCGTGCAAGTCGAAGTTGGTCAGCAGCCGCTCGTCGGCGAACAGGCCGGCTTCCACGGCCCGGGCCAGCTCCACCTCCTGGACGGCGGTGAGCAGCGGGATGCGGCCGATCTCGCGCAGGTACTGGCGGAACAGGTCGCCGGCCGGGCCGGCCGAGTCGGCCCACGCGGTGACGTGGGCTTCGGCCGCGGCCTCCTCCTTCTCGGTGGGCTGGGACTCCTGCTCCTCCTGCTCCATCTCGGCCGGGTCGGGCTCACGCAGGTTGCGCGTCTGGGCCTCGGTACGGGCGAGCGGGAGTTGGACCACCTCGGCGAGCAGTTCGCCGCCACGGCCGAGGTCGAGGTCCTGGGCTGGGGCCTCGGCGTCGAGGTCCGTCACGGTCGCGGCCGACGCGGCCGACGCGGTCGGCTGGGCTTCGTCGTGCATCGGGGACTCCCGGTCCGGGGGCGTGAGTCCCGGCTGCTCGGTCGGTGGATCCACGAGGCGGAGCCTGCGCGCCGCGCGCCTCGGCGGCGCGGCGCCCAGGGTCGAGGTGGTATCAGAATCCGTCAACACTCGGGCGAGCGCGCCGTCCATCCGAACTCCGTCCGCATCACCGGCCAGTTGGGGGGTCCGTGCACGGGCGACAAGTCCGCGCCGGGCGCCGCACGCTCTCCCCACTGGCGATCCATGACTACGCGCCGAGATCACGGGAGACCTACGGCGTTGTGGGTTCCTTGCGATACTCCCCTACCCCGGTGCGCGCGGGTTTGCGCCTCCCGGGGGCCGGAACTTTGCGCTATTTATCGGTACGGGGTGGGGAATTCGGGGCATCCGGGACGCGGGTGGGGCGCGAGG
>NZ_JAGSOG010000542.1 GCF_018139695.1 Actinospica durhamensis | reverse complement strand
CCCCCTGCCCCGCACCGACCCCGCGCACCGGCGCCTCGAGCGAACGCGCCATGAAGGGCAGCCGCTCCTCCTCCGCCAACCCGGCCGCCGCCAGCCGTTCCCCGAGATCGACGGGTGTCGCGGCCGGGTCCACCCACCACACGAACGGCCGGCCGGCGGCCTTCATCCGGTCCAGCACCTGCCCGATCCGCGCGTCCGCGCTCAGCGGGTCGAAGCGCGCGGCCGCGACGCCGTTGAACGTCGGGTCGTCCAGGCCGCTGTCCGCGAACACCAGGTCGGCGGCCTGTTCGACCAGCGCCCCTGGCATGCCCCGGTGCATCTGCGCCAGGGCCTCGCCGAGATTGCGGGCGACGGCGTCGGCCAGTGCGGGATCGTCCGCCCGCAGGCGCGTGTGGGAGTCCATGCCGCCCGATTCCAGCACCGCGCCGACCAGTGCGCCAGAGTTCTGATGTACCGATCAGGCTACTGATTACGGCGCGGCCCCCGGCCCGGCTCAGCCCCGCCGGGTCGAGCCACGCACCGCCAGCGTGGCCGCGGGCTCGCGCCGATGCCCCGGATCGCCGCCGGCCGTGCGCTCGATCAGCGCCCGGGCCGCCCGCGCCCCGTACGCGCCGACGTCGGTGCTCAGCGCGGTGAGCGGAGGATTGACGAGATGGCAGAGCACGGAGTCGTACCAGGCCGCGATCGCCAGCTGCCCGGGCACCTCCAGGCCCATCCGCTGCGCTTCACCGAGCCCCGACACGGCCATCAGGTCGTTGTCGTAGACCACCGCGGTCGGCCGGGACGCGCGGCCCAGCAGCGTCCGGGTCGCCTGCGCGCCCGCCTCGGCGGTGTAGTCCGCGGCCACGCTCTCGGTCTCGATCCCGGCCTGCCCGGCCGCCCGGGCCAGCGCCGCCGCGCGCAGCCTGGTGTGCCAGAGCTCTGCCATGCCGGTGACGTGCCCGATCCGGGTGTGCCCGAGCTCGGCCAAGTGCTCCACGATGACCTGCGCGTTCGCCGCCTCGTCGGTGAACACGGCCGGCAGCGTGCCCGAGCCCTCCGGCGCGCCGACCACCACCGCGGGCAGCCCGAGCTCCTCGAGCGCCGCCACCCGCGGGTCGTGCACGTGCAGGTCCACCAGCAGCACCCCGTCCACCCGGCGCTGCGCCCACCAGGTGCGGTGCAGCTCGATCTCGGCGCGGTAGTCCTCGGCGACGGTGAACAGCAGCGCCGAACGCTCCTCGGCCAGCTCGCCCTGGATGCCCGCGACGAGCTGCATGAAGAAGGGCTCGACCCCGAGCGTCCCGGCCGGGCGGTCGATGACCAGGCCGAACGCCCCGGCCCGCCCGTCGGTCAGGGCCCGCGCGGCGCTGTTGGGCTGCCAGCCGATCTCCCGCGCGATGGCGAGCACCCGCTCCCGGGTGGCCTGGGAGACGCCCGGCTGGTTGTTGAGCGCGAAGGAGACCGCGGCCTTGGTCAGCCCCGCCCTGGCCGCGATGTCGGCGATGGTCGGCCTGCGTGCGGGACGCGGAGTCGTGGCCACCGCCCTCCCCTTCCTCTGCTCGAGCGCGCCTCGGCCCGGCGGGCCGCGTCCTGACGCGGGACGAGGCAAGACTAGCGGCGGATGTTGACACTTAACCGGTTCAGTGCTTGGCTGACGAGCGGCACGGACGGTACGAATCCAGCCCGTAACTCCTGTGAGGGGTTTCCCAGATGCGCAACGAAGCGCCGAAATCCGGGGTTTCCACCACCCGGCGCAAAGCCCTGATGACGGCCGCCGGAGTGGCCGGCGCGGCCCTGGTCGCCGACTCCCCCGCCGCCCGCGCGGACTCGGCCGCCAGC
>NZ_JAGSOG010000541.1 GCF_018139695.1 Actinospica durhamensis | reverse complement strand
AGACAGCGATAGCACCGAACCCCCGCAGCCGTGACCACCGTGAACTCCGCCCCGACCCGCCGAACCGTCACGACGGACGGCGCGACGATCCCCCGCACGACGTCGATGTCCCGAAGAACCAACGCCGGCGCCGACGCCGTCACCGAACCAGCCCCGTCGACGTCGACGTCGATAAGCCGCAACATCCAGTCACAGACCACCGCCAGCGGCACCACCGCCCGATCCCCGATGCGATGCGACCCCAGCCACACCTGCGCCACCTCACTCACCGCCAAGTCCCCTTCGCGCGGCGCCGAGGGCGCGCCCGAAGTCCCCGCAGCAATAAGGCACCGCACACCGTCCGCTCGAACCTCGTCGGCTGGCACGTCGTCGGCTCCAACGTCGTCGGCTCCAACGTCGTCGGCTGGCATTCCGTCGCCAACCTGCGGACCGTCGTGGGTGCGCTCCGCGCCGATTGGGCCTGTTATCTCCGCGACGAAGGCCTCAGCGCCCGCGGCCAACGCAATCAACGCCACGTCCCGCTCCGCGAACATCGCCGCGAGGTCCGCGCCCACCATGCCCCCGCTCCACGGCCCCCACGCGATCGCCTTCACCACGCACGCCGGGTGCCGCGCGCGCCAGTCGACTGCCAGCCGCTCGGCGATCTCGTTCGCCGCCGCGTAGTCGCACTGGCCCGAGTTGCCCGCCGACGCAGCGACGGAGGAAAAGACGGCGACCAGCGCGGGCTCGTCGGCGCCGACGAGTTCGAGCAGGTTCCTGAATCCCTCGGCCTTGACCCGCAGCACCCGGTCGAACTGCTCGTCGGTCTTGTCCACCACGAGCCGGTCGGCCAACACCCCCGCTCCGTGCACGACGCCGGTCACCGCCCCCCACTCGGCTCGCACCTCGTCGAGCGCCCCACTCAGCGACTCGATGTCGCCGACGTCGGCACGCAGGTAACGGACCGCCGACCCCGCCGCCTCGATGTCCGCCAGCGTCGATCTGACCTCGCGCACAGCGAGGACACGCCGCAGCTCACTCTCGATCGCCGCCGGCCGCGGGCGCTCCCCCGCTCGCACCGCCCGCCCGACCAGCGCCGCACGCAGATCCACTTCGGACTGCGCATCACCGAGGTCTGGCGGCTCGTCGGTGAGCGGCGTACGTCCGACCAACGCGATCCGGCAACGGAACGCATGCGCCAGAGCCCGTGCACACGCGGCCGTCACACCCCGCGCGCCGCCGGTGATGATGACCACTGATTCGGCGCTGAGCGGAGCGGTGGCTTCAGACGCAGCGGGCAGCGAGGCGGGCTGCATGGTCCAGGCCGACCTGGAGCCGTCGGGACCGAGGACGATGTCTGGCTCCGAGTCGCCGGTGAGGAGCTCGGTCACGATGGCGACGGCGGCTGACGCGGCGTCGGGCTGGTCGAGTTCGATGGACTTCACGGCCACGTCGGGCCATTCGCGGGCGCACGTGCGGGTGAGCGCGCCGAGTCCGGTGCGGCCGAGGCGGCCGACGGTGACGAACGCCCCGGTGCCGGCAACGGAACGGGCGACGTGGAAAGCCTCGCGCGTGATCGCGACGTCGGCGGCGAAGGGGTAGGAGTCGGCGTGGGCGGCGGGGTCGGGGCGCAGGCCGCCGAGGAAGATCGTGGCGCTGACGTCGGCGGGCGGGGCGGTGAGGATCTCGTCGGTGTGGACGGCGGTGGCACCGACCTGGTGCAGCAGGGCGATGACGTCGTCTGCGATGCCCTGGCCGTCATCGGTGACCACGACGGTCGCGCGGAACAGGCCGGGCAGCGCGAGTCCGGAGGCCGGTTTGGGGATGAAGGTGGGAACGGCGCGGGTGAGCGCGGGGCCCGGGTCCGGGGC
>NZ_JAGSOG010000540.1 GCF_018139695.1 Actinospica durhamensis | reverse complement strand
CGCCTGGGCCGCCCACGCCGGCGGCTGCGGGTGGGCATGGTGACGCTCGCCTTCGTCTTCTCGCTCTACGGCGGCCGGCTGATCCAGCTTCAGGTCACCGACAGCGCCGGGTTCGCCGCCCGCGCGGCCGCCGACCGGACCGCCGACGTCACCCTCTACGCCACTCGCGGGTCGATACTGGACGCCGACGGCAAGCCGCTGGCCGAGTCGGTCGACGCCGTCGACGTCATCGCCGACCCGCTGGTGATCGCCCAGTCCAAGCAGGACCCGGCCGTCTACGCCTCGAAGCTCGCCGCCTACCTCGGCAACCCGGCCGGCAGCGCGGACGTGGCCGCGCTGCGCACGAAGCTGTCCGCCTCCACCTCGCAGTACGCGGTACTCGCCCGGCAGGTCACCCCGGAGGTCTGGAAGAAGATCAAGGCTCTCGGACTGACCGGGATCACCGGCAACTCCGACCCCGAGGTGGTCTATCCGCAGGGCGCGCTCGCGGCCAACGCCGTCGGCTTCGTCAACTCGGCGGGCCAGGGCGCGGCCGGGCTCGAGCAGGAGTACGACAGCGTGCTGGCCGGCAGCAACGGCAAGATCTCGTATCAGGCCGCGTACGGCTACGAGATCCCCACCACCGGCATCAACGAGAAGGCCGCGGTGGACGGCACCTCGGTGGAGACCACGATCGACAGCAAGATCCAGTGGACCGCCCAGCAGGCGCTGGACCAGGTGGTCAAGTCCACCGACGCCGACCAGGCCACGATCGTGGTGATGGACCCGCGTTCCGGCGCGGTGCTCGCGCTGGCGTCCTCGCCCTCCTACGACCCCTCCGACCTGTCCGCGGCCACCGCGGCCGAACTCGGCGACGCCGCGGTCTCGGAGGTGTTCGAGCCGGGCTCGGTGGCCAAGGTCGTCACCATGTCCGCGGAGCTGCAGCAGGGCGTGACCAACCCGGGGACCAAGGTGGTCGTGCCGCCCCTGCTCTACACCGGCGACGGCTACACCGTGCACGACGACACCACGCACGGCACCGAGCACCTGACCCTCAACGGGATCCTGGCCGAGTCCAGCAACATCGGCACCGACCTGTCCTCGGAGCAGCTCGCGCCGAACGACATGACCGAGCGCAACGCCATACTGTACGACTACTTCTCCGCCTTCGGGCTCGGCCGCACCTCCGGCCTCGGGCTGCCCGGCGAGTCGCCCGGCATCCTCGCCCCGGCCGCCGACTGGAACCACTCGCAGCAGTACACCGTCGCGTTCGGCCAGGGCCTGGCGGTCAACGCCATCCAGGCCACCAGCGTCTACGCCACCATCGCGAACCAGGGCGTGCGGGTGACCCCGACCCTGGTCAAGGGCTACGTCAGCGCGGACGGCGGCTTCACCCCGGCCGCGGCGCCGGCGCGCACCCAGGTCGTCTCGGCGAAGGTGGCCAACGAGGTCTCGGAGATGTTGGAGTCGGTCGTCTCGGACCAGGGCACCGCCGCCGCGGCCGAGATCCCCGGCTACCGGGTGGCCGGCAAGACCGGCACGGCCAACCGCTTCGTCGCCTCCTGCTCCGGCTACTGCGGCCACACCGCCTCGTTCATCGGCTACGCCCCCGCGGACAGCCCGCGGCTGGTCATGGGGGTGTTCGTGGAGGGCCCGCAGGGTGCGAACTACTTCGGCGGCAGCGTGGCCGCCCCGGTGTTCCAGAAGGTCATGTCCTACGCACTGCAGGAACAGAGCGTCGCTCCGACCGGGACCAAGGCCCCGGATCTGCCCCTGAAGTGGTAGTCGCGCCGTCACACCGGGCAGCGCCGCGCGGTCCGGGCGCGGGGCGTGGCACGCGCGGGGGCGAGAACGCGGTAGCCTGCCGAACGTGCCCTCCCCGTC
>NZ_JAGSOG010000053.1 GCF_018139695.1 Actinospica durhamensis | reverse complement strand
CCTTGAACTCCGGCGAGTACCAGCGGCGTCCGCTGCCCTTGCCAGCTCCACCTTTATCCACTGTTTCCTCTCAATCTAGGCATAAGCCTATCGGAGGACCAGTGTCCAAGATCTTCGGGGCACCCCAACGCTCGGGGCGCTCGTGATCACCTCCGGTGCGGCGCAGTAGACGAGGAAGAGGGCGAGGTCGGCGAGTGGGTCGCCGAGGGCTGACATCTCCCAGTCCAGGACGGCGGCGACCTGATCGTGCTGGCCGATCAGCACGTTTTCGAGCCGGTAGTCGCCGTGCAACAGGCAGGTTTTCGAGGTACGCGGGATGTCAGTGCCGAGCGCGGCGCGCAGGCTCGCCGCCGCTGGAAGCGGCCTGCTGTATGAGGCTTCGAGCTGTCTGCTCCAGCGCTGGAGCTGTCGTTCCAGATAGCCGGTCGGGCGGCCGAAGTCGGCGAGGCCGATCGCTGCCGGTTCGACGGCGTGCAGCCGGGCGAGTACGTCGACCAGTGCGCACGCGATGGCCGACGCCCTGCCTGGGTCAAGCTCTCCCGGGGACAGCACCGTGCCGTCGACGAACTCCATGAGGTAGAACGGCGCGCCGATCACCTCGGGATCCGCACAGGCGATCATCGCTTTCGGCACGGGCACGTCGGTGCCGGCGAGCGCGGTCAGCACTCGGAATTCGCGGGCCATGTCGTGGGCGCTCGCCAGCACGTGCCCGAGTGGCGGACGGCGCAGCACCCAGCGGTGCGCCCCGTCCCGCACCAGGTAGGTGAGGTTCGATTTGCCGCCCGGGATCACCTCGGCAGCCAGTTCGCCGTTGGGGGCGAGAAGCCCGGGCGCGGCCTGCTCGAGGTGGGCGCGCAGTCGGTTCAGGTCCAGTCCGGGGGGATCGATCGGATTCGACACACCCGCGCTCATTGCGGCGAGTCCGCGAGGTAGATGCGCGCCACGCTCTCGGCGACGCACACGGGCTTGTCCCCGCCCTCGCGCTCGACCGTCACCACCGTGACCACCTGCACCCCGCCCGGCACCGGGGTGACCTCCGCCAGCCGTGCACGTGCCCTGATTCGGGATCCGGCGGGTACTGGCGCGGGGAAGCGGACCTTGTTGAGTCCGTAGTTGACCGCCATCACGGCCCCCTGCACGGAGTACAGGCCCTCGCACAGGGCCGGGAGCAGGGAGACGGTGAGGAAGCCGTGGGCGACGGTCGCGCCGAACGGGCCCGCGGCCGCGCGGGCGGGGTCGGTGTGGATCCACTGATGGTCGTCGGTCGCGTCGGCGAACTTCTCGATGCGGTCCTGGCCGACAACTCGCCACGCGCCGGTGCCCAGTTCGTTGCCCACCGCGGCGCGCATCTCGTCGATGTCCGTGAACTGCATGTCAGGATCCCGTCTTCGGAGCGGCGGCGGCGTGCCGGGCGAACTGTTCGCGCAGTTCGCGCTTGAGCAGCTTGCCGGTGCCGTTCTTCGGCAGCGCGGGCAGTATGTGGACCTCGCGCGGGTACTTGTAGGGGGCGAGGCGCTCGCGGCAGTACTCGATCAGCTCCTCTGGCCGCGCCTCGACGCCGGGGCGCAACGCGACTGTAGCGACGACCTCCTCCCCCAGCCGCTCGTCGGGCACGCCGATCACCGCGGCCTCGGCGATTGCGGGGTCGGTGTAGAGCACCTCTTCGATTTCCCGGGGGTAGACGTTGTAGCCGCCCCGGATGATCAGATCCTTGATCCGGTCCACGACGTAGAAGAACCCGTCGGCGTCCCGGTAGCCGAGGTCGCCGGTGCGCAGCCAGCCGTCGCGCAGCACGGCGGCCGTGGCCTGCGGGTCGCCGTGGTAGCCCTTCATCACGTTGTGACCGCTGATCGCGATCTCACCGATGTACTCAGGGCCGGCCGGCAGCGCGGCGCCGTCCTCCCCGCGGATCTCGACCTGCACGCCCCAGATCGGCTTGCCGATCGATCCCGTCCGCCGGTCGTGCACGCCCTGGTTGAGCACCGCGGTCGACGCGGTCTCGGACAGGCCGTAGCCCTCGAGGATCACGATGCCGAACTTCTCCTCGAACGCTGCCCTCACCGCCTCGGGCATCGCCGCGCCGCCCGAGGATCCGATCCGCAGCCGGGACAGGTCTCGGCCGCCGATCTCGGCGTTCAACAGGGCCTGATACATGGTGGGCACCCCGACGAAGACGCTGACTCCGTGCTCTTCTATCGCGTCGAGCACGGCGCCGGGCTCGAAGCGCGCGACCGCGGAGATGGTGCCGCCGTGCAGGACAGCGCAGTTGACCACCGAGGACAGCCCATAGATGTGGAAGAAGGGCAGGACGCCGAGCGGCACGTCCTCCTCCTGGACGCCGAACAGGTTGCTGGCCACCGCGGCGTTCATGTACAGCTGGAAGTGAGTCAGCTCCGCGCCCTTGGGCCGGCCGGTGGTACCGCTGGTGTAGATGATGACGGCGGTCTCCTCGGGCGCGGTGGGGAGGATGCCTCGGCGTATCGGCGGACCGTCGGGCGGAGCGAGCAGGGCCTCGAACGGCGCGAATCCGTCCGGCGGCAGGCTCGTGGCGGGGAAGTCGACGTGGTAGAGCGCGATCGTGCGACCGGGCGCGGCGGCCAGCTCGGCTGCGGCGGCCATCTCGGGCGCGCAGAGGGCGAAGGTGATCGCGGCGCGGGCGGCGGAGTCGCGCAGCTGGTGGGCGATTTCCCGAGCCTTGAGCATCGGGTTGAGCGGCACCATGACCATTCCGGCCTTGAGGATGCCGAAGTAGGCCTCGAGGAACGCCGGGATGTTCGGCAGCTGTACCGCCACCCGGTCCCCGCGCTCGAGCCCGGAGGCGAGAAGTCCGGCGGCGATGCGGTCCGTCGTCTCGTCCATCTGCGCGTAGGTGACCGCGTGTGCGCCTATCCGGATGCAGGGGTGCTGCGGCGTTTTGAGCGCGGACTCGCGCAGCAGCGTCGCGAGGTTCATGTGTGCGTCCCGCCTTTCTCTGTGTTGCGGCCGTGTCCGGGTCTCTAGGCCGTGTCTTCAAACCATCGTCGGGGCCGCGACGCCTGCCACGCACGCTCGCGGCGTTGCCGGACCGTTTACAGACGACCGAGTATGCGCACGGCCCGGCGCCTTGCGAGCGCACGCGTCAGACGCCGCGGCCTGATCCGACGCCGGTTTGAAGACACGGCCTAGTGCGGGCCGCCGTCGACGTAGAGGGTCTGGCCGGAGAGGTAAGAGGAGTCGGGACCGGCGAGGAACGCGATGACGCCCGCGATGTCCTCGGGCTCCCCGGTACGCCGCAGCGGAAGCGTCTGGGCTACCTGGGCTTTGGCGCTCTCGAGGTCGGCGCCCATGCGCTGCGCGGTGGCCGCGGTCATCGCGGTGGCGATGAAGCCGGGTGCCACCGCGTTGACGTTGACTCCGTAGGGGCCGAGTTCGATGGCGAGGGTGCGGGTGAAGCCCTGGATGCCGGCCTTGGCGGCCGCGTAGTTCGCCTGGCCCCGGTTGCCCAGGGCCGAAGTCGAGCTCACGTTGACGATCTTGCCGTGGCGCTGCTTGACCAGGTGCCGCTGGGCGGCGCGGCACAGCAGGAAGGGTCCGCGCAGGTGCACGCCGATGACCTCGTCCCAGTCCGCGTCGGTCATCTTGTACAGCAGGTTGTCCCGGGTGATGCCGGCGTTGTTGACCAGGATGTCGATCCGGCCGAGCTGGGCGACGGTCGCCGCCACGGCCGCCTGCGCGTCGTCGGTGTCGGCGACGTCGCCGCCGAGGCCGATCGCGGTGCCGCCGGCCTGGCGGATCGCGGCGACGGTCGCGTCGGTGTCCGGTGCGTACAGGTCGAGGACCGCCACGGCCGCGCCGTCGGCGGCGAGGCGGATCGCGGTGGCGGCGCCGATGCCGCGTGCGCCGCCGGTGACCAGGGCGGCCTGCCCGCTGAGCGCCTTGCTTGTCATGGTGCTGATCGTTCCTTTCGGGTGGCCCGGGCCGTCCGCGCTCAGCGGAATGCGGCCGGATCGAGGTCCATCAGGGCATTGTCGGTGGCTTCGAGCGCGGCGCGGCGAGCGGCGAGCTCGGGTAGGACGGTGGCGGCGAAGAACCGGGCGACGGCGCTCTTGCCGGTGTAGAAGTCGCGCTCCTCCGGGGCCGGGCCGGCCTCCAGCGCCTTGAGTGCGATGTGGGCCTGGCGGGCGAGTAGCCAGCCGAGGATCAGGTCCCCCACGCTCATCAGCAGCCGGGTCGTGTTCTGGCCGGCCTTGTAGATCTCCGCGGGCGTCGCGGACGCGGCGCGCTGCCAGTCGAGCATGGCGGCCACCATCGCGCGCACGTGCCCGAGTGCCTCGCTCAGCGCAGCGTGCTCGGAGCGCAGCCGCGCTTCCCCGTCGGTCTCGGTGAGGAAGGCCTCGATCTCTCCGGTCACCGCGTTCCACGCCACTTCCCGGTCGCGGGCGATCTTGCGGAAGAAGAAGTCAAGGCCCTGGATTCCGGTGGTGCCCTCGTACAGCGTGTCGATCTTGGTGTCGCGGATGTACTGCTCGAGCGGGTAGTCCTGGAGGAACCCGGAGCCTCCGAACGTCTGCAGGCTCTGGGCCAGCAGGGCGTAGGAGCGCTCCGAGCCGACGCCCTTGACGAGCGGGAGCAGCAGGTCGTTGACGCTCGTGGCGCGCTCGGCCGCGGCCTCGTTGCCCACGGCGCGGGCCAGGGCGGCGCGGTCGAGCCAGGAGGCGGTGTAGATGTAGAGGGCACGGAGCCCCTCGGCGTACGCCTTCTGCGTCATGAGGTTCACCCGCACGTCGGGGTGCTGATCGATGCTCACGCGCGGGGCGGTCTTGTCCCCCGCCCGGGCCAGGTCGGGCCCCTGGACCCGGGTTCTGGCGTAGTCGAGCGCGTTGAGGTACCCGGTGGAGAGGGTCGCGATCGCCTTCACCCCGACCTGCATGCGCGCGCCCTCGATCACCTTGAACATCTGCGCGATGCCGTCGTGCACGCCGCCGAGCAGGTGGCCGACGGCGGGCTCGTGCTGGCCGAAGGTCATCTCGCAGGTGGTGGAGACCTTGATGCCCATCTTCTTCTCGACGTTCGTGGCGTAGACGCCGTTGCGCTCGCCGAGTGCGCCGGTCGCCGGGTCGAAGTGGTATTTCGGCACGACGAAGAGCGAAAGGCCCTTGGTCCCGGGGCCGGCTCCGTCCGGGCGCGCGAGGACGAAGTGGACGATGTTCTCCTCCAGGTCGTGCTCGCCGGAGGTGATGAAGCGCTTGACGCCCTGGATGTGCCAGGTCCCGTCCGGCTGCGGCACGGCGCGGGTGGTTCCGGCCCCGACGTCGGATCCGGCGTCGGGCTCGGTGAGCACCATCGTCGCGGCCCACCGCCGCTCGACCATGAGCTTCGCCATCCGCCGCTGCTCCTCGGTGCCGAGGAAGTGGAGCAGAGTGCTGAAGCTGGGGCCGCCGCCGAACATGAACACCGGGGCCTGGGCTCCCTGGACGAGTTCGACCAGCGACCACCACAGCGCGCGCGGCGCGGGCGTGCCGCCGAGCTCCGGGGGCAGGTCCAGGCGCCACCATTCGGCGTTCATGTACGCCTGGTACGAGCGGCGGAAGGCCTCGGGCATGGTCACGGCGCAGGTGGCCGGATCGTAGACGGGCGGGTTGCGGTCGGCCTCGGTGTAGGAGGCGGCGATCGGGCCGAGCGCGAGGCGCTCGACCTCGGCGAGCATCTGCCGTGCCGTGGGCTCGTCGATCTCCGCGTAGGGTCCGCGGCCCAGTGCCTCGCGGGTGTCGAAGACCTCGAAGAGGTTGAATTCGAGGTCTCGCAGATTGCTGCGATAGTGGCTCATGGTCTGTCGCTTTCGGCGCCGGCGGGGTGGGGGAACGGATGGGCCATCAGCTGAGCCTTTCGAGGATCAGGGCCATGCCCTGGCCGCCGCCTACGCACATGGCTTCGAGGCCGAACTGCTTGTCGTGGGTGCGCAGGGAGTTGATCAGGGTGGTGGCGATGCGGGCGCCGGTCATGCCGAAGGGGTGGCCTACGGCGATGGCGCCGCCGTTGACGTTGAGGCGGTCGATGTCGATGCCGAGGTCGCGGTAGGAGGGGATCACCTGGGCGGCGAAGGCCTCGTTGATCTCGACCAGGTCGATGTCGCCGATGGACAGGCCGGCGCGCTTGAGTGCCTGCTTGCTGGCCTCGACCGGGCCGAGGCCCATGATCTCGGGAGACAGGGCGCTCAGGCCGGTGGCGACGATGCGGGCGAGCGGGGTGATCCCGAGCTCGCGGGCCCTGGTGTCCGACATGACCACCAGCGCCGCGGCGCCGTCGTTGAGCGGACAGCAGTTGCCGGCGGTGACGCGGCCGTCCGGGCGGAAGGAGGGCCTGAGCGCCTCGACACCCTCCAGGGTGACCCCGGCGCGCGGGCCGTCGTCGGCGGTCACGATCGTGCCGTCGGGCAGGGTGACGGGGGTGATCTCGCGCTCCCAGAAGCCCTCGGCGATCGCCTTCTCGGCCAGGTTCTGCGAGCGCACGGCGAATTCGTCCATCTCCCGGCGGGTGACGCCCTTGAGCTCGGCGAGGTTCTCCGCGGTCTGGCCCATCGCGACGTAGACGTCCGGCAGCTCGCCGCTCTCGCGCGGGTCGGCCCATTCCCGGGTGCCGCCCTCAGCCCGCTCGGCCGTGCGGGCCAGCGCACTGGCGAAGACCGGGTTCATGGTGCTGGGCGGGTAGTCGGCGGCGCCCGAGGTGTAGCGCGAGACGCACTCGACTCCGGCGGAAAGGTACACGTCCCCCTCCCCCGCCTTGATCGCGTGGAAGGCCATCCGCGTGGTCTGCAGGGACGAGGAGCAGTACCGGTTCACCGTGGTGCCGGGCAGGTCGTCGAAGCCGAGCAGGGCGGCCACCACCCGGGCGAGGTTGTAGCCCTGTTCGGCGGCCGGCTGGCCGCAGCCGAGCATCAGGTCCTCGATCTCCCGTGGATCGAGCTGCGGCACCTGCGCCAGGGCGGCCCGCACGATCGCGGCCGTCAGATCGTCCGGGCGCACGGTGGCCAGGGATCCCTTGGCGGCGCGCCCGATCGGGGAACGGGCGGCGGCCACGATCACTGCTTCAGGCATGGCATGCTCCTTGCTTGGTATCCGGCCCGGCAGCCGGTGCGGCCGCCGGGCCGTGCGACGTGTCGCGTATCCGATTACTTCGCCAGCGCGGCGAGTGCGGTGAGTTCGCGCTCGACCTTCTCGCCGTGCTCGCGGGCGTCCTCGCGCGCCTTCTTGGCACTCCAGCGGCCGGTCAGCAGCCAGATGAACGGGATGAACACCACCTGTCCGGCGAAGCACAGCCACCACCAGTGCTGCCACTGGCTCGGCGACTGCTTCTGCGCCGCTTCCACCGCCGGGGCGTTGGCCTGCAGGTACGTGAGTTCGGCCACGACCTTCGGGTCCTGCAGCCCGGGCCCGTACTGCGCGACGAGCGCGAGGTCGGCGCCAGGCACCTTCCCGAGCGCGGTCAGCTCAGCCGCGGCGCTCGCGACCGGCTTGCCGTTCGCGGACACCAGGGCGAGATCGGCCTGGGGCACCGCGGCAAGCGCCTGGAGCCGCGCGGTCGCCGCACTCGCCGTCACGTGGAAGGCTGCTGCGATCTGACCGACCGCCTCGGCCTGGGCTGCCGTGTCGTTCGGGTTCGCCGCCAACGCCGCCTGCGTGGCCGGGTCGATCGCCTGCGCGGTCGCGAGCTGCGCGGCGTACTGCGCGCCGAGCGTCACCACGCTGGTGACGGTGCCGACCGGGAGACCGGAGATCTCGCTCAGGGCCTGGGCCTGTGCGGCGGGGTCGCTCGGATTCGCGGTGAGCGCGGCCTGTGTGGCCGGCGAGAGTTTCTGCGCGGTGGCCAGTTGCGCCGCGTCCTGCGTCGCGATCGTCTGCACCCGGGTCGCGATCGACGGGTCGGCCGCGACCGCCTTGACCGTCGCGTTCTCGCTCGCGCTCAGCCCCGGGCTCTGTCCGGCCGCCGCGGCGGCGACCTGCGTGCCCTGACCCACCAGCGTGCTCGCGGCCGGAATGAGCGCGATCAGCACCAGCAGCGCGACCACCACGATCGAGCGCAGCGTCGCACCCCACACGGCCAGGCCGGTGGCCGTGGCGGCCGGGTTGTGCTTCTCGACCGTCTCGGTGAACGCGGCCATCCACGTGGAGAACGCGAACGCGCTGCCGATCGCGATCGGCATCAGGATGGCGACGAACTCGTAGTAGGTCGTGCCGGGGTGTGTGGTGGCGATCGCGAACAGCGCCACACCCGCCATGCTCACCACCCCGCCCGCGAGCATGAACGGCTTGCGGACCTTGAGCGCGTCCGACACGAGCCCCGCGACCAGCAGCGCTGCGGCGTTCATGGCCCAGTACCAGTTCGACAGGGCGTTCGCCCGGGCCTCCGAGTAGCCGAAGTTCGTGGCGAAGAAGACCACGAACATGCCCACCGCGGCGTAGTAGAACAGCAGCGAAAGGCTCAGCGCGATCGCTGGGAGGATGATGTCGCGGCGCAGCATCTGCCGCCAGTGCCCCTCGACCACGACGTTGGGATCGATACCCGCGGCGTTCGCCTCGATCAGGGCCTTGTCCCGCAGGCTCACCATGATCTGGTCGCGCAGCTGCGGCGCGAGCTCGCGCAGGCCGACGAACGCGAGGGCGAACACGACGAGCCCGACGACACCGCACACCCGGAACTGGTACTGCCAGTCCGCGTGCGCGGCCAGCGTGTGGCTGGCGACTTCGCTGACCACGAGGCTGCCGAGCACCGGGCCCATGGTCCAGAAGCACATCGCCGAGGCGCGACCGAGCTGCGGGGAGAAGTCGCGGATCAATGCCGGGGTGGCCACCAGGATCATGCCTTCGACGAAGCTGACCACCGCGAACAGCACCAGGTAGACCGACTTCTCGGTCGCGTCGGCGAGCCCGAAGGCCACCAACGCACCGGTCACCGCCAGCCCGTAGACCACGAGATTCGCCCGGCCCCACCGGTCGGCCAGCCCCGCGACCACCGAGGCGAGCGCGCCGACGCCGTTGCCGACGATGGAGATCGAGATCAGATACACCAGGGTCATGTGCAGGTTCGCGGCGAGCGCGGTGGCCACCGAGCCCTGGACGTAGAGCTCGTAGTAGAGCGTGATCGTGGCCAGGACGACGATCACCAGGTAGCCGGTGCGTGCTCCGGTGGCCGGGTAGCGGTCCAACTGGCGGCCCCAGATGCCGCCCTTGGCGTTGACGG
This sequence comes from Actinospica durhamensis, assembly GCF_018139695.1. Taxonomy (GTDB): domain Bacteria; phylum Actinomycetota; class Actinomycetes; order Streptomycetales; family Catenulisporaceae; genus Actinospica; species Actinospica durhamensis. The sequence goes on along the minus strand of NZ_JAGSOG010000053.1, from coordinate 29,883 downwards.
TTGGGAGCGCGGGAGCCGTGGGGTGCGAGCTGCTCGTCATTGAGTTGCCCTTCTGCTCGGTCGGATCGGACAGATCGGCCCATGGCGGCACCGTCCGCGATGCAGGGTGAATAAGCGCTTGCTTACCTTTCACGCCGTGCGAGGTCGTAGATCAGGGGTGGGGGGTTCGGGGCCTTCGCAGTGCCCTGGTGGCGAGGCGCACCGGGCGCACGCCATCGAGGCAGACTGCTGTCATACGCTCGAGTTCGGGCGGATTGCCGAGGTCGGTCGGCGTCCCGAGCCACGCGGTCGCAGCGGCCTGTGGGCTATGAGAATGACACGGCCGGATCGCATGTGCAACACTTCTTGAGAATGTTGCACCTGAGGGTGCTCGAGCACAGCCAGGAGACACCGATGGCGCAACCCGCCGACGCCCGACGCGGCGCACAGGAGGCCGTGGAGCGCGCTGCGCAGTGGTTCGCGCAGTGCCGCAGGCTCGACATGCAGGGTCTGGCCGATGAGCTCGGCATCAACCGGGCCACCTTGTTCCGCCGGGTCGGCGGGCGAGAGGTCCTGCTCGCGCGTGCCCTGTGGATCGAGACCGAGCGGTGCCTGGCGATAGCGGCCGAGCGCTGGGAGAGCGAGAAGCCCGCCGACGCCCTGCACACCACCGGTTCGCTGCGGCACTTCAACGCGATCGTGGCGCGGTCGAAGGGCCTGCGCACGCTGCTGGACGACGAGCCGGCACTCGCCATGAGGATCCTCACCGACCCCCGCGGGCCGATCCAGCAGGGCACCGTCGCCGCGGTCGCGGACTCGTTGCGCCGCGACGTGGAGGACTACGGACTGGAACCGATCATCGGGCCCGACGACCTCGCCTACGCACTCGTACGCATCGGCGAGTCGTTCCTCTACGCCGACGTGCTCGCCGCCCGCACCCCGGACGTGGAGAAGGCCGACCGGCTCCAGCGCGCCCTGATCGAGGGCGCCTCAGCGTGAGCCGCCGCCCGGAACTCGCCCTCAGCGGTTGAGCAGGGGCAGGAGCACCTCGTCGACGATGGCCTGGACCTCGGCATCGGAGACGGTGCCGTGGTCGATGGATTCGGCCACGACCAGGCGCGGGCCGATGGCCGCGGTGCGCTCGGTGGCCCGTTCGGGGCCGGCCTGGCCGCGCTCGACGGCGACCCGCATGCGCTCGAGCAGTACGGCCCGGTGGGGCGCGATGACCTGCGTCATGACCTGCTCGAACAGCTCGGGATGGCGCGGGCGCTGGGTCAGCAGCGGCCGCAGAGCGCGGCCGCGCGGCTCTTCCAGGATCCGGGCGAACCTGGTGAGCAGGACGAGCAGATCCCCGCGCAGCGTGCCGGTGTCCGGCATCAGGGGCCTGCCCAGGCCGGCCTCGTCGTCCTTGAGAGCGGCCAGGACGAGTTCGGCGGTGGTGCTCCAGCGGCGGTAGAGCACCGACTTTCCGGTGCCCGCCTTCGGAGCGATCTTCTCGAAGCTCAGCTCCTCGAAGCTGGTCGCGGCCAACTCCTCCAGGGTCGCCCGGTAGATCGCCTGGGTCAGTTCCACGCCGCGGCGGCGCGAGGTCGCGCCGTCGGCGGCGGTGCGCCGCGGCGGCGTGGGTGATGCGGGCAAGGTGCTCATCCACCCCGTTATAGCCCCCGACCTCGGATCGCGTCGACCGGAGAGGCGGTGTACGGTGAGACTAAGAAACAATTCCGTCCTCTATTTTACGGAGCTCGACACATGGACGCACGTCTCGAGGACCGGGCCGCCATCGCGGACCTGATGAACGGCTGGATCCACCGCGACCTGGGCGAATGGGACCAGCTGCGCGATCTGTTCCACCCCGGCGCCACCATCACGATCACCTGGTTCGACGGCCTGGCCGCCGACTTCGTCGACGGCTCCGCCCGCATGGGCACGACGGACCTGCGCACCAAGCACGTGATCGCCAACCCGTCGATCACCTTCCACGGCGACCGGGCCCTGGTGCAGACCAACGCGATGATCATCGCTGAGAACACCGCCCTGGAACTCGGCTGCACCGCACACAACCGCTTCCTCGACCAGGTCGAGAAGCGCGACGGGGCGTGGCGCATCAGCCGCCGCGACAGCAGCTACGACATGAGCTGCTTCAACTTCCTCACCAGGATCCCGGAGATCGACGAGAAGGCCGTGAGCGCATACCCGCGCGAGTACGCCGCCCTGGCCTACCTGCTGGAGCGGTCCGGCTTCCCCGTCACCGGCGAGTTCCCCACGCGCGGCAGCGCACTGGAGGCCGAGATCAAGGCCGCCGGGTCCGCATGGCTCAACGAGAGCTGAGAACCGAGACGCAGGACGCGACGTGACACACACATCAGCGGGCCGGCGGCACCGGGCCTGTGGCCGCCAAGACCGCGCTCACCAACGTGCGCGTCTTCGACGGCCACAGGCTGCGCGAGCCGGGAACGGTCGTGATCGGCGACGGTGTGATCCTTGCCGCCGCGGACACCGAGGGCGCACGGGTGACTGACGGATCGGGCGGAACGCTCCTTCCGGGACTGATCGACGCCCACATCCACCTGAGCGACCTCGAGGCCCTCGAGCAGTTCACCGCCTTCGGGGTCACCACCGCCTTGGACATGGGCACGTGGCCGCCGAGCCTGGTCGACGCGACCCGCTCACCGACATCCGCGCCACCCGCCAGATCCAGCGCATCTGGTGCGCCGGCGTCGAAAGCGCACTGCCGGCCCACGATCTCGGCGCGCCGGCATGACGAGGCGGGCGTACGACCGGCCCGGACGGCAGCTTCGTTGAGTATCTCGGCGTCCGGCTCGGCGTTCCGCGGCTCACTCCTCAGGGATGGCAGGGGCGATGTCGGAAGACGGTCCGAGGCCGAAGGCGGCGTCGACGACCGCCTGCGCGATCGGCCCGTACGGGGGCAGGAAGGCGTCGGCCAGATCTCCGGTCCCACGCACCACCACGCCGCGGGGATTTGAGAACTCGCGGAACCCCTCGATGCCGTGGTGCCGTCCGGTTCCGCTGTTCCCGATGCCTCCGAAGCCGAGCGAGGGCAGTGCGCCCTGCACCGCGCACACGTTGACGCACGCACCTCCGGACGTCGTCGCGCGCAAGACGTGTTCTGCGACGGCCGTGTCCTTGCTGAACACGTACAGTCCGAGCGGGCGCTCCCCGGCGTTGATCGCGGCGAGAGCATCGTCGAGATCGTCGTAGGGGATCACGGGCAGGATCGGGCCGAAGATCTCCTCGTTCATGATGCGCAGGCCCGCAGGCGGGTCGATGACCAGTGACAGCGGCAGGCGCCGGGTCGTTCGGTCCCCCTCGCCGCCCAGGGAGACGATCCGCGCGCCGGCGGCGCGGGCTTCTTCGAGCAGCGCCAGGATCCGCTCGAGGTGTCGTTCGGTGATGATGCCCGTGCAGTGCTCGGATGAGGCGTAGTCGGGCAGTTCGTCGGTGAGGTAGCGCTCGGCGTGGGCGGCGAACTCCTCGATCCGCTCGCGCGGCACGAGTGCGTAGTCCACTGAGATGCACATCTGGCCGTTCTTGACGAGCTTGGTGCCCACGACGCTGCGCACGCTCTGCGCGTCCACGCTGTCGGCGGTCAGGATCGCCGGGCATTTGCCGCCGAGTTCGAGCGTGACGGGCACGAGGTTCTCGGCCGCGGCCAGGGCGACGAGTCGGCCGACCGCGGGGCTGCCGGTGTAGAGCAGATGATCCCAGCGCAGTGTCGGAAACTCCTCGGCCAGCGCCAGACCGCCGACGCACACCGCCACCAGGTCCTCCGGAAAGGTCTCGGCGACCATCCGGCGCAGCAGTTCGGCGCTGGCCGGGGTGTATTCGGACGGCTTGATCAGCACGCGGTTGCCGGCGGCGAGCATCTCGACGAGGGGGCCGAGTGAGAGGTCGAACGGGAAGTTCCAGGGCACGATGACGCCGATGACCCCCTTGGGCTGATAGCGCACACCGGCTCGGGCCGTGCCATAGAGCGCGGGGTCGGAAAAACGCCGGTCCTCCTCCATCCACGTGCCGAGGTGCTCGGCGGCGAACGCGGCGCGCCCGGCGATGCCGAGGAGTTCGACGAGGTCGGTGAACAGATCGGGATGGGACCCGAAGTCCGCGGCCATCGCCGCGCGGATCTCTTCGCGGTGGTTGAGCAGCATCCCGGCCAGCGCCGCCAGGCGGCCTTGCCGGGTCGCGGCGTCGGGGTGGGGGTCGGCGCCGAACGCCGCGCGCTGCAGGGCGTGCAGCCGGTGCAGTTCCGCGATCGCCGCGCTGTCGTCGAGGTCGGCGCCGGGGAGCAGGGCAAGCAGTGGACTCATGGCGGAATCCTGAATTCGAGGTCGGCTGAGCAGAGTCGATGGCCGCGTCGGCGCGGAGCGCGGGCGCGATGCAACATTTCACGGAAGTGTTGCACACGTTGCCGGTCGATGCCATCCTTACCGACACGCCGTCAACACCGGCCGCCGACGGGAGGCACCGTGAGCGTGCACCACACATCCGGGGACGCGGACGTCCACTCGCTCTCGGCAGGCGGACGGCCATGAGCCCTACCGCACACCGCATCGGGCGCGATCTGACCGCGAAGTCGGCGGTGGTCACCGGCGCCGGCTCCGGCATCGGCCGCTCGATCGCACTGTTGCTCGCCCAGCGTGGCGCGCGGGTCTACGTCGCCGACGTGGACGAGCAGCGCGCCGAGGCCGTCGCCCGCGCGATACGCGGGGCCGGCGGCGCGGCGAGTGCGCACGTCGTCGATGTCACCGACGCGGACGCGGTGGCGCGATTCGCCGATGCAGTTTTCTTAGACGGGCCACTCGACCTGCTGTTCAACAACGCCGGCATCGGCCTCGCGGGCGCCGTCGTGGACACGACACTCGAGGACTGGCGGCGGTTGATCGACGTCAACCTCATGGGCGTCGTGCACGGACTCAACGCCTTCCTGCCGCGGTTGCTGGCCCAAGGCCGGCCCGCGCACATCGTCAACACCGCCTCGATGGCCGGCCTGGTCCCGGCCGCCGGGTTGACCGCCTACTCCGCGACGAAGGCCGCCGTGGTCGCCCTGACCGAGGCGCTCGAGATCGAGCTGATCGGCACCGCAGTGCGTGTCAGTGCGCTGTGTCCAGGGGTCATCGACACCGCCATCGTCTCCGCCACGACGATGCGCGGCACGTGGGCGGACCGCCGCGCCCGTACCGTGGAGCTCTACGCCAAACGCGGCACCTCGCCCGACACCGTCGCGCGCCAGGCGCTCGCCGCCCTGCGTCGCGGCCGCCGAATCGTTCCGACCCCGCGCTACCAGGTCGTCCCACACTGGTGGCTCAAACGCACCGTCCCACCCGCCGGACGAGCCCTGTCGATCCTCAGCTTCCGATTCCTGAGCAGAGACGACTGACGCGGCCACACGCTCTACCACCCCGTTGAGAGCAGGTCCTTTAGAATACATCGCGCGGTACGTACATGCCCCACACCTCGCGCAGCGCGTGCGAGACCTCGCCTGCGGACCGGCCCACGCTGCGCCTGGACGGGTCCGGGCTTCCGGTACCGACTCGCACCGAGACGCCCCTTCCCAACGACCCTCGCAGCGTCGTCGCAAAACGACGCCCGGCGGCACCGTGAACCACCCGACAGCAGGAAATCTCGCTTGCCAGGCTTGACGACGCCGTCCGTGGGCATGGCTACGAAGCGGTCGAACCGGGAGCGTATCAGACTTCGATAGCTAACATCAACCCATAGCTACATCCGACCGACAAACAAAATTGCGAATATCCCGTGCCAAATCCTTGACGCGGGACACCGCCATGTGGGATCAATCTTCGTTGATACCCCTCCGCGCGCGGTCCGTTCCTGGTGGCTTCGCGCAGGAACTGGCACCGGAGCTCGACGAGGGTCTTCGGCCACGGTCACCGTGCGTTGGGCAACCAGCCAACGTCACCAGTCACAGATGCCACCGCCTCCGGGGGTGGGTGGCAGAGAAGAGAACCATGTCACGTAGTCAAAGCCTCTTGGCCGCCGCGGCCGTCGCTGCGGCCGTCGTCGTGCCGTTCGCGATCCCGACCACCGCGTCCGCCGCCTCCTCCTCGTGCGCGACTCCACTCGGGTGCCTCGCGCCGGGAGATTCAAGCGGGTTCGTCAAGATCTGGCAAGAGGACCTCAATTTCTACATGACGATAGGGACGGGCCAGTGCCGCCCGACCCTGACCGAGGACGGAATCTACGGGTCGCTCACGACGAACGCGACCAGGTGCTTCCAGACGCTCCAGGGCGATGGGGTCGACGGCATTGCCGGCATGCAAACGCAGATAAGCATGTGCAAAATACTGCAGACGCTCGCCCCAACCTCTGCGATCTACTATCAGACGTGCACGTTTACCGGAGCACCCGGCACCGTCCTGGTGTAGTTCGCGGATCAGCGTCGTGGGATCGCCCAGGAACCGGGCGTTCCCGCGGCCCGGCCCGGCTCGGTATCCCGGGCCGGGGCCGGCGTCGTCTCGGGTGCCGATGGGTCGGCTGTTCCCTAGAACATCGTTCAGGTTGGGCAGGCCTGCCTTGACGTCTGACGGCAGGGGCGGGATGTCCCGCTGCGACGCCGTCGGTCAACGGCTCGACCGGCGGGCCCGGGGTGAAGGTGATCGTCTTGTTCGTGGTGTCGACGCCGCCGGCCCGGTCGAGATCGAGGTGCCCCGTCGAGTCGGGCAGTTCAACCGGTTTGCGGAGCCGCGGCCTCATCCCGTGCTGGGCCGGGCGTCAAAGTGGGACCGCGCCGCACCGCGCCTCACGCCTTGTAGTCGGGATACCAGGGCGTGGGGTCGACGTCGCGGAAGTGGGCCCGGGTGAACTTCTCCCGCAGCGCGAACGGCACGGTGGCGTCGTAGACCATCTTGGCGGTGACGCCCTTGGCCGGGATCTCCGGGTTGTACTCAGGGGTCTGGGAGGGATCGAGCACGTGCCCGGCGATCTTGGGCAGGATGACCAAGTCCTTGTCAGCCTGGAAGCGGTTGGTCATCGCCCACAGCACGTCGTCGCTGTCGAAGGGGTCGACGTCCTCGTCGACGAGTACGACGTGCTTGAGCTCCGCGTAGATGCCCAGGGCGAGGATCGCGGCCTGGCGGGCGCGCCCGTCCTCGAACGCGTCGCGCTTGCCGACCTGGATGATCGAAAGGAACTTCCCTCCGCCCGCGGAATGCGCGTAGACCTGCTTCACGAAGCCGGGGAAGGCGTCCTCGCAGGCCTTGAGGATCGCGGCCTCGGTCGGGATGCCGGCGAGGGAGACGTGTTCCTCCCCGGGGCCGACCAGGGTCTGCACGATCGGGTCTTTGCGCGTGGTCACGCCCTTGACCTTGATCAGGGGCAGGGACGGGTTGGCCGGCCCGTCGCACCCGGGGAACTCGGGCATCGCGTGGCCGGTCCCGGTGTTCTTGTCCTCCTTGACCCGGACGTCCGGCAGGATCTCGCCCTCGATCACGATCTCGGCGCGGGCGATGGACTTCTGCTTCACGGTGACGCAGTCGACCAGTTCCACGCCCTCGCCGCGCAGCGCTCCGCCGATCGTCAGCTCGTCGAAGCCGAGCGGGGTGGTCGGGGCCTCGAACTCGGCACCGATGTAGACCGCGGGGTCGAGGCCGATGTTGATGGAGACCGGCAGCGACTCGCCCTTGGCCTCGGCCTTCTGCCGGAACGCGTCGATATGGCGGCCAGGGGCGAAGAAGATGGAGATCTCGTCCTTGCCCTGCACACACAGCCGATGGATGGTCACATCGGTGTGGCCGGTCTCGGGGTCGGTGCCGAGCACCAGGGCCTCGCAGAAGTACGGCCCGGCGTCCTTGTCGGTGTTGGTCGGCGCCGGCAGCAGGGTGCGGATGTCGAAGTCCTCGTCGTCCGCCCGGTGCACGATCTGCTGGCAGGGCGCGTTCTCGGCGGTGACGATCACGGGCTCGAGGGGATTGCGCACCGCCTCGGCCATGCGCTGGGTGAGGCGGGCCGGCTCGCTCTCCAGCAGGATGCCGACGCGCTCGCGGCTGGCCAGCAGACCGACCAGGATGCGCGCCCCCGGATAGCCTTTGACGTTCTCGAAGAGCATCGCCGGGCCGATGCCGGTCGGGCGCTCGACGGTGCCGCCCGCCCCGATCCGCTTGTAGACCCCGGCGAGTTCGCCGTAGGGGTCGATCGGGTGGTCGGTGGTGTGCAGCTGGCCGGGATGACGGGCGAGCCGGTCCAGGGCCGAACGCAGATCCCGCACCGGGGCGGGCGGATCGGGCTGCTCGGGCATGGGAACGCTGCCTTTCTTCCGGACTCGGCCGGGCCGGTGGCACGAAGAGGATCGCGGCAGTAGGCCGGCGCATCCGTCGGTCGCGAATCAGGGGACGATCTTTCGGGTCCGACCTACACAGCCGGGTCATGGGGCTCGCAGCACCCTGCTCCCCGGTCCGCGACGCCGCCTCACTCCCGCGCCGAGCGCGCGGCCGCGCGCTCGGTCGACGCGTCCGAACCGCCTTCGCCCCAGGCGTAGTAGTCGGTCTGGTCCAGCCCGACGAACCCGAGCAGCCGCGCCGCGAACTCCTCGAACATCTGCTCCACGGTCTCGGGCGTGTTGTAGTACGTGGGAATCATGGGGTAGACCACCGCGCCGGCCTCGGTCGCCTGGGTCATGTTGCGCAGGTGGATCAGGCTGAAGGGAGTCTCGCGCACACAGAGCACGAGTCGGCGCCGCTCCTTCAGGCACACGTCCGCCGCCCGCTCGATCAGCGAGGTGGACTGACCCTGCGAGATCCGGCTGACGGTTCCCAGCGAGCACGGCACCACGATCATGCCCCAACTCGGGTAGCTACCCGAGGTTACCGGAGCGGCCCAGTCCCCCGCCTCCCACGCGTACACCTTGCCCGAGGGACGCCCCAGCACCGTCCGCACCGCGTCCCCGTCCTCGGCCACCGCGAACTCGTGAGCCAGCAGCTTCCGTCCGTTGGGCGAAAGCAGCAGATCCACGTGCCCGACCCGCTCATCCCGTTCCAAAGCGTCGAGGACGTAGCGGGCCATGCGGGTCCCGCCCGCTCCCGTCACGGCCATCGTGATACTGCGCTGCTCCGTCATGGCACACGGCCTCCAGGCACATCGGACATGCATCGATCCAGTACGAGCCCCGGGCCCGATACTGCTGGGGAAACCGCCCCGACACACCTCGGATCCACCAGGCGCGCCGACCGTAAAGGGTCGATGACATGCGGTTTTCGACACGGCGGAGGCAGTAGATTCACTGGAACGGCGCAACTCGGCTGGAGCAGCGTGGCGGACGGCCACGACCGGCGTGGGGCCCGCACGCCGCACGACGCCCACCTCCTGAGCCACCGGCCACACGATCGCAGCTGAGCTACGTCCCCCCACGCGGGCATGGCCCGGTCACGAGACGCTCAGGCAGCTCCACCAAGGGCGAGACATCGGCGATGCGCTGCGATGCGCTCTACGCCATGATCAGAAACGGGGCCTTCTACGGCGCCGGACCGGTCGGCGCCAGCTGACCCACCGTCGCTGAACCCTGAGCGCCACCAGGCATGATGTCCGCGTGGGCGAGGAGGGCCGCATTATGGCCGTCGCCGCGGTGCTCACGCAACAGCGTCGCAGCGTGCCAGAGCCTGGCCACCGGCTCCTCGGGCACGTCGAGGAGGCAGCCGTCCACGCACAGAAGGCCGTGGATATCCAGCACTCGATCCATGATGAAATAGGCGAAGCATGGAGTCTCATCTCGATTTCGCATATTTTGCGGAAACAGAACCGGCCGGAGGCCGCAGACCGGACCTGGCGGCGTGCCACTGCGCTCCTTGACGACAACGGCGTACCGCAGGACTCATCGATACGCGCACACCTGTCATCCGTGGCTCAGGTGCCACACGAGAGTCCGAACCGAGCTCCCTGGACAAGCAAGAACCGAACTCTGCGAAGAACTGGCCGCGGAGGCAACCAGGGCGCCTGCGCACGGCTCGAGAAGATGCGACAACCGAACATCGAGGCCATATATAAGTTTCGCTGATCCAGGCGGGCTCGGGCTCGAATACACCGGCCAGTCGCGCGATCCGGATTGCGATGAGTCCGAATTCCGTAGCCCCACTGAACCCGGCTTCCGCACCGGTCGTGACGCAACCTGGCCGGCCCGGAGATTGAACCCGCGGGAGCCGGAGACCCGGCGGTGACGGCCGCGACCGCGGCCGCGTGAGAATCCGAGGAGTCTCATCGCATGGGTCTGCTTGTTCTACCGGGGTTGGCCGTCGTGCTGGCCTTCGGCATCTGGGCGACGCTCGCCCTGTCCCCCGCCTGGCTCGCGCTCGCCGTGATCTCCGGGCTGCTGCTGCTCGTCGGGCTGCACGACGTGCTGCAGCGGCGGCACTCGGTGCTGCGCAACTTCCCGGTACTGGGCCACCTGCGCTTCCTGCTCGAGGGCATCCGCCCGGAGCTGCAGCAGTACTTCATCGAGCGCAACTACGACGGCCGCCCCTACGACCGGGACACCCGGTCGGTCATCTACGAGCGCGCGAAGGGGATCCACGGCGAGCTCGCCTTCGGCACCGAGCTCGACGTCAACGAGGTCGGATACGAGTTCGTGCTGCATTCGACCGCGCCGCGGGAACCCGAGGAGAGCCAGCCGCGGGTACGCGTCGGTGGCCCCGACTGCACCCGGCCCTACGACATGGCCCTTTTGAACGTCTCCGCGATGAGCTTCGGCGCGCTCAGCGCGAACGCGCTGCGCGCCCTGAACGCGGGGGCCGCGGCCGGCGGCTTCGCGCACGACACCGGCGAAGGCGGCCTGACCGACTACCACCTGGAGGGCGGCGGAGACCTGATCTGGGAGATCGGCAGCGGCTATTTCGGCGCACGGACCCGCGAGGGCGACTTCGACCCGGACATGTTCCGGGACAAGGCCGCGCACCCACACGTCAAGTGTGTGTCGCTGAAGCTGAGCCAGGGCGCGAAGCCGGGTATCGGCGGTGTGCTGCCGGCCGCGAAGGTGACCCCTGAGATAGCGGCGGCGCGAGGGGTGGCGCAGGGCGAGAAGTGTGTCAGCCCCGCCGCGCACCGGGTCTTCCGCACGCCGCGCGAGCTGGTGCTGTTCACCGCGCGGATGCGGGAACTGGCCGGGGGCAAGCCGGTGGGATTCAAGCTGTGCGTCGGGTCCAGGACCGAGGTGCTCGCGATCTGCAAGGCCATGCTGGCCGAGGGCACGGCACCGGACTTCATCGTCGTGGACGGATCCGAGGGCGGGACCGGCGCGGCGCCGCTGGAGTTCGAGGACCGGGTCGGCATGCCGCTCACCGAGGGCCTGATCACGATGCACAACGCCCTTGTCGGATCCGACCTGCGGGAACGGATCGCGCTGGGCGCCGCCGGGAAGGTGGCGACCGGCGCCGACATCGTCAAGCGCCTCGCGCAGGGGGCCGACTACACCAACGCGGCCCGGGCGATGATGATGGCCGTCGGCTGTATCCAGGCGCAGATGTGCCATACCAACCGCTGCCCGGTGGGCGTGGCCACCCAGGATCCGCGCCGCTCGCGCGCCCTCGACGTGGCCGACAAGTCCGCACGGGTGCTGCGCTACCAGCAGGCCACGGTCGCCGAGGCGCAGCGGATCGTCGCCTCGATGGGCCTGCCCGGCCTGCACGCGCTCGGCCCCGAGATGCTCCACCGCCGTGTCGAGCACTCCACCGTCCGCACCTACGCGGAGCTGTTCACCTGGCTCGAACCGGGCGAACTGGTCGGTCAGGCGCCCAGGGACTGGGCGGCCGACTGGGCCTGCGCCGACCCGGATCGATTCGTCCCCGTGTCCACCACCCTTCCCGCCCGGCGAGGAGCCCGCTCATGACCACCGTCGCAGAACTCATCGTCACCGCGCTCGCGGACCAGGGCGTGCGCTCGGTCTGGGGAGTCGTGGGCGACGCGCTCAACCCGGTGACCGACGCCATCCGGCGCGAGGAGCGGCTGGAGTGGATCGGGACCCGGCACGAGGAGGCCGCCGCCTTCGCCGCAGGCGCGCAGGCGCAGCTGACCGGCACGCTCGGGGTGTGCATGGGCACGGTCGGTCCGGGCTCGATCCACCTGCTCAACGGACTGTACGACGCGAAGAAGTCACACGCGCCGGTGCTGGCGATCTGCGGCCAGGTGCCGCTGGCCGAGGCGGGCAGCGACTACTTCCAGGAGGTGGACAACGACGCGCTCTTCGCCGACGTGGCCGCGTACCGGCACACGGTCACCTCCCCGGCTCAGCTCCCGCGGGTGCTCGCGCAGGCCGTCCAGGCGGCCTACGCGCGCCCGGGCGTGGCCGTGCTCACCCTGCCCGGCGACGTGGGCGCGATGTCCGTACCCGGCGACGCCGGGGTCCGCATCCACGTGCGCCGCCCACTGCTCGTGCCGGACGAGGCCGATGTGGCCGAGGCCGCGCGCCTGATCGACGAAGCGGAGAAGGTCACGATGCTCGTCGGGACCGGTGCCCGGGCGGCGCGAGCCGAGGTACTGGAGCTCGCCGGGCACCTGAGCGCACCGATGGTGCTGACGCTCAAGGCGAAGGAGATACTCGAGCAGGACAACCCGTACCAGATCGGCCAGAGCGGGCTGATCGGCAACCCGTCCACCCGCGAGGCCTTCGCCGCGGCGGACCTGCTGCTGATGGTCGGCACCGACTTCCCGTACCCGCAGTGGCTTCCCGAGGGCGTTCCGACGGTGCAGATCGACCTGCGGGCCGAGCATCTCGGCCGGCGCGTGCCGGTGGACGTCGGCGTCGTCGGCGACGCCGGGACCGCGCTCAGCGCGCTGCGCGGGCGCGTCGCGGCCAAGACCGACCGCGCCCACCTCGACCGGGCCCGGGCGTCCTACGCATCCTGGCAGGAGCGTCAGCGCCGACTCGTCGACCCGAAGCACGACCAGGGCCTGGTGGGACGCATCCGTTCGCGCCTGGACAACACCGAGGCGCGCATCCGGCCGGAGGCGCTGGCCGCCGCCGTGGACGCGCACGCGGCCGAGGACGCCGTGTTCACCAGCGACACGGGCATGTCCACGGTCTGGTTCTCCCGCTTCGTCACCATGCGCGGCACCCGCCGCATGCTCGGCTCCTACAACCTCGGCTCGATGGCGAACGCCATGCCACAGGCCCTCGGGGCGGCCGCTCTCGACCGCGGCCGCCAGGTCGTCGCGTTCTGCGGCGACGGCGGGCTCACCATGCTGCTCGGGGATCTGATCACCGCGGTGGCCTACCGGCTGCCGGTCAAGTTCGTGGTCTTCGACAACGGCCGGCTCGGCATGGTCAAGCTGGAACAGGAGCAAGGCGGCCTGCCCGAGTTCGGCACCGAACTCGCCAACCCGGACCTCGCCGCGGTCGCGCAAGCCCTCGGGCTCACCGGGATCCGCGTCGAGGACCCGGCCGCGCTCGACGCAGCGGTCGCCGAGGCCCTCGCCCTCGACGGTCCGGTCCTGCTGGACGTGCTCACCAACCCGGAGGAGATCGCACTGCCGCCGAAGGCCACCGCCGCCGACGCGTGGGGCTTCGCCATCGCGAAACTGAAGGAGGGACTGGTCAGCAACGGGGAGAAGGACTAACCAGCACGCGGTGACGTCCGCGGATCGAGCGCATCCCGAGCTCTTCGCGAGAGCGGAGGTGATCCGCCGGCCAGGCCGCACGGAGACCTGGTCGGCGGTGGCGGGATCGGGGTGCGGTGGAGTGAGCCGCTTCACGCGGCGTTGACGTTCTCCAGGGTGACGGCGGGGTGGCAGTAGCCGAGATGCGTGGAAACAGCAGGATGGCCGGGGCGGACGAGACCCCCTGACGGCCGCGGACGGCCCTGGGCGCTTCAGTCGGCCACCCTGATCGCCTCCGGGACTCTTCGCAGCAGTCTCGCGGTGCCCACAGCCGCCTCAGCCGCCGCGGCCGCAGCCGCAGCCGCAGCCGCCCGGTGCCCCGGCTGCTGCGCCTGTGGGGCACCCTGCCCGAACTCAGTGAATATGACGCCTGATACGTTTGTCGACCCACGGGGAAGCAATGGCCTGCCGTTCCCCCAAATTACCAGAGAGGTCAATCATGCAGCGATCGAGACACAAATCGCGTGCCACACGTTCCGCCCTCGGGACGCTCGCCGTCGTCACGTCCCTGGTGACGGGTGTGCTCACCACGCCGCCGGCCTCGGCGGACTCGGCCACTGCGCGCACGACGCTGGTCGGGACGCGGCCCGCCTGGGCGTCGAGCTCCTCTGACGCCGGGGCGGTCCCGGCCGACACGACACAGAGCGTCCGCGTCTACCTGGCGGGTTCCGACCCGGGCGGGCTCGCCGCCTACGCGCTCGACGTTTCCACGCCCGGGAACGCCGACTACCGGCGCTACCTCACGCCCCTTCAGTTCGAAGCCCGCTTCGGTCCCACCTCGCGGCAGATCACAACCGTCGAAGGCTGGCTGGCCGACGCGGGACTGCGCGTCACCGCCACGAACTCGCACTACGTCGCGGCGAGCGGATCCGGGTCGGACATCGCCTCGGCTTTCGACACGGCCGTGCACCGCTACCGCACCGCGGAAGGAATCGAGCAGGCTCCGGCGTCCGCGGTCAGCGTGCCCGCCGCGTTGGCCCCGGACGTGCTGACGGTCAGCGGACTGACCACCAGCACCGCCCACATGACGGGCGACGTGCAGTTCGACCCGGTCGGTTCCGATTCCGCCTCGGCCAATGTCGGCGCCTGTTCCGCGTACGACGGCCAGGACAAGGCCGCCGGGCTTCCCCTCGCCTACGGCGCCACGCTGAACTGGGACATGTGCGGGTACACCCCCGCGCAACTGCGGTCCGCCTACGGCGTCGCGGGCTCCGGGCTGACCGGACGCGGCGTCACCATCGCCGTGGTGGACGAGGGGAGCGCACCGACCCTGGAACAGGACCTGGACACCTACAGCCAGACCAACGGGCTCCCGCAACTGCGCCCCGGCCAGTTCACCGAGAGCCTTCCCTCGGACATCGCCACATCCTGCCCGGCCGGGCCGTCCACCGAGGCGGCGCTCGACGTCGACGCCGTACACACCATGGCGCCCGGGGCCGACCTCGTCTACGTCGGGGCGGACTGCGGTTCGGTGAACGACGACACCCTCGACGCGGAGACCCGCATCGTCGACGGCCGCCTCGCCGACATCGTCAGCAACTCCTGGCACCTGGGCACCGAGGATCAGATCCCGCCCGATCTGATCGCGGCGTTCGACCGGATCATGGAGCAGGGCGCGGCCGAGGGGATCGGGTTCTACTTCTCCGCCGGGGACAACGGCGACTGGTCCTCGGCCACCGCCCAGCACACCACCGCGGTCCAGTACCCGGCCAGCGACCCGTGGGCCACCAGCGTCGGCGGCACCAGCCTCGCCGTCGGCCGGTCGGGCCAGTACCTGTGGGAGACCGGTTGGGGAAGCCTGTCCGCATCGCTGTCCGCCGACGGAGGAAGCTGGTCCGGCCTGCCCGGAAGCTTCGTCGGGGGCTCCGGCGGCGGCCGAAGCACCCTGTTCGATCAGCCGGCCTATCAGCGCGGCGTCGTCCCCGACCGGCTCAGCGCACCGGCCGGGGAGGGCACGCCGATGCGGGAGATACCCGATCTCGCGGCCGACGCCGACCCGGACACCGGGATGCTCATCGGGATCACGCTGGCACTGCCCCCCGGCTCGACGCCGCAGTACCTGGAGGGCCGGGCCGGCGGCACCAGCCTCGCCACCCCGCTGATCGCCGGGATCCAGGCTGACGCCGAACAGGCCGAGGGCGGCGTCCCGCTCGGTTTCGCCAACCCGGCGATATACCTGCTCTACCGTTCCCGCGCCTTCCACGACGTCACCGACTACCCGCAGGGGTCTGGAGTGCCGATCGCAATGGCCGACGAGTCGCGCAACCTCCTCACGGGAGCGCTCTCCGACTCAGTGATCACCTTCGGTCAGGACGAGTCCCTCACCGCCTCCCCCGGGTACGACGACGTCACCGGGGTCGGCACACCGACCAGCGCTTACCTGGACTCCTACCGCGCTTGGTGAGTTCCTGCGCTCAAAGCCGCATCGCTGCTCAGCTGCGACCGGCCTGGTCCGGGACTCCAAGGCCCGCGACGCCGTCCCGGAAACGGTCGTTTCCGGGACGGTTGCGGAAATCAGCCGTCGGCGGAGGATGCAGCAGCGCCGCGACGAGTCTCCGCCCTGTGCATATCGACGTATCGCGCGCCCAGATCCTTCGCTTCGGCGCAACCGGCTGCAGCGCAGGCTCGGCGCGGCTCAATCGTTGACGGCCTTCATCGCGGCGGCGATCAGCTCCAGCCGCGCGACCAGTTCGTCGAGCTCGTCCGCGCTGAGCACGTCATACGCCGGCGCCGCCAGCTCGTCGGTGAGGGCCTCGATCCGCTGCCTGGTCTCCCGGCCGGCGTCGGTGAACCCGCCGGCCGCGTCCACCAGGCCGCGGCCGCGCAGCCCGTCGAGGACGGCGGTCAGCCGTGGCTCAGGCAGGTGGCGGAGCCGGCCGAAGTCCTGCGCCCTCATTCCGAGGGAGAGCGCGAGCAGAACGTGGGCCTCGGTGCCGCCGATGCCGTGGGCGAGGAGGGCCGCATTGTGGCCGTCGCCGCGGTGCTCACGCAACAGCGTCGCAGCGTGCCAGAGCCTGGCCACCGGCTCCTCGGGCACGTCGAGCGTCCGGAGCCCGGCGTACAGCGCCCGCCCATCGGTCGGTGCGCTGAGCGCCGCCAGGGTGGCGAGGTCGGCGACCCGCACCAGGCCGGGCGAGTCGGCGAGGTGCCCGATCATCTGCCGCAGTGCGGCGGCGCTGCCCCGCTCCCGCGCGGCGATCGCCTCCTGCGGGGTGGTCTTCTCCCAGACCCACGGAATGTGGCGCGCCACCTCGCCGTCGGCGAAGTTGTAGAAGACCGCGTGCACCACCTCGGCCGACGCCGACCCCAGCGGCGCAGCCCGGCCCGCGAAGTATCCGTCCCAGTAGTTGCGCATGCCCAGGGCCAGGAACGCCTCGGTCGTCACCTCGGAGAACGCGACGGTGCCGATCGGCTCGACGAGCTCGAACATGCGGTGCACCTTGGCCCGTGGGTGCGGCATCCGTCACCATCTCCTACGGTCATGACGGCGCACTCGCGGGCTCGGCCCGGATCCAACAACCCCGATCGATTCCGCCGGTGTGCCGGAGCACGACGGCTGGCATCGCCGAGGAGGAGCGGGCTGCCTGTTTCCGCCTGTCGCGAAGCGTCCTTGCCGACACCTGTCGGCCAAGGCTATTGGCAACTTCGGAGATTTTTCAACCCTTTTGGCCCCGGCTGCGCGATCAGGCCTCGTCTACACTCCAGATGACACCCCGACATCGAGAGCTGGATCACCACCTCCACCTACAACCAAAGGTCCGAGTCAGCCTCCTCTGAGCACCTCCGGGGTCACGGGCGGGTATGCGAGGGCTGCCGCGTTGTGATGGTCGAGCACCAGTTGAGCTTCCTCGGTCGCCGCGCGGAATCGGCTCTTGGGATCCGCGCCTCTGAGCAGCACGTCCTCCAGCGCGTATGTGGCGGGGGTGTTGACGCCGTTGAGGTTGCCGAGCATCGGGCCGGCTGCCACCGGCGTCAGGTCCGCCGAGGTGACCTGCTCGGTCGCGATACGGAAGCCGGGGTGCGGCTCGACCCAGGCATCCGCCATGACCTGGTCGTGCGCCGGTATGGTCAGCGGCAGTGAACGGTCGTTGGTACGCGCTACCGCGTGCTGCAGGTTGAGTTGATGCTGGAGGAAGGCGAGCGCGCCGTCCTCTTTCTCCTTCGGCAGGCCGGCGGTCAGGAAGAACGAGTGGCCGCCGAGGGCCCCGCCCGGGGACGAGCGCGCATCGTGACGCGGCAGTTGGCCCACCAGGAGGCCGAAACCGCCTTCGGCCGCCGCGTCTGCCATGGCTTGGCTGACCGCCGACGATGTGACCGCGAACGCGACCTCCTGGCGTGCGAATGCCTCCATGCCGGCGAAGTAGTCGCGGGGCTCACCGGTGTAGTGGTAGTAGCCGTGGTCGTACAAGCTCTTGAGCCACCGCACGTAGTTGAGCATTTCGGGAGAATCGAAGAAGACCCGGGTGGACCGGCCCGACCGGCCGTTGTCATGGTTGCAGAACAATGCGCCTTGGCCGGCGATCTCCATGTGGAACAGCCAGCCGTAGATGGGCCAGGCGGCGCCGTGCGCGGGTCCGTCCGGCAGCTTGGCGATGGCGGCGCACGCGTCCTGCAGTTCCTGCCATGTCGCCGGCATCCGTTCGACGCCGGCACGCTCGAGTATGTCCTTGTTCCCGAACAAGACGTTGGTCGAGAGGATCGACGGCATGGAAACCAGTTCGCCGCCCAGACTGAAGTAGTTGCGCACGGCGGGCAAGAGGTCGTCGATGACCACCGGTTCCCCGAGGATCTCGGTGCGGCCGCCGATCGCGCGCTGGATCGGCGCGAACAGCGGATCACCGTTGCGGGCGCGCATGTCGAGCGCGACCTGAGTCGACGAGTAGTTGTACTCCGCGATGTCCGGCGGGTTTCCGCTCGCCACCGCCACGCCGACCTCCTCCGGCAGCGCCCTGAAGTCCACCATGCGGGTCTTCACCCGATATTGCGGATGGGCGCGGTTGAACGACTCCGCCGCCTCGACTCTCGCGTAGCCGAAGCCTGGAAGCGAGTACTCGTCCGTACCGGGGATCTTCGGGCTCACCGCGAGCCATACGTCGATTTCTATCGGCTCGTGCGCTGCGGTCAAATCTGACACGGCGTCCTCCGCGCTTGTGCGACTGTGCCCATCAACATAGGCATGCGGCGCGAGCGTTCGAATCCTCCTGGTTGCGGATTGTCGGACGTGCCCAGGGCGAGTGGGGTTCTGCCCCCGCCGGGCAACGCCGGAGATGCCCCGGAACATCCCCCGACGTGACAATCGGCAGAG
The DNA here is from genome assembly GCF_018139695.1 of Actinospica durhamensis. Taxonomy (GTDB): domain Bacteria; phylum Actinomycetota; class Actinomycetes; order Streptomycetales; family Catenulisporaceae; genus Actinospica; species Actinospica durhamensis. Next base: position 10,988 of record NZ_JAGSOG010000053.1, on the reverse strand, counting down.
CAGGACATCCGAGCCCGAGGTGGCGGACGCGCCGAACCAGAAGTGGAAGGTCCGGTATCGGCATGGACATGTCAGTAGCGGTAGATATCAGAGTACGTTTTCCAGAGCCGGCCGGCGTCCCGGTCCAGCGCACCGACGCCGCCTCCGGCCGGTGACCTCGTGGCTCACGCAGCCCGGTGCCCGGTCGTCGAACGCGTCGGCCGTATCGCGGCCCTGCACCCCGATCGCACGGCCGTCGTCGGCACGGCCGAGGTACTCGACTACCGGGAGCTGTGGCTCAGAGTGGACGCGTGGTGGGAGCGCTGCGCGACGTTGGGGCTGGCACCGGGCACCCTGGTAGCTGTGCTCTGCGGCGACGGAACCGGCCTGCCGTCGGCGTTCCTGGGTGCCCGGGCAGCCGGGTTGGTCCCGCTGCTCATCGACGAGGGGCTGCCGCAGTCCGGAGTCGACGCCGTCTGGGAGGCGGCCCGGCCCGCGGCGGTGCTCCGGGCCGACAAGGACGAGCTCGAGCCGACCGGGGAGCCGAACCCGCGGACGCTGCCCACCGAGGCCGGCTATGTGGTCTTCTCCTCCGGAACGCAGGACACCCCCAAGGGCATCGTGGGACAGGCCGCCGGCCTGCTGGCCTTCCTGGACTGGGAGATCGCCGAGTTGGACGTGCGACCCGGTACCCGCGTCGCGATGCTGACCTCGCCCTCGTTCGACGTGGTCTACCGCGACCTGCTACTCCCCCTGTGTTCCGGCGGCGAACTGCACATCGCGAACCAGGCAGTCCGGTTCACCCCGCCCGCGGTGCTGCCCTGGCTGGCAGAGCACGGCATCGAAGTGCTGCACGCGGTACCGAGCCTGAGCGCGAGATGGCTCGTCGCGGACGGGCCAACCGTGGACTCGTTGCGCTACACCCTGTTCGCAGGCGAACCGTTGTACGGACGGCACGTCCAGCGCTGGCGCGCGGCCGCGCCGCGCACTCGGGTGGTGAACCTGTACGGGCCGTCCGAGACCACGCTGGCCCGGTTCCACCACGAGATCCCGGCCGACTGCGGCCCCGGCCTACAGCCGGTCGGCCGCCCACTGCCGAACGCCCGGGTCGACCTGGTCCCCGCGGAACCGACGAGCGAACACGGCGACGCCCTGCGGGTGCTCATCACGACCCCGCACGGATCGCTGGGGTACCTGCCGGGCACCTGCTCGCCCGACGACCTCAGCCGTCTGCGCCGCGAGCACGGCATAACCCGCTTCCAGACCCAGGACCGCGGTCTACTCGACCCCGAAGGCAACCTGGTGATCGTCGGCCGGCTGGACTCCCTGGTCAAACGCCGAGGCACCTTCGTAGACATCATGCGCATCGAAGCGGCGGCAGCGGAACTGGCGGAAGTCCGGGCGGCCTGCTGCGTCCAGCTCACCTCCAACAGCGAGATCGTGCTGGCCGTGGAAGGCCCCGACCCGGCCGCCGCGGCCGGCCTGCACCGGAGACTGCGCGCGCCGCTCGGCCGGGACATACCCGACCGCGTGGTGGTGCTGCCGACCCTGCCGCTGCTGCCCGGCGGCAAAGCCGACCGACGCCGCGTCAGGGAACTACTGAACCTCGAGGAGACGGCCCGTGGGCTTCAGGGCGGCTGACGGTCCCGGCATCGCCGTGGCGCCGGGGCGGGCAGGCTGCTCGCCCTCGGTCGTGGACCGGGTAGGTGAAGAGGATTTCTTATTACCCGCATCGGGATCTGGATTTCATGACGTCGCAGGTATCAGAGGCCTGGTAGTGATCGGCGGGGCCGTTCGGCGGGGTCATTCCGGCTTAACAGGTTCGACGGCCGGTCGGCCCGGCCGATTGACAGTATGTCAGGATACCGCGACCATAGGCCGAATGGCGGCGCAGGGGATTTTTCGTACGAGGCGCCGCCGACCGAAGATGCGGCGTTGAACGCTCCAGTGTCCGAGTTGCCGGGCGTGGCCGAGATGCCGCGCGGGCAGCCCGTGGACGGCGACCCACTGCTGCACGTCGCCGAGCCGGCCGAGTCCAAGGGCCGTCGTGCGCTCTTCGGCGGCTTTCGCAAACCCGGGCCCCACCTGTAGTCCGCTCTGTTCTGAGAGGAATCTGGGAAAGATGCGAGAAGAAGTGTCGCCGAAGGCAGTGCGCATCCCGGTCTCCGATCTGCACGCGTCCGTCTCCGATCCCGCGCTGACCTCGATGACGCTGCTCAACGACATCGCGGGCCGCTTCCCGCAGGCGGTGTCGTTCGCCGCCGGCCGCCCGTACGAGGGGTACTACCTCACTGACGACCTGTCCCGCTATCTCTCGGCATTCGAGAAGTACCTCGCGGAAGACCTCGCGATGACACCGGAGGGAATACGCCGGACTTTCTTTCAGTACGGCCGCACGAAGGGATTCATCCACGAGTTGATCGCCAGGCATCTGAAGCTGGACGAAGGTCTGACCGTCGACCCGGAGTCGATCGTGGTGACGACGGGCTGCCAGGAAGCCATGATCCTGATTCTCCGGGCCCTCTACCGCGACGACCGGGACGTGGTCCTGGCGGCCATGCCGTCCTACGTCGGGTTCATCGGCGCCGCCCGGATCGTCGGGATGCCGGTCTGGCCGGTGCGGGAAGGGCCCGGCGGCATCGATCTGGAGGATCTGAATCGGCAGGTCGAGGCGGTCAAGGCACAGGGCCTGCGGCCACGCGCCTGCTACGTGGTTCCCGATTTCGCGAACCCCAGCGGAGCGTGCGTGTCGGTGGCGGATCGGGCCAGGCTGCTGGAGCTCGCTTCGCGTCACGACTTCCTGCTGCTCGAGGACAACCCGTACTCCCTGTTCCGCTCGACCGGCGAACGTCCGCCCACGCTGAAGTCATCGGACGACGAGAGCCGCGTCGTCTATCTGGGCTCGTTCGCCAAGACCGCCTTCGCCGGAGCCCGGGTGGGATACATCGTCGCGGACCAGCTGGTCACGGTCGCGGACAAGCAGGAGAGCCTGCTGGCGGACCACCTCGCCAAGTTGAAGAGCATGACCACCCTCAACACGTCGACCGTGGCCCAGGCGGTCGTCGGCGGATACCTGCTGGAGAACGGCTGCAGCCTCGAGGGCGCCACGGTGCGGGAGGCGAAGGTGTACCGCCGGAATCTGCACGCGGTGCTGGCCGGCATGGAAGCGCGGTTCGGACCCGGGCGGCCGCACCACGGCAAGGTTGCCTGGAACTCACCGCAAGGCGGGATGTTCCTGGTCGTCACCCTCCCGTTCCGCGCCGATGACGAAGTACTCGAGTACTCGGCCGCCGAATTCGGTGTGCTGTGGACGCCCATGCACCACTTCTACGCCGGTGCCGGCGGCCTCCATCAGATCCGCCTGTCCTTCAGCGTGCTCTCCGTCGAGGAGATCTCACTCGGCCTCGATCGCCTCGCCCGACTCGTCGACGACCTCGCGTGACGAATGAGCCGGCGTCCCCTCAGACTGCAGCAGCACCGGCTGCCTCCGTTTGAGCCGGCGTGGTCTCCTGCGGGCGCGTGCGCTCTCCCCAGGCTGCGATGAGCGGGCACAGGAGCCCGAGCAGCAGGAAGAACGCGCCAAGACCGATCCAGCCGTGATAACCCCGGCCCAGAACGAATCCGACCAGGACCAGGGGCGTTATCGTCACACTGACCGTGGTGATCGTGGTCAGCAGTCCGTCGTATTGCCCCTGGGCGTATGCCGGCGGCAGGCTGAATTCAAGAGTGAACCTCCCGGCATACAGCCAGATCTCGGCGAGCGAGAGCAGCACCATGCCGACGACGACCAGGACCGTGGCGATCCAGGCCGCGTGGCCCGCCATCGTGGCCATGACCAGATACCCCAGCATCAGGACGATGCCGGCCCGGCGCATGGAGAAGCCGCCCTGGCGCGTGGTCTTGATATTTCTACTCAGCCGCACCTGGAACAGGATCACCATCACCGTATTGATGACGTAGACAACGGTGACGGTCCAGCGCGGGGCCGAGGTGTACACCACGATCCACACCGGAACCAGCATGTCCAAGACGAAGTTGGACATCGCCATTGCGCCGGCGGCCAGCGCATAGGAGATGAAGGCCTTGTCCCGCAGCACCAGCCACCGAGTGACCTTTTCCTGCTCGACGCCGCTTTCCGGCCTGGGCAGCGGCCCGTAGTTGGGCAGTCGGAGGGTGGTGAAGAGCACTATCAGATAGAGGGTGGAGACGAGCAGGAACATGACGTGGTACGAGGTGCGCGTGCCGATCTCGATGCCGACGCCGGCGCCGAGTGCCCCGATCGCGACACCCATGTTCCCGAACGCTCGGACCTGGGCGCGGAACGTGGGCGTGTTCTCACCGCCGATCCGACGCATCAGCGCGCCGACGGAGGAGAAGTAGGTGAACGCGAAGATGTTCATACCGCCGACGACGATCATCAGCGACCAGAATCCCTGAATGAACACGTAGCTGCCCATCCCGAGAAGCTGTCCGCCCAGTCCGACGAAGACCACTCGGCGAGGCCCCACGCGGTCGGCCAGGTCCCCCGCCAGCAGGCTGAGCGGTATGCCGGTCAGCCCGCCGATCGTGATGGCCAGTCCGGTCTTCGCATACGGAATTCCCACGATCTGGGTGCAGTACAGCATGTATATCGGTATGAAGATTCCGTTGCCGAGCATGGCGACGAAGTAGCTCTGTATGTACTTCCGTTCATTTCCCGGCGGCGGGAGATGCGACCTGAAATACGCTCCCGGGGTGAATTTCACCATGCACTCGCTTCCTCTGAGCAGGCTCGCAGCCTGCGGCCCTCGGTGGCAGACCGTCAGAAGGCTGCCATCGTCATACGGATGTGGATTTCCCTCGACGGATCCGAGAAGGGCAGGCGGCCGTGCATCATGCGCGAGTTGTCGATCATCAGGATGTCCCCCTTCTGCCAGTCGACCGGGGTCATCAGGTCATCGCAGACACGCAGTATCGACAGCCCGTCACCCGACCGCAGGGGTGTACCGTCGGCAAACGAAACCCCGTCCGAAAGACTCGGTACGATGCTGTTCGAAAAGGCGGGCACGCCTTGAAACCGGCTGAGCCCGGCGGCCGGCACACGATAATTGATGTCGATCGTCTCTTCATCGCCGATCGTGTACGACACACCCCGCTCGGCGGCGAGGAGCTCGAGCGTACGGGCTCGATCCGCCGGCACGCCGGTGAACAGGGGCCAGTCGTCCCGGCCGGCCGCTTCGAAGGAATACAGCAGGTCGGTCGTCGCGAACTTCTCACGCAGCGGATCAGGCAGGCGCTCCCACGCCTTGATACCGTCGAACAGCGTGGTCTGGCCGCCGTCGGCCGATGGACGTACGCAGGAGAACCACAGCAGATCCGGCCGCTGCGGACTGTATCCCAACTCGGCGTGCGGGCCGACAAGCTGCATGCCGAGATTGACCGTGCTGGTGCTTTTGTCGTCGGCGACCTCGCGGCGATTCTGGGCCAGGTGCAACCTGCCCAGAGTCGAGCTGGAGAATCTGTCGGTGAACGCGGCGAAGTCGCCCGGCTCCGACCCGAAGCCGCGCAGGAGCACCGCGCCGGACTCTCGGCAGAGCTCGGCCACCGCCTCGAGCGGGAGATCGCGCACATTCGTCCGACCGTCGACGGCACGCATCACTTTGCCTGCGGACGCCGTGCCCAAGGACTCGACTGTGAACATGGTGAACGTCCTCCGTCTCCTGCGAGCCCGGCATCACGACGTACCGGGCCCGACGCCGGTTCAGAACAGCGCGGCGGCGTCGATGACAAAGCGGTGGCGGACGTCGGAAGCCGGCACTCGCTCGTAGGCCTCGTTGATCGCCTGGGCCGGGATGATCTCGACGTCGGCGGTGATACCGTGCTCAGCGCAGAATTCGAGCATCTCCTGGGTCTGCGAGATGGGCGTCGACGTCTCCCGTTCAAGCTGAAGGTCGGGGAGGGCGCGTGCTCCTCGGCGTCGCCAGGACACCGCCGGGCATCGCAACGGCCGCATGATGCCTCCAGAGGTGTGTCACTGGTCGCGCGCGGTGTCGATCCGCTGGGCCAGGACATCGGCCAAGGCGCTGAACGACAGGGCGTCGAAGACATCCTCAAGCGTGCAGACCAGCCCCAGCCCCTCTTCAAGGGCCGCTGCCAGCTGGAGTGACGCGATGGAGTCGAAACCGGACGCGATCGGGTCCGCATCCGCGGCCAACTCCTGGCCGATCACGCCGCGCGCCGTGACCAGGACTTCGGCGAGCACGCGTTCCTTGAGACTTGCCGTCACATCCATGGCCACTTCGTTCCTTCCGGTAATTCCCCGACTTATCCTCATCGTCCGCGAAAACCAAATCGCCGACATCTTGCAGCGTGCCCTGCGAAGCAGGCACGGCAGAACGAGGGTGGAGAAGAAGGGTGATCGATCCGAACGCGACTGGGCATCGTCCGAGAAGTACCGAGAAGAACGTGGCGGCGGCGCCGTGCCAGAATCGCTCTCATACCCACCGTGTCGGCGGCGGCGGTACGGCGCAGGGCGGCCTGACCCGCAGTGCGCTCCGCTCATCGCACTTTACGAGAGGTATCCGGTGCTTCCCTATGGGACCGTCGAGAGATGACATCCGCAATGGATTTACCGGCTGGCGGGCATCCGGTCCCACCGGAACCAGGCCTGACCGGGCCGGAGATGATCTCCCGGGCCGAGCGCATCGCCGCCACCCTCGTCGACCGGCAGCAGGAGACCGAGCAGCGCGGGTTCTACGGACCGGACACCCATGAGGCGTTCCTCGACGGCGGCTTCTACCGGATCCTCGTGCCGAAGCGCTATGGCGGTTACGAACTCGGCATCGACACGCACATGCGTGTGGTGTCCGCGCTCGCTCGCGGATGCCCGTCGACGGCGTGGATGTACACCTTCGGCGCGGCGCACGCCCATCTGGCCGCCACCGTGTTCGGTGAAGAGGCACAGAACGAGTTGTTCGCCGGCGGGGACTTCGTCTGCCCGGTCGTCCACGGGCCGGTCGGGGTCGCCGAGCAGGCCGAGGACGGCGGCTGGATCATCGACGGCGTGTTCCACTACGCCTCCGGATCGCCCTACGCCACCCATTTCATCGGCCAGACCTTCGTTGCGGGCGCGGAAGGCGAGCCGCCCGTGACGATGATGTTCGTCATCCCGCGCAACCGGTGGCGGCGGCTGGACGACTGGGGGCACAGCTCGGCATGAAGGGCAGCGGCTCACACAGCATCAAGATCGAGAGGGCGCACATCCCGCGGCATTACGCACTGCCCGGTACGGATATGGGCACGATGTCCGTCGTCGGCGGAACGCCGGGGCTGAAACTGCACGGCAGCAGCTTGTACGGCGGCAGTGTGCTGGCTGTGCTCAATTTCCAGGTCGGCGCGCTGGCAGTCGGCATGGCCGCCGGCGCTCTGGACCTACGGCGAACTGATGCGGGAACGCACAACGGTCTATCCGCCGACCGTGCCGCGTACCGAAGACCCGGACTACCAGCTCTACTACGGCGAGGCCGCCGGGCGCATCGCGGCGGCGCGCGCGGCGATGTCGAGCGTGCTGCGGCAGTGGGGCGAGACCGCCGAGAACGGGTCGGTCACCCGTGATGTGGAGTTGCGCATGTCGATCATCAGCCGCGAGGTGGTGCGGCTTTCCTGGAGCGCGGTGTCCGACATCCTGATTCCGACCGCAGGGTCGAGCGCCGTGCGGGCGGGTGAACGTCTCGAGCGGATCTGGCGGGACATGTCGACCCTGCAGACGCACGCCGGAGTGAGCATCTACCTGGCCACCATGGCCACCCGCGAACTCGGCCAACTGGCCTTCGACGTGGCAAGCTGAGGCGTCTCGCCCAGGTGTCCGAAGCATCCGGTGCGCACGCAACGAGACCTCCGCACTGACTGGTCCGCTGAGAGGATTCGTCGTGTCAGGTCTCGTTACCGTCCCATCGTGGCACCGCGGGTGCTGATCGTGCCCGGCTCGACGCCGGCCGTCGCCACCGGAGAAGTCACCCGATGCCGCCGGTGTTCGAGGTGACGCGGGGTTGTGCAGGCGGGCTTTGCGCCGCCGAGCCACTCATGGCGCTGATATGCGCGGCCAGTTCGGCCACGGTCGGGAAGTCGAACAGCACACTGATCGGCACCGTGACGCCGATCTCGGCCTTGATCCGGCTGAGCAGCCGCATCGCCTGCATCGACTGGCCGCCGAGATCGAAGAAGCTGTCGTAGACCCCGACTTCGGGCACGGCGAGCACGGAGCTGAAGATCCCGCAGAGTGCCTGCTGCAACGACGTTTTCGGCGCATTCGGCGCACGGCGGGTGGGGGTCTCGTCGAAGCCCGGTGCCGGCAACGCCGCGCGGTCCAGCTTGCCGTTGGCGGTCAGCGGCAGGGAGTCCAGTTCGACGAACACGGCCGGCACCATGTACTCGGGCAGCTTCGTCCTGGCATGGGCGCGCAACGCGTCGAGGTCCAGTCCGCCGGCCTCCGACACGGCGTAGCCGACCAGTTGCTTCTCCCCGGGTCCGAACTCGCGCGCCAGGACGACGAACTGGGCCAGCCCGGGGTGGCCGGCCAGCGCCGCCTCCACCTCGGCCGGCTCGACCAGGAACCCGTTGATCTTCACCTGGCTGTCCACCCGGCCGGCGAACTCGATCTCGCCGTCGGCGCTCCGGCGGGCCAGGTCGCCGGTACGGTACATGCGGGCTCCCGGCAGACCGAGCGGATCGGCGACGAAGCGCGCGGCGGTCAGGTCGGCCTGGCCGAGGTAACCGCGTGCGGCGCCCTCTCCCGCCAGGTAGATCTCCCCGACGACGCCGGCGGGCACCGGCGCGAGCCGGTCGTCCAGAACGTGCACGGCGACACCGGTCAGCGCGCCGCCGAGCGGCACGATGTCGCCGATCCGCATCCCGCGCGTCAGCGGCACCTGCGTCGACATCACAGTCCCCTCGGTCGCGCCGTACGTCGCGAGGACCACGACGTCGGGGCAGACCTCGAGCACCCGGCTGACCGCCGTCGCCGCGATCACGTCGCCGCCGGTGACGATCTCGCCCAGCCCGGCGAACGTCTCCGGCGCCTCCTCGGCGATCACTCGGAACAAACCCGCGGTCAGATGCATCCCGGTGATCCGGTGCGTGGTGATCAACTGGCGCAGGGTCGCGGCCTCCACCGGTCCGGGCGGCGCGAGGACCAGTTGGCCGCCGTGCATCAGCGGCATCCAGATCTCGAAGACGGATATGTCGAAGGCGTGCGGGAGCACCAGCAACCTGCGCCGGTGATGCCGGACCAGCCATTGCGGATCGAGCAGGAGCCGCACCACTTCTCGCTGGGTCACCCCGACAGCCTTGGGCTGACCGGTGGAACCCGACGTGTGGATCACGTAGGCCAACTGGTCGGGATGGATCGGCACCTCGGGAGCGGCGGCCGACTCCTCGGCCAGGGCCGGATCGTCCACCGAGACGACCGACACGCCGGTGGGCACACCGGCCGCGCGCATCGCGTCGTCCACCAGCAGCACCGAGGCACCGGCCCGGTCCACCACCCACTGCCGCCGATCGGCCGGATACGCGTCGTGGATCGGCAGGAAGACCGCGCCCGCCTTGAGGATCGCGAGGAATGCCACCACCAGGCCCGTCGAGCGTTCCACCAGCACCGGCACCCGGTCCTCCGGGCCGACCCCGAGCCCGATCAGGCGCTGCGCGAGCTGGTTGGCCCGTCGGTCCAGCTCCCGGTAGGTCAGTGCGGCCCCGCTCGCGACCTCGAGCACGGCCGTCGCCTCCGGTGTGCGCGCGACCTGCTCGGCGAACCGGGTGGGGATTGAATACGCTGTCATGCCATTCTCCTGTCGACCAGGCCGGCCGGGCATCTCCTCCTCACGATGCTGGAAGTGCCGGCGTCGACGCATCTCGCCCATTGCGAAAAGTGCCTGGTAGCCGGACGAAGAGCTGACGGGAATATCTTCGGGAAATCAGCAACAGGGCATTTTCCCGGTCGAGCGGAACCGGCGAGGCGCAGGACAATTCTGCATATGACATCCGATCAGGCCAGGATCCGCTATGAGAAGACCGGCCACCTCGCCACGGTGACGCTGAACCGCCCCGCGGTCCTCAACGCGATGGACCTGCGCACGCACGCCGAACTGGCCGACGTGTGGGACGACTTCGCGGCGGACGACGACATGTGGGTCGCCGTGCTGACCGGTGCCGGCGACCGCGCGTTCAGCGTCGGCCAGGATCTCAAAGAGCTGGCCGCGCGCGAGCGCACCGGCGCGGCCGCGCCGTCCAGCTTCGGCAGCCGGGGCAAGGCCGGCTTTCCCCGTCTCACCGAACGGTTCGACCTCGCGAAGCCGGTCATCGCGAAGGTCCGCGGGTACGCGCTCGGCGGCGGATTCGAGCTGGCCCTGGCCTGTGACATCCTGATCGCCGCCGAGGACGCCACGTTCGCCCTGCCCGAGGCCAGGCTGGGACTGATCCCCGGGGCGGGCGGGGTGTTCCGGCTCTCCCGACAGCTGCCGTGGAAGATCGCGATGGGCCACCTGCTCACCGGCCGGCCGCTGTCCGCGCTCCGCGCGTACGAGCTGGGCCTGGTCAACGAGGTGGTGCCGGCCGAGGAACTGGACGATCGGGTCGCGGGCTGGGTGGCCGACCTCGTCGCCTGCGCGCCGCTGTCGGTCCGGGCGATCAAGGAGGCCGCCACGGTCGCCGCGACCTTGCCGCTCCCCGAAGCCTTCGCGGCGCGGTACCCGCATGAGGAGCGGCGCATGCACAGCAAGGACGCCGTCGAGGGACCGCGCGCGTTCGCCGAGAAGCGGCCGCCGAGGTGGGTGGCGGGCTGAAGCGGGCTGAACACGTCGCGCACTGCCGTCCACTCCGCCAGGCCACCATGCACCAAGGACACCGTGTACTAGGCAGTGTTGGTGAATCTGACTATCTGTTGATGCTTTCTGGCTGCGGTTTTCGGCCTGTGGCTGGCGGGGCTGTAGAACTGGGTCATGGCGCGTGGTGATTTGACGGATGCCCAGTGGGAGTCG
>NZ_JAGSOG010000539.1 GCF_018139695.1 Actinospica durhamensis | reverse complement strand
CAATGGGCTTGGACGACAGCAATCAGGGCCTGACGATCAGAGCAACAGGAGCCGTATGACGGGAGACTGTCACGTACGGATCTGTGGGAGCCCGGGGGTGAGAATCCCCCGGGCCACCCGGCGCGAAGGTGATGGGGCGGTCGCAGCCGGGGTAGCGGCAGTGTCGGTCGCGCCAGGCAAGAAAGCCCCGCTGTTCGGCCGAGGCCAGCCGTGCTCTCGGGTCCCGGTCCACTGCCACGCCGTCCAACACTCCGGTGTGTCCGTCGAGGGTGAGGGTGTGGCGTCGCGGGTTTCCCTGCTTGGGTAGCAGTCTGGCGGGGATGAGCGCTCCGAATGCGGTGCGGGCGCAGCCGGCGGGGATGTCGAGCTGGACCGGTGCGGGTTCCTGCATCGTTACGGCGAGTGCGGGCAGGGAGAAGCGCGCCCCGCGCTGTTCGGCCGTGGCGTCCAGGAACACCTGTGCCATGCGCGTGATGGCTTCGGCGTTCATCTGCTCGGTCGTGCGCACGTCCTGGGGTGCGAGTTCGGTGCCGTCGAACTGCCGGGCCCGGATCATTTCCGCGACCTGCAACTCCACCGCGGCTTGGAGTACCGCGCCGCGGGCGGGGTCGAGCAGGATCTCACACCGGTGCATCTCCCGATCCGCCGCAACACCGATGCGGGCGTAGGAGCGTTCGCGCTGCTGGGCGTGGCGCGCCTCGACCGACCCGGGGTCGGTGTGCTCCTCCAGCGCCCGCACCCGCTCCAGCCCGGCCCGCGTCCCGTGCTCGCGTGCGACGCGTAGGGTCTCGGCGACCTCGGGTGCCGGGTCGAGGCCGGTGCGGCGCACCGCCTTGACGGTGCGCGCCACCGCCCGTACGGAATCCTGCCCGACGCTGCCCGAGCACAGCTCCCGCTCGATCTGCGGCACCGTCGCGAGGAGTCGGGCGTCCTGGGCGAGCCCGCGGGCGCGTCCTTCGGTCACATCCAGCACGGTGGCCAGCCACGGGCCGATCCCGCCGCGCGCGATCCCGAGCCGGTCGCCCTCGGCCACCAGCGCCAGCAGCAGCCCGTTCAGTGCCTGCGCCGCCCGACCCACCTCCACGATCCCGTCGCGCACCTCGCCGGCGACACCGTCACCCGCGCCCGGCTCGGCCTGCCGCGCCCGCTCCAGCAGATCCCGCACCGCCCCGCTGATCGACTCCACCCCGGCAGCAACCTGATCCATGACCCCTCCCTAGAACAATCCCCGTATGTACCTACTCTACGGGGCGAGTCCGACAAAAGGGGCCTAGAATAGGCCTGGATCTTAAGAGATTGCTGAGATATTTGCTCGGGACGACGAGGGGAACTCCAGGACGTCGCCGCGCGTTGGAAGAGATAAGAGAACCGATACGGCAAGAGGCGCCACCGGGCGCGATGCAAGCTCCTGTATCGAGATCCTGCATTGCGGCACCACGCGGACGACCACCACGGGTGGCGCAAGATTCAGCATCACGAGGCCGTCCAATCCAGCTGATACAAGATCCTGCATCACGGCTGGCCGCCACGGATGACACTAGATCCTGCATCACACGCTCGGCCACCACGGGTGATACAAGGTTCAGCATCACACGGCCGTCCACCGCTCGTGATGCAAGATCCTGGATCAAGGTCGTCCGCCGCAGGGAATGCACGATGCCGCACCGGGCACGCCGGACCGGGCCACGGACCCTCCGCAAGGATCCAGCCAGGGGTGGGGCTCTCTCCTCGGTCGGGCAGGCGCAGCCCTTATCAGGGTTCTGGTGCGGGTGCAAACGGCGCAGCGACACCCACCCCAAAGCCCAGACCTCCGCCGTTTGCACCCGCACCAGGTTCCTGATACGCCTCCGGTGACCGACCGAGGAG
>NZ_JAGSOG010000538.1 GCF_018139695.1 Actinospica durhamensis | reverse complement strand
CTCCGAAATCGAGGGCGTCGCGATCCGCGCCGCCTGACACCCAGCACCCAGCACCCAGCACCCAGCACCCAGCAATCAGCAATCAGCAATCAGCAATTGTCGCCACAGCCACAGCCACGCATACGGGATCGCAGTTGGTCAGCTGCGGCTGTCGCCCGGCACGTCGGCCGGATTCTGGTCAGGCCGTCGTCCATTGTGCGGAGAGAGCGGTGGCGGGGGTGCCCAGGCCTACGTCGCAAGCAGAACATAGATACTCTCACCTCGTCCCCTGGGCGATCGGAATGCGTCGGCTAGACCGCGGCGAAGACGAAGCCGCGCTCGAGTAGCGCTGGGATGAAGATGCGCAGGGCTGCCACGGTGTTGGAGCGGTCGCCGCCGCCGTCGTGCTCGAGGATGATGTCGTGCGGGCCGGTCTTGCGCAGCACGGTGTTGACGATGTCCCAGGTGTGTACGTGCGCGGTGTCCCAGTCCTGCGGGTCTACCGACCAGCCCAGCGGGGTCAGTTCGCGCGCGGCGCAGCCTTCGAAGACGGCGGGGGTCCAGTAGCCGTAGGGCGCGCGGAAGATCGTCGGGGTCTGGCCCGCGTTGGAGAGCGCGTCGTTGCAGCGGTCGATCTCGGAGATCACCCGCGCGGTGGAGTAGCTGCGCATGTCCGCGTGGTCCCAGGTGTGGTTTGTGATGGTGTGGCCGGCCGCTGCGACCTCGCGCACCAGCGAGAGGTTGCTTCCGATCTGGCGCCCGATCATGTTGAACGTCGCCTGGATGCCGTACTGCTGCAGGATGTCGAGGACCTGCGGCGTGTAGACCGGGTGCGGCCCGTCGTCGAGGGTCAGCGCGATGCCCATCGGCCCGGCGTCGTCCACGTAGTACTGCGGCGCCGCGAGCCGCTGCGCCGGAGTGGGCACGCCCGTGACCCCGTCCGGGGGACGGTCCGTCGTGTCCGAGCGCGACGCATCGTCGCCGGCACCGGCGCCGGCCCGGCCCTCGCGCGGCGCGAGCCCCATGCCGAGCAGCGTGATCGCTCCCGCGGCGAACAGGCGCCGCGATATCTTCCCGTGCGACGCACCGCCGGGGCTCTGCTCATCGGGGGCATCGTGCGGTGGTTCTGCCACACCAGCACCCTTCCCACTCAAGCGCCCGGTGCATCACGCCGGTCCGCCGGTCGCGGAGTGCCGACGCTCAGACTTGCTCAGACTTCACCCGATCGGCCGACCGAGCGCGGGGGTCCGCGACCCCGGCGAGCCTCTGCCGGGGTCGCGCGGGTCTGCCTCATCGGCCTCGTCGGCCGGGTCGGCCGGGCCAGCCTCGTCGGCCGGGCCAGCGCCGTCAGCCGGGTCAGCCTCGTCGGCCGGGCCAGCGTCGTCGGCCGGGTCAGCGTCGTCAGCCGGGTCAGCCTCGTCAGCTGTAGGCGCCGGCGGCGATGTCTTCGAGCAGGGTCGGCCCGGAGGGGGTCCAGGCGAGCAGGGCGCGGGTGCGCTCGCTCGAGGCCGTCATGCTCTGGGCGAAGAAGTGGCCGATGAAGCCGAAGTGCTCCTCGGCGTCCCCGGGCGCGATCGAGGCGACCGGTAGGCCGAGGGCGGAGCCTAGGGCCTCGGCGATCGCGCGGGTGGTGACGGCTGGCTCGGCGACCGCGTGCAGCCGGGCGGCGGCCGGGGCACGCTCGAGCCCCAGCCGGATCAGCCGCGCCGCGTCCGTTCGGGCCACGGCGGACCACCGCGCCGAGCCGTCGCCGATGTAGCCGGAGAGCCCTAGAAGTCCGATGAAGATCTCTGTTCTGGCCCGGCCGCGCAGCGGTTGGGCCAGAATGCTGTCATGCAGGGTGAGTGGACGGGTGAACTGGCAGGTCCCGACGTGTGGGTCACGTGTCGGGAGCTGA
>NZ_JAGSOG010000537.1 GCF_018139695.1 Actinospica durhamensis | reverse complement strand
TTCGCTCACTGGGCGCTCACGCCCCCGACCGGCCGGTGACCAGGGCAACAAGAGCCGTATGACGAGAGATTGTCACGTACGGATCTGTGGGAGCCCCGGGCTGAGATGCCCGGGGCCACCCGACCGAGCTGATTCCAGGACGCTGATTTCCTGATCTATTGTCGGTTGTGCTGGGTGCCTGGGCAGGGGTGATCTCCGGGTGGCCGTCCGGGCGGGGTCTCCTGGGTTCCTCGGGTCGTGGTGGTCGGGTGGCGCGCTCACTGATCAGCTGGTGATCGGTCGGTGCCCGGTGCGCGCCCACAGGGTGAGGAAACCGCCTGCCCAGGGCCAGTATTCGGGCAGGTGAAGCTGTAGGCGTCGGGCGCCGGAGGCGATCCGGGCGGGGATGTTGATCAGAGTTCTGCGGACGGTGGCGCCGGTGGCCTTGGCGTGGAAACGCCCGGCGAGGGTGGCTGCGGCGCGGGTCAGGTTGTGCGCGATGCCGGCCAGGGCGAGCCACGCGGCGTTCGCGTTGAACCTCCCGGAGGGCAGGTGCCCGAGCGGCCCGTCCTCGAGATCGGAGAAGACCTGCTCGATCACCGCGTGTTGACGGTGGGTCGGTTCGGCCTGGTCGATGACCAGCGGGTTGGTGGTGTGGAAGGCGTGGTGGCGGTACGCGGCGAACAACTCGCCCTGCCCCTCGGGCACGGTGGCGGGGTTCAGGCGCCGCACCCGCCGCACGATCAGCCGGCCCGGAGCGTGCAGCGCGGCCTTCTTCGAGGTGAACGCGGTGTACGGGATCTCGGCGATCTCCGCTTCGGAGATCCAGCGGCCTTCGTCCTGGTCCCAGACCGCGTTGCGGTACTTGATCGGTTTCCAGGCGGTCTCGGGGATCTGGCTGATGGCCGCGCGGATGGTCTTGGTGTTGGCCACGGTGATCGAGTAGCAGGCTCCCGCGGCGCGGATCGCCTTGACCAGCTTCGCGGAGAAGAACGCCGAGTCCGCCCGCACCAGGATCATCGCGGTGACCCCGGCCTCGCGCAGTGCCCGGATCGCTTCGGCGACCAAGGTGTCGGCGCCCTTGCCCGATCCCGCCGAGCCCTTGCGCAGCCTTGTTGCGATCACCACGGGGCGCGAGGTCGGGGTGGAGGCGGTGACGACCTGGAAGTGCAGGCCGCGGACCCTGGTGTACCCGAACGAAGCGCCCTGCTTCGCCGGGCCGTAGACCTGCTTGACCTTCGAGTCGACGTCCAGGTAGACGATCGGCTCACCGGGCGGGATCAGGCCCGCATGGGCGATGAGGTTCGCGGTGAAGCGCCGCGATGCGGCCTGCAGTTGCCGCACATGCCCGTGGGTGAACGAGCGCAGGAAGCTGCCGAGCGTGGAGGGCGCGTAGATCCCGCCGAACAGCCGGTGCGTCCCGCCGATACGCAGCACGTCCACGCCCTCGATACTGTCCGCACCCACGCACATGCCCGCGACCAGGCTCATCGCCTTGCCCGCCGGGTTCACCCCGGTCGAGACGCCCAGATCGACATGCCGGCGGATCAGGGACGGCAGCGCGCACCGCTCGGCCAGGCGCATTACCGGCACCAGCCCCGCCGACGCGATCAGATTCGGGTCGGAGAACGATGCCGAGACGTGCCCGGCGGCATGAGAAGATTGCACCCGAGAGATGCCTTTCGAACTGGCTGGACTGGACCCTAGACAAGCCCATTCTTCCAGGTCGCAAGGCATCTCTTGTCATCAGGGGTGGACTACGCCAGCCCCGCAGCTGTAGCGATCGGTCGGGTGGCCCCGGGCATCTCAGCCCGGGGCTCCCACAGATCCGTACGTGACAATCTCTCGTCATACGGCTCTTGTTGCCCTGGTCACCGGCCGGTCGGGGGC
The DNA here is from genome assembly GCF_018139695.1 of Actinospica durhamensis. Classification (GTDB taxonomy): domain Bacteria; phylum Actinomycetota; class Actinomycetes; order Streptomycetales; family Catenulisporaceae; genus Actinospica; species Actinospica durhamensis. The sequence continues at coordinate 20 of NZ_JAGSOG010000537.1, read as the reverse complement.
GTGAGCGCCCAGTGAGCGAA
>NZ_JAGSOG010000536.1 GCF_018139695.1 Actinospica durhamensis | reverse complement strand
TGCGGGTAGTGAGGGCGGGGGACGTGCGGTGGGCACGGATCCGGTGTCTGCGGGGTCGGAGCCGCAGTCGGAGCTGGAGCCTCGGCCGGGGTCTGTGTACGCGTGTGTGTCGGCGTCGACGGCGGTGTGGGCGCCGCCGGGGGTGCGTTGCGATCGGACGGGTGTGGGGACGGTGCTGACGCGCGTGCTGGCGGCGGCGGAGGAGCTGGCGGGGGTTTTGTACTGACGGTGGGTGCCGCAGCGTCGCAGGTTGCAGGCAGGTCGCAGGCAGGGTCGCGGTATCGCTGACGGTGGCTGTGGCGTGCCTCGCGGGTGGCGCTCACCGGCCGCGAGACATGCCGCCACGGAGCGCGTGTGACCGTCGCTGCCACTGCTGTTGCCGCTGCTGCGTCGTGACCATCGCTACCGCAGCACCGCGCCCAATGCAGCAGCGTCGCGTTACCCCTGCACGCGTGAGAGCAGGGGTAACGCGTAGCTGCAGGGAGTGACTGGCGTGCGGCACGGGCGGCTTCGCCGGCTGCCTACCCGCGCCAGCCAGGTCAGGCCGCCGCCCCCACCGCGACTAGCTCAGCCGCTCGAGGATCAGGGCCATGCCCTGGCCGCCGCCTACGCACATGGTCTCGAGGCCGAACTGCTTGTCGTGGGTGCGCAGGGAGTTGATCAGGGTGGTGGCGATGCGGGCGCCGGTCATGCCGAAGGGGTGGCCTACGGCGATGGCGCCGCCGTTGACGTTGAGGCGGTCGATGTCGATGCCGAGGTCGCGGTAGGAGGGGATCACCTGGGCGGCGAAGGCCTCGTTGATCTCGACTAGGTCGATGTCGCCGATGGACAGGCCGGCGCGCTTGAGTGCCTGCTTGCTGGCCTCGACCGGGCCGAGGCCCATGATCTCGGGGGACAGGCCGGTCACGCCGGTGGACACGATGCGGGCGAGCGGGGTGAGGCCGAGCTCGTTCGCCTTCGTGTCGGACATGATGACCAGGGCGGCGGCGCCGTCGTTGAGGGGGCAGCAGTTGCCCGCGGTGACCAGGCCGTCGGGGCGGAAGACCGGCTTGAGGCCCTCGACGCCCTCCAGGGTCACGCCCGCGCGCGGGCCGTCGTCCTTGCTGACGACGCTGCCGTCGGGGAGCGTGACGGGGGTGATCTCGCGCTCCCAGAAGCCCTCGGCGATCGCCTTCTCGGCCAGGTTCTGCGAGCGCACGCCGAACTCGTCCATGTCGCGGCGGGTGACGTTCTTGATCTGGGCCAGGTTCTCGGCCGTCTGGCCCATCGCGATGTAGACGTCCGGCACCCGGCCGCTCTCGCGCGGGTCGGTCCACGTCTCGGCGCCGGCCCCGGCCCGCTCGACGGTGCGCTCGACCGCGGCGTCGAACAGCGGGTTCTGCGTGCTGGGCCAGGAGTCCGAGCTGCCGCGGGCGAAGCTGGAGACCGACTCGACGCCGGCGCTGATGAAGACGTCGCCCTCGCCGGCCTTGATCGCGTGCAGGGCCATCCGGGTGGTCTGCAGGGACGAGGCGCAGTAGCGGGTCAGGGTGGTGGCGGGCAGGAAGTCGTAACCGAGCAGCGTGGCCACCACGCGCGCCATGTTGAAGCCGGACTCGCCGCCGGGCAGCCCGCAGCCGAGCATCAGGTCGTCGATCTCGTGCGGATCGAGCTCGGGGACCTGGGCGAGGGCGGCGCGCACGGCGGCTACGGCCAGGTCGTCGGGGCGCAGGTCCTTGAGCGACCCCTTGCCCGCCCGGCCGATGGGGGTACGGGCGGCGGCGACGATGACGGCTTCGGGCATCGGTCAGACTCCTGGAGTTCGGATGGCTGCTTGTGGCTCCGACGCTACCGGAAATGTTACCGATGGGTAAGGGACGGTGGGGGACGGCCGGGGACACAGCCGCGGCG
>NZ_JAGSOG010000535.1 GCF_018139695.1 Actinospica durhamensis | reverse complement strand
GCGGAAGGGGGGCTGCTGGGCGGGCTGGCGATGGTGGAGCGCAGTCCGTTGATCAGGAGGGCGAACATGCGGTCTGCTTGAGCGTGGCTGTCCGGGGCGTCCTGGGCGGCCCAGGCGATTGCGCCGATCATTTTCAGCACGTCGGCTTCGTCGGCCGCTGGGGTGACGGCACCGGTTTGCCGCGCGCGCGTCAGCAGCGCCGCTCCGACCTCGAACAGCTGCGTGTGCCAGGTGGATGCCAGGGTATTGCCGCGGTCGACTGCCGTGTTCATGACGGCGGCCGACAGCCCTCGATAGGTCAGGCCATGCATGAGCGTGGCGCGCAGCCAGGTCAACAGTGCGTCGAACTCGTCCGTGGCCGTCAGCAGCCGGCGTCCGAGTGCTGCCAGCTCGGCGATCTGCTCGGCGAGCACTGCCTCGATCAGATCGAGCCGAGTGGGGAAGTGTCGGTACAGCGTCCCGCTCGCGACCCCGGCCCGGCGGGCGATCTCGTCGAGGGAGGCGTCCACGCCGAACTCGGCGAAGGCCGCTTTCGCCTGTTCGATCAGCTTTCCGTAATTTCGTTGCGCGTCCGCGCGCCGCGGGCGCGCAACGTGCGGGCGCGGATCCCGATCCTCCGCCACGTCGATCAGACTCCTTGCTTACCGGGGACATGGTCCGTTATCGTATCCGGCATAACCGGACCATGCCTCACTTTACCTGTATGGCCCGCCTGGAACTGGGGAGGCCCCGATGGCACTGGCGGAGCAGGACAGAATCGATATCACCGACCTGATCAACCTCCACGGGCACCTTACCGATGCGGGGGACCTGCATCGAGCGGGTGAACTGTTCACCCCGGACGTCGTCTACGACCTGAGCGCCTTCGGGTTCGGCGTGGTGCACGGGACCGCGGCCCTGCGCGAGAGCGCACTCGCGGTGGGCGCGGCCAATCCGGTCGGCCATCACGTCACCAACATCGTGATCACTCCGATCGACGAGCGCTCGGCGCGGGTCCGGTCCAAAGGTCTCGGCGTCAAGGCCGACGGGACGGCCGGCAGCGTTGTATACGAGGACATCGTCACGCGACAACCAGATGGCTGGAAGATCAGCCACCGCACGGTGACCGCTCGACGGGCGGCACTCGGTAAGCACGAATCTGGCCCGCGCGAGATCCTCGAGCGTTATCGCCAAGCCTCCATCGACCAGAGCGTCGAGGAAATGAGGCGCGTGTACGCCCCGGACGCGGTCCACGAATTCCCGTTCGCGTTCCCAGGTGTACCTTCCCGGCTGGAGGGGCGGGAGGAGATCGTGACCTGGATTGCCGCGGGATGGAGCGCCAATCCACTGCGGTTCGAGCAGTACCGAACCTTTGCCGTGCACGACACCGGCAGCCCGGAGACAATCATCGTCGAACAGGAGGCGATCGGAACCAGCCCGGTGACCGGCCGATTCGCGCTCCCCAACATCATCGTGCTCACCGCCGACGAGGGGCAGATCACCCACCTGCGCGATTACGTCAATATCCTGGCAGCGGCAGCGGCGCTCGGGCAGGACATCTAGGGAGCGTCTTCGCCGCGGCGCCCAGACGACCTCGAACATCGCCGCCGGCACGTCGCAGATTCCTGAGTTGTGAACGATTCGCCCGCCTTGCGGCTGGCGGAACGCGACGAACCCCTCCCCGGTTGGGGGAGGGGTTCGCCGCGTGGTGTGTGCTGGTGCGTGCTGGTGTGGCGATCAGCTGTTGACGATGGAGGACACGATGTGTGCGGCCTGGTCTTCCCACTGTGCGTAGAGGTAGCCGTCGAAGGAGCGCTGGACGTCCTGTGCGGCGGTGTGCAGGGACATGTTCTGGTAGTTGGAGGGCAGGCTGTTGAGGAATGCGGTGGCGGCGTAGGTCGGGTCCTCGAGCTGGGTGGGGG
>NZ_JAGSOG010000534.1 GCF_018139695.1 Actinospica durhamensis | reverse complement strand
CGGTAGGGCCAGCTGGACCGGCCGAACAGCGGCGCCCTATGGTGGCGTTGACCTGGGCTCGGGGCGCCGCGGTTCCGCCGGCACGCGGCCCCCGACCACCCATCGGACCCAGCCCCCACCAGTCCAGAACAGCAGAAAACCCCGGGCCAAAGGCCCGGGGCCACCGCGCAGGGGAACTACGTGAACATCAGAGAGAGCGCAGCGCTTGCAGGTTTACCGCCCGATCACGCTCTGCCTATTCCTTGGCAAGGTCGTCGAATTCTCCGTCCTTGGCACCCAGCAGGAACGCCCCGACCTCCGCGTGCGTGAACCGGAGAACCGGGCCCGTACCGCCCTGCTTCGAGTCCCGCACGAGGATCAGGCCGTCCTCCTGCTTGAACTCGACGCAGTTGCCCTGCCCGTTGCTGTAGCTGGACTTGCGCCAACCGGCTTCCATGACGCCGTCGTGGTCCTTGCTCATTTGGATTCTGCCTCTCTCATTCTTTGTTCGATGAACTGTTTTGACTCAACCTCCGACAGTGCGACTGTCTGTGCGTGAGCCAGCCGTCGCTGAGCCTGCCGGACCTCCAACGGGTCGTCATGCAGCGGTGTTCCCCACTGGGTTTCATCGAAGCAGACCGGCGGATCTCCCGGCTCGAACTCGAACAGATCGATGCTGTAGACGGTCGTTGGACGCTCAAATGGGATCACCTGAATGCAGACGTTAGGGAGGTCCGCAATCTCCCTGAAGTGCCGCAGCTGTGCGCGGAGGATGTCAGGGCCGCCGAACTCCCAGTGGAGAACTGGCTGACCAATGATCGCGTGATAAACGAGTGGTTCAGGCTCCGTGAGCCGTGTCTGGCGGTGAAGTCTGACTTCAACCTCAGCGTCCGCGCGATCGGGGTCCAGAGTCGGACCGGTGGATAGGATCGCCTCGATGTACGGACGAGCTTGGAGCATCCCAGGCACGAACATCGGTTGGAGTGACCAGGCGGTCCGAGCTTCATTCTCGGTCACCAGGAAGTTGACGTAGGACGCCGTCAAGAATCTGTCATACCGCGTCCACCAAGTGTCCGTCACCGAGTCACGAGCTGCTTCGCAGAGCTTTTCGATTAGGGCTGAGTCGGCGCCGTAATGCTTTGCCAGGGCACGAACGTCCTTCGAGCTGGCCTTGTTGGCCGCGTTCTCGATACGCGAGATCTTCGAGGCACTGATGCCTGTCACTTGCGCTACCGCCTGGAGCGACAGCCCCGCAGTCGTCCGCATGGCCAGCAGCGTCTCTGCCACGTACAGCTGCCTACGGCTGGCCTGGAAGCCCATACCAATCACTCCTCTCAGGCCCAAGTCTGGCATGCCCATCCAGGGCGAGGGTAACGGTAAAGCCTAGGCAAAAATGTGGGACGTAGCTTGCAACGTCCCACATTTGCGGGCAACCTCGATGGTGCGGCCGGATGGACTCCTCCATCTGACGACATGTTAGCGCCGCGCTCATGCACATGCATCCGCCTTTGTGTACAGCGAGGAGCGCATCTTGGACTACGTGGTTACGGAGAGTGTTCAAGCGGACTCTCCCAGCTATGGCACTCTGTTGGGGCGCCCTCACGAGCTCTGGGACACCAGCTTTCTGCCACCTACGGCCCCGACTCAGGTCAAGGTGTTACACCTGCACGCGGATGCGCAGCAGCAGGCTGTGAGCGAGTTAGACGTCCTGCTTGCCGTTCACCTCAAGCCCGAGGACCGTCAGCCGCTCGCCCCGGTGACCGGAAGGGTCGCCGCATGGATGGCCGAGACCAGCGTCACCGCCACCATCACCGTACGTGTCGCATGCGAGGGCTCACGCGCCATCGTCATGCTGTGGGACAACGGCTTGAGTCTGCCGACCCTGCTCGGAGGTCCCGACCACTTCGACGTGATGGCCTACGCCGTCGAG
>NZ_JAGSOG010000533.1 GCF_018139695.1 Actinospica durhamensis | reverse complement strand
GGCTCATCGTGGGGGCTCCATTCTGAATCCGTGTTCATGTTAGGCCGCGCGGGCCGGGGCCACCAGAGCTCCGGCCGGGTCTTTCGCCGTACCTTCTCAGCTCTCGGATTCGACCACCCGGCCCTTCCAGGCGCCGCCCCGGCCGCGGCGGTGGCGGCGGGCCGAGTCCACGGTCATCGCCCCGTACAGGGCCATGACCCCGGGCAGCAGCGGGGCGCGCCAGGGCGCGAGGCGGTAGAGCCGGAGCACCGGCAGATAGCTGAGGGTCATCAGCGCCCAGGCGGCGAGCGCGGGCACGGCCGCGGTCCAGGCGTCGGCGGCCGCGCCCGCAACGCCCACCAGCGGGGGCACCCCATAGGTCAGGGCGAGGCCGAGGACGGTTCCGGCCAACAGCCAGGGATTGCACCGCAGCTGGGTGTAGGCGCTGCGCGCGATCATATCCCAGAGCTCTGCCATACCAGGGTAGGGACGCAGGCTGCGCACACTCCGGGTGACGCCGAGCCAGGTGCGCGCACCTGTAAGTTTCAGCAGGTGGCCGAGGGCGACGTCGTCGATCCTGGCCGAGGCGATCGGGGCGAGCCCGCCGGCCTGCTCCAGCCGCTCGCGGCGCACCAGCATGCACCCGCCGGCCGCGCCCGCGGTGCGTCGCCGCCCGCTGCGGATCCAGCCGGGCGGGTAGAGCTGGAAGAAGCTGTAGACGAACGCCGGGACGATCAGCCGCTCCGCGCGGTGACGGGTGTTCAGCCGCGCCATCAGCGAGACCAGGTCCCAGCCGCCCGCCTCGGCGTGCGCGACGAGCCGGCGCACGCTGTCCGGCGGATGCCCGATGTCGGCGTCGGTGAACAGGACGTAGCCGCCGGGAGCGGCGGCGCGCAGCCCGCGGTCCATCGCCGCCACCTTGCCGGCCCAGCCCGGCGGCGGCCCCTGCCCGCGCAGCACACTCACCTGCTCGCCCCGGGTCGAGGCGGCAGCCAACTCCCGGGCCACGTCCCCGGTGCCGTCCGAACTCGCGTCGTCCACGAGCACGATCTCGAGCTGGCCCGGGTAGTCCTGCGCGAGCAGCGTCGGGAAGCTCTCCGGCAGGATCTCGGCCTCGTCCCTGGCCGGTACGACGATCGTCACCGCGGGCCAGCGCTCACCGTCGTCGCCGTTCTCGGCCGGTGCCGGGGAGATCGAGCCCGGCGGCGGGACCGGGGGCAGCCGGATGTCCATCCGCCAGAACCCGCCACGGAAGGCCACCAGGCAGATCCACACGACGAGCGAGAGCCAGGCCGGTACCGCGAGCACCGCGAAGACTGTGGTCACGCGCTTAGCCTCGCACGTTCCGAATCAGTCGCGCCGCTCGCGCCGCGGCGCGGTTTGCTCGGCGTAGCGGGCAAGCAGGCGGCGCAGTTCGTCGCCGTCCTCGTTCAGCCGCGGCGGCGCCGAGCGGTAGCGGGCCGGCGTCTCGCTGAAGGCGATGGGATGGGCCACCTGACGCAGCGTCCGCCCCCGGCGCGGGTCCGCGACCTGCGCCACCGCGTCCAGCCCGAGCCGTTCGGCCAGCGCGAACGCCTCGGCCAGGTCGTTGATCGGACCGCACGGCACCCCGGCCTCGCTCAGCGCGGCGAACCAGGCGTCGGCCCCGCGGGCGGAAAGCAGACGGTTGAGTTCCTCGGCGAGCTCGGTGCGGTGCGCGACCCGGTCCCGGTTGGCCGCGAAGCGCGGCTGCGCGGCCAGCCCCGGCGCGCCCAGCGCGGTGCACAGCCGCTCGAACTGCCGGTCGTTCCCGGCGGCGATCACCAGCGGCCGGTCGGCGGCCTGGTAGACCTCGTACGGCGCGATGCTCGGATGCGCGTTGCCGAGCGCGCCCGGCACGACGCCCGCGGCGAGGTAGCCGGAGGAGTGGTTGGAGAGCCCTGACAGCAGCGATCCGAGCAGCGAGACCTCCACCCGCTGCCCCGGCC
>NZ_JAGSOG010000532.1 GCF_018139695.1 Actinospica durhamensis | reverse complement strand
CCCCTGCCCCGGTCCGCGGCTCCGCCCACCGACCCGCTTCCACCTCCCGCGTCACACCCGGCTCCGCCGACCGCGTCCTGGCCATCTGGTGCCCGGACTGGCCCGTGCTCGCCGTGGGTGCCGATCCCGACACGCCCGCCGCCGTCCTGACCGGCCACGGCGCCCGTCGCACGGTGCTGGCCTGCTCGCCCGCCGCCCGGGCCGCCGGGGTACGACGCGGGCAGGCGGTGCGCGACGCGCAGCGGCACTGCCCCGAACTCACCCTCTATCCGCGCGACGAACGGGCCGAAGAACTCTGCTTCGAGCCCGTGGTCCAGGCGGTCGAGGACCTCGCGGCCGGAGTGGAGGTGGTGCGCCCCGGGCTGATCGTCCTCGCCGCCCGCGGCCCCGCCCGCTACCACGGCGGCGAGGCGATCCTGGCCGCCCGCGTGCGCGTCGCGGTGGCCGACGCGGGCACCCCGGCCGGCGAGCCGCTCGGCTGCGGGGTCGCCGTCGCGGACGGCGCGTTCGCCGCCTGCCTGGCCGCCCGCCATCCCGTCGACGAACCGCTGGTCGTACCGCCCGGCGCCACCCCCGCGTTCCTGGCCCCCCATTCCCTCGACGTACTCGACCTGCCCGAGCTGACCGAACTGCTCGAACGGCTCGGCCTGCGCACCCTCGGCGACTTCGCCGCCCTGCCCGCCGGGTCGGTGGCCAACCGGTTCGGCGTGCTGGGAACCCTCGCGCACCGGCTGGCCCGCGGCCTCGACCCGCGCCCGCCCGCCGCGCGTCGGCCCGGTGAGGACCTCAGCGCCGAGTACGTGTTCGACCTGCCCGCCGAGCGGGATGAGCCGGTGGTCTTCGCCGCCAAGACGCTGGCCGACCGCTGGCGCGCCATCCTGGCCGCGGCCGGAGTGACCAGCGCCGCCGTACGGATCGAGCTGATCACCGAGAGCGGCCGGGAGAGCGTGCGCACCTGGCGCAACGGGGACGCGCTCGGCGCCACGCTGTCCGCCTCCGCCCTGGCCCAGCGGGTGCGCTGGCAACTCGACGGATGGCGGACGCGGTCGGCCCCCGGCGTGCCCGACGCGTCCCACCATTCGGGCGCCAGATCCAGGTCCGGGCCCAATTCTTCTGACGCCGAGTCCGATACCGGGTCCGATGCCGGACCTGACGCCGGCTCCGACCTCCCCGTCGACCCGGTCGTCTGCCTGCGCCTGGTCCCCGGCCCGCTGCAGACCGACACCGGAAGCCAGCAGACGCTGTGGGGTCGGGAGGAGGTGCCGGACCGGGTCGGCCGCGTGGCCGAACGGGTCCAGGCGATGCTCGGCCACGAAGGCGTGGCGCTGCTGCACGAGGCCGGCGGGCGCGATCCGGGCTCCCGGATCAGACGACTGCCCTGGGGCGAGACCCCGTCCATCGGCCCCGCCGAGGACCCCGCGGCGCCGTGGCCCGGAGCCGTACCGCCGCCGGCGCCCGCGCTGGTGCCGGACGAACCGTACCCGGTCGACCTGCTCGACCCGCGCGGCGAGCAGGTCGGCGTGACCGGCCGAGCCCGGCTGACCGCCCGCCCCGCCATCCTCGTCCTCGACGGTGACCGGCTGCCGGTGACCGGCTGGGCCGGCCCCTGGCCGTACCACGAGCGCCCCTGGTCCGCCGCCGTCCGCCGCCGCGCCCGACTGCAACTGTCGGTCGCGGACGGCCGCGCCTTCCTGCTCGCACTCGAGCGCGGAGCCTGGCGGGTGGAGGGGGTGTATCAGTGAGCTTCAACAATCCGATCATGCCGTGGCGGGAGCTCAACCGCACCCTGTCCTGGGCCCGGCACGGCGAACTCGAACTCGCGGACGACGACCTGGAGGAGCGGGACGCGCCGGATGCGCCGGATTCGCCGGACGCGCTCGAGTCGCCCGCCGCGCCCGACACGTCTGATGGCCCTGACACGTCCGCCCGCCCACCATCCCTCCGCCT
>NZ_JAGSOG010000531.1 GCF_018139695.1 Actinospica durhamensis | reverse complement strand
GCAGCAGCAGCGCGGGCGGGGGCGACGTTCGGTGCGGGGGCAGAAGTCGGAGCGGCATCGGGCGCGATTGGGGCGCCGAGCGTGGCGGCATCCGAGGCGGCCTCGAGCGAGGACGTGGCTGCAGGAACGGCGTCGGCGCGAGCGTTCAAAACCGGGGCGAGAGTGGGAGGCACAATCGGATCGGGGGCGATTGGCGCAGGCGCCGGGGTGGTGCTCGGCGCAGAGGCGCTGGAGGTCGAAGCTGCGGTGGCGTTCGGTGCTGTGGTGGGCGCTGAGGTCGCGAGGGCGGCGCTCACAGATGCGGCGAGGACAGAGGCCGCGGCGGGAACCGCGGTCGTGGAGGTGGCGCTCGATGCCACGCTACGGACAGAGGTCGCCGCAGCGGGGACAGAAGCCGCTGCGGAGGGAACCGCGGTCGCGGAGGCGGCGCTCGATGCTACGCCAGGGACAGAGGTTACTGCGGCGGGGCTTGAGATCGCTGCGGAGGGAACTGCGGTCGCGAGGGCGGCGCTCGATGCGACGCTAGGGACAGAAGTCGCAGCGGGGACCGCGGCGGCTGCGGAGGGAACTGCGGTCGCGGAGGCGGCGCTCGACGCCACGCCAGGGACAGAGGTCACTGCGGCGGGGCTTGAGATCGCTGCAGAAGGGCTGGAGGCCGCGGCGGGGATCGGGGTCGTTGTAGCGAGGCTGGAGGCCGCGGCCGGGATTGAGGTGGGGAAGTTGGCGGGTGGGACTAGTTGGCCGCCGTGGACTTGGAAGCCTGCTTCGGCTAGGTAGTCCTTGGCCTGCTCGAACAGTCCCACGATGCGGCGCGATACGTAGAAGCAGATCAGGGCGCACGGGATCTCGGCGAAGATGGCCATCAAGATCGAGACGACCTGGCCGCCTCGGTGGGTCGTGAGGACGTCGAACCAGGCGTCGATCAGCAGCATGGTGCCGGTCATGGCCGCCGTGACGGCGCCGCGGGGGGAACGGGTGATCAGGCGGAACGCGGTCGCTGCGAAGCCTAGGACGAGGAAGCAGTCGAAGCCGCCCCAGACGAACTCCCAGCGTCGCGAGACGTTCACTGCTTGCGGGACCGTGAACATCAGCACGATCCAGGGGATCAGGACCAGCGCGCCGCCGAGGAAGAAGGCGACCACCCACCGCGGGAGCAGCCTTTCCGAGCCTAGTTCGAATCGCACTGTCACACGCTCCTCGTTCTCGCCCCCGGCGCAGGGCACGCGGGGCGCCCGCTCTTAGGGAGATCCCCTCGCTCACCAGAGGGCAACCCCATCCGAGCGTGCCCTCACGGTTCCAGCGACGCCCGCCTGGCAGCGCCGCTACCTGGTGAACGACTTCAAACTGCAGGATGTAACGGCAACCTTTGGACAACCTGGGAAATTCCCGACTGAAGGCTGGGAAAGGCTGAGAATCGCTCCCGACCGGCGGGGAATCGGAGAGGAGCCGGAGAGGAGCCGGAGAGGAACCGGATTGGAGCCGAAGGGGAACCGGAGGAGCGGCATGGGATTCGCGGGGGCATTGGGGGCATCGCTGGCTGGGAGTGGGTTCTCCAGGTCGGCAAGTGGGCCGCCCGCGCCCGCGCGAGCCTGCGCTAGATCGAGCAATTATGCGTAAGTTCGCGTAAGTCTGCACAGTTGGCAAATCGTACAAAGTGTGGTGAGTGTCGGCCGCGGTCCCACGGTGGCCCGATGCCCACAAAGACCCATGGGTGGCCGACGGCGGAGCGACAGGCAGCGGGCCGACTAGCCACTGCCGCTCGCCGCTCGCGGCTGGCGGCTGGCGGCTGGCGGCTGGCGGCTGGCCACTGACGACTGCCGACCAGCGACCAGCGACCAGCGACCAGCGGCCGGCGACTAGCGACCAGCGGCCAGCGACCGCGAATCGACGGGTCGTCAGATCGACATCGCGGCCCGGCTACGGAGCTACGGCGGGGAATCGGATCGGGGTCGGGGG
>NZ_JAGSOG010000530.1 GCF_018139695.1 Actinospica durhamensis | reverse complement strand
GGGGGTGGCCGTGGGGGTGGCCGAGTCGGCGTGGGCGGTGACGACCGCGTGGCCGGCGGTGAGCGCCAGGACGGCGACGGCGAGCACGATGACGGATGCGGCGATCAGGCTCTTGATGGCGATCAGCATGGTGTTTTCCCTCCGGTAGCGGCGTCGGCCGGTCGGCCCGCCGGGTGCTCCCAACGAGAGATCACGCTAATAAGGTCGCTTACTCGCTTGGCATCGTCGCGCTGTCGGCGGCGCGAGCGGACTCGATAGCGACTCGATGGCGAGACGAGGCCGGGGGCTGGGACGGTGGGCAGGACTAGCAACCGAAGCGAGCCGACGGGCCTGGCCTGAGGCGTCGAGGACCGCCCCTGCGGGGCCGGGCTCGGCGCACGCCGTCCGTCGGAGAACGAGAGGGGGCGGCGCGCGTGACGCACCGCTGGCTTCCGCCGTATGACGACTGGTCGGCCCGCCGGACCAGGGGCCGGCATTCCACCAAGCTGCTCTGTCTGGCGCCGGCCGGGGATTCGCCCGCGCCCTTCGCGCGCTGGCCGAGCGAGGTCCACGGGGTCGAACTGTGCGCCCTGCGGTTCCCCGGAGACGAGGAGCCGGCCTGGTGGACCCGCCACACGACCATCGCGGCCCAGGCCGTGGACCTGGCCGCGGAACTGATCGACCGCGCGGCCGACGCCGACTCCTTCGGGCTGTTCGGCCACGGCAGCGCCGCGCTGATCGTCTACGAGGTCGCCGCGCACCTCGCCCGCTGCGGGACGGCGACGCCGAACCGGCTGTTCGTCTCCGGCTGCCCCTCGCCCCACCTGGCCCGCCGTCGCACGCCGATGCCGGACTCGGACGAGCTGCTCGAGCGCGCGCTGACCGCCTGCCTGGAGTGGGGCGGCAATCCGCTGCCGTCGCTGCTGGAGGCGACCGAACGCGCGATGCGCGCCGAGGCCCTGGCGATGCGCGTGTACGAGCCGCCCGGCTCCCCGTGGCTGGCCACCCCCATCGAGGCGGTGTCCTGGAACCTCGCCCCGTCGGCGGACGAGGCGGCGATGGCGGGCTGGGCGGCCTACGGTCCGGCCGCGGCGGTCGCGCTGCAGGGTTCACAGAACGCGTACATGGACGCGCCGGACGAGCTGCTGAAGCTGTTCGCCCACGTCTGAATACCGGATGGAGCGCGAGGTGCGGCTGCGGCAGAATGAACGCTCGTGGCCGTACATCCAGATCTAGAACTCCTGTATCCCGACATCGCGCAGCGCGGCAGCCTGGGCGCGGCGCTGCAGACCTTGGCCGACGAGGCGGGCCTCTCCCTTCGCGTCACCGCCTACGACGCCGATCCGCTGCGCTACGCCTGCGTCGAGACCTCGCTGGAGTATCGCAAGGGTCTGCATGCCAACGCGCACCCGGACGAGCGGGCGTGGTCGGTGACCCGCGTCCCGGTGCGGCTGTCCATGGGCGAGCACGGCCTCTATACGGCCGAGGCCGGGTCCCCGCTCGAGACCGTCGCCGAGACCGCGTCCGCACAGGAAGCCGCGTCGGCGGCCGCGCGCGAAGTGCCCGCGGGCCTCGATCCGGTGACCCGCGGGGTCGAGGAGCCGCAGCTCGACTGACACTGTGGCCACGTGCCACTGCGGCTACGCGGCCGCCTCGGCCACCGAGTGGAAGGCGCGGACCACGCCGACGCGGTTGGCTACGTTGAGCTTCGCGAAGACCTTTGACAGGTGCATCTCCACGGTCTTGTCGGTGACGAACAGGCGGGAGGCGATCTGGCGGTTCGTCAGGCCTTCGCAGACCAGGGCCGCGACCTGGTGTTCGCGGCGGGTGAGGGTGGCGGATTCGTTGGTTCGGCGGGGTTTGCCCCAGGGGGCGCGGCTGGTGAGGTAGCGCATCTCGCGGACGTTCGAGTCGGTGGGGATGCGGGGGCTGTGGTCTTCGGGGAGTTTCTGCTCGGTGGCCAGGTCGGCGAGGGCTTGTTCGAGGGCGCTGCGGCCGCCTTCGGCGCTGCCCTCGGTGCCTAGGCGCTCTTCGGCGCCTAGGGCCAGGCCTAGTT
>NZ_JAGSOG010000052.1 GCF_018139695.1 Actinospica durhamensis | reverse complement strand
GGGCTGGGCAGACTCCTGGGCTCGCCGTGCCGACCCGGCTCGTCAATCAGAACCAAGCCCGACCCGCACACGAAGACCTAGATCACCGGTGTTGCGCCTACCCGGCTGACGAGGGGGCCGTAGACGAGGTCGACGACGCGGTCACGAGCTCGCGGGTGATGTCTTCGAGGCGCTTGCGCCGGGTCTCGGGGCCGATCCAGAGGAAGCAGATGGCTGCGATGCCCAGCGGGATGGCGCCGATGAGGGCGGTCTCGGCGATGGAGGGCACGGTCTTGGATGCGACTACCACTGCGAGGATCAGGACGCCGCCGGCCTTGGTCACGCCGGAGGCGAGGCCGGCGCCGCGGGAGCGGATGGGGGTGGGGTAGACCTCCGCCGCGTAGCCGGCGACGACGGCCACGATCGAGCTGACTGCGGACAGCGGCACGACCAGGAGCAGGGACAGCAGCAGCCGCTCGTGCGCCAGGGAGTTGCCCGCGATGACGAAGCCGAACAGGGCGAGCGCGGTCACGATCGAGGCCGAGACTATGGTGCGGCGGCTGCCCCAGGCACCGTACATCCACGCCAACAAGACGGTGACCGGCAGGCCGAGCAGTGCCGCGTTGCGGATGGTGTAGTCCGAGCTGACCGCCGAGTACCCCAGGTGCTGCAGGTTCGTCGGCACCCACTGCTGGAAGCCGTAGGTGATCAGGCCGAGGCCCAGGCCCAGGACGGTCAGAGCCGCGGTGGGCGCGACGAACGGGCGTGTCAGCAGTCGCAGATACCCGCTTGGTCCGGGCTCTGCCTCCGGCTGCGGCCCCGGGTCTGCCTCCGGCTGCTCCACGACGCGTACGCCGTAGCGGGCCATCACCGCCTCGGCCTCCTCGGTGCGTCCGCGCGCCAGCAGGTAGCGCGGGGACTCCGGGATCCAGTGGTTGAGCGCGATGAACAGCAGGCCGGTGGGCAGGCCGATCAGCCACAGGATCCGCCAGCTGTAGGTCGGGGTGAGCGCGCCCGCCAGCCAGCTGGTGATGACGTAGGCGCCGGCGATATCCCCGCCGACCAGGACCATGAGCCAGCCGCGGTGCCGGGCCGGGATCGTCTCGGCCATCAGGGCGAAGGCGATCGGCAGCATCCCGCCCGCGCCGATGCCCATGAACAGGCACATCAGCAGGTTCCAGTGATACCCGGGCATCGCGCCGCAGATCGAGGTGGTCACGAACAGGATCCCGGCGAACAGGATCGCCGCGCGCCGTCCGATCCGGTCGGCCAGCGACCCCCAGATCAGCGAGCCGATGACGGTGCCGGAGATGCCGGTCAGCGGCAGCCAGGCCACCGAGACGGTGCCGTGCGGGTTCGTCGGGGATTTGAGCCCGTACTCCTTCGCCATGCCCGGCGCCACGAAGCTGAGCGTGGTCGGCTTCATCACGTCGATGGTGACCGCGATCGCCAGCACCAGCAGCAGCGCGATGTGCTGGCGGTTGAGCGGCGCGTCGTCGAGGGCGCGGACCCGCAGCCGCGAGGCCTGCCGGGCGACGGCGCCGGCCCGCAGCGGGATCAGCCCGTAGAGCGAGGCGAGCAGCCCCACGCCGATCAGCGCCATGCCGGCGATCATCCAGCCGTCCGGCTGCATGCCCGCCATCACGTAGTGCATGTCGCGGGCGTCGGCGTACATCGGCAGGTGCAGCGCGACACCCGCGGTACAGGCGGCCGCGCCGAACCAGAACGCGACCGGATGTTCGAACCCTTTGACGCCGCGTCCGAGCGGCGGCGGCGTGGCGAGCTGTGACATGCGTGTCCTTAGGTCGGGCGCGCGGCGCGCGCGGGCGGAGGGACTGGCGCGAAGTCTGCCCGGATCCGCCCGCGCCGTCTTCTTCTGTCGTGCTCGGCTATCAGAACACTGTGTTAATTTTGTTTTGCCGGGCCCCCGCGGCGCGCGGGCGATCGGCGGGAGGGGAGAGCCCCGGGTCGTCTCTTTTGGATCATTTGGTCCAGAGGAAGATCGCGGCGATATACAGGGTGGCTTGGTAGATGCGGGCAATCTTGTCGAATGGCGGTGGCTGATGCCGTGCCGATGCCGATGCCGACGCCGTCGCGGCTTCGGCTTCGGCTTCGGCTTCGGCGTTTTGCGGTTCGCGATCTGATCGGCTGCTTGTGGGATGAATGGCTGGATGTGCCGTCGGCGCGGGTGCTCACGGATGGACCTGGACGGATAGGCATTGTCCGCGCGTACCTGGTTCGGTCTGGTGTGCGGCCGTGCGAAGGGTCGGGCTGCTTGAGGGCTCTTATGATCGGTGGGATGTGTGGGGCGTCGCCGCGTCGCCGCGTCGCCGGGTTGCCCCGGGGGACAGGGGCAAGTCCAGTGGCCGGGAGCGGGTGTCGGCGGCGAGGTGGATCTTCGTGGTCGGTCCGCTGGGGGAGCGTGCGAGGGCGTGGACTGCGGGTTCCTCGTCGGCTTCGGCCGCCTCTTTGCGGGCGCTGGCGGCGTGCTGGTGGGCGCGCACTCTCGTGGAGTCCACGGCCAGGATGCAGTCCAGGTCGCACTCGGCGTCCGCGCGGGCGATCAGCGCGGCGGCACTTCCTGCTGGGTCCGGTCCAGCGCCCGGTTGCGCAGCCGGGTGTGGACGCCGTTCTGGGACCCGTACTGCTCGGGCAGGCACATATCCACGGCGCGTCTGGCTGGTACTTCGGCGCGATCGCGTCGATCGCCTCGCGGGGATCGCGCCACCGGTCGCCGCGACGCGGCGACCGGTGAGGCGGCAAAGGCTCGATCAACGCCCACTGGGCATCCGTCGACGGCACGCCGGCACCGCGATCAGATGATCGGAGAAAACGCCCTAGCGGACGGACTCGAGCAGGCGGGGGTTCATCGCGTCCAGCTCGGGCAGGGCGAGCAGGATGGGCGGGTCGAGCGCGCTGGTGGCGTGCAGATGGACGTCGACGTCCATCGCGGACCTGGACCGCGCCGAGATCGGGCCGGCCGAGCCGAGGAACAGCGGCCTGCGCACCCAGGGGCGCGGGTCGACGTCTTCGGTCGCCACGGCGGCGGCGAGGATGTGCCAGTTGCCGTCGGGCACCGCGTCGAGCCGGAAGTAGCCGGCCGAGTCGGTGATGGCGCAGGAGCTCGGCGCGCCGTCCGGGATGGAGCTGTCGAACGCGCCCACGTACACCCGCAGCGGGGTCTCCGTTGGGGGCAGGTAGAGCATCCCCTGCACGCTGCAGCTGCCGGGCTTGTGGTAGCCCTGGCGCGCCTCGTCCCAGGCGGCCGCCTCGCCGGCCCGGGCGAACTGGCGGTACCGGGTGGGCGACATGCCCACACTGCGGGTGAATCTGCTGGTGAAGGTACCCGTGCTGTTGTACCCGACGCTGTAGGAGATCTCGGTGACGCTGGATTCGCTTTCCAGCAGGAGGTTCTTCGCCCGGTACAGGCGTATCGCCGCCAGGAACCGGCCTGGGGAGGTGCCGGTGATGGAGCGGAACACCCGGGAGAAGTAGAACCTGCTGAGAATCGCGGAGTCCGCGAGATCTACGAGTGAGAGCGGTTCGTGGTAGCGGCACCACATGGTGCCGATAGCGCGTTCCACAGCTTCTTGCACGGGATCCTCCTCGTTGGTGAGTGAGCGGGAACCCTGTGAACGGTGCGCCGGTGGCAGCGCGGCACGCGTCGCGGGCGGGGTGGGTGGGCCGCGGAGGTTCACCAGCCGCCGTGTGGGTGGAAACGGCACTGGCGCGCTCGAAGGCGCGGGCGGCGATCTGGATTTCGTTCTCGACTTCATGCTCGTGTGGTTCGCACAGGCCTTTCCGGCGAAGCCCATTTCATCGCACTATGAATACATAGTGCATGATATTTAGGGCGCAAATACAATGCTTCTCTGACATTGCCCAGTAGCTCAGGACGTCCGGCCGCCGCGCTGCGGAGCGCAGGAGTGCGGCGGACAGCCCCCGACCAGCGGCGACCTGGCTGCGCCGACGGCGAGCCGATCCGGTGTCACACGACCGAGGGCGGCGCCGGCCATGGTGCACTCCTCCTGCTGAACTGGGAACGTCGAGCACTGATTTGTGCTCATCGTGACGCCGCCACTCCCTGCGCGCTTCTTCGACTGTGCGCACTTGTGCTCCGGGTTCGCCACGGCGAGAGAAGACGGCAATACGCCGGTCACGCGGCATCGGAGCAGTGGGGGCGGTGGCGCCGGATCACGCCGGCGGAGGGACGGCGGAGGGACGGCGCACGTTCGAGGTTGCCCGCGCCCGAGCGGCGGTCCAGGCACGCCTTCGGGGGCGAGGACGGCCGGTCCCGCGGCGCGGGCGCGGCCGTCTCCCGCGGTGCCGATCCGGGCCGGGGCCTGCTAAATCGGGGACCGCCGGCTCGGCAGGGCGAAGTAGACGACCGAGCCGGCCAGGCAGATCGCCCCGGCCAGGGCGATCGCCGGGGCCAGCTCGACGGGGGAGGAGCGGGCCGCCCCGCTCGCGTACCCGCGCGGCAGCGTCCCGACCACCGCGACGCCCAGCGCGCCGCCGATGTTGCGCAGCGCGCCCACGGCCGCGACCCCGGCCCCGTTCGGCAGCGTCTTGGCCGGCACCACCAGTGCCAGCGTCTGCCCGGCCGGCAGCGCGACTCCGATGCCGCAGCCGCCGAGCAGCAGCGGGAACAGCAGCCGGGAGTATTCAGAGCCCTGATGGACGTCCCAGGCGAGCAGGCCGAGTGAGAGCGCCGAGGCGGCCAGGCCGAGCGCCATCAGCAGACTGGTGCCCACCTTGAGCGCGAGCGTCTCGGCCAGCGGCGCGCAGGCGAGCAGGCCGAGGCACCAGGGCAGCAGGTGCAGCCACGCGTCCAGCGGCCGGCCCTGCGGCTCGGCGGCCAGGAAGTACCAGGACAGCAGCAGTACCATGCAATAAAGGCCCGCACACGCGCACGCGTAGCCGATCCGGGCGGCCAGGAACTCCTTGACCCGGAACAGGCCCATCGGCACGTGGCCGGCAAGGCTGTAGGCCAGCAGCACCACCCCGACCGCGAGCCCGGCCAGCACCTGCGCGTCCGCCCAGCCCTCCCGCGCGCTGCGGGTCACCGCCCAGGCCAGGGCGAAGGTGCCGATGCCCAGGGCGAGCGCGCTGCCCACATCGGTGCGCCGACGCCCGGTGTACTCCTCGGCCCCGTGCACCGCGGTGAGCGCCAGCGCGAGCAGGCACGGGGGCACGTTGAGCCAGAAGATCCAGCGCCAGTCCTCGCCCTGCGCCACGGCCGCGCACACCAGCGGCCCGGCCGCCGCGGACAGTTCGATGATCCCGCCCGCGCAGCCGGGCAGCACCACCCCGCGGGTGCGCGGGGACGGGATCCGGCTGGCCCGGAACAGCACCGCGGGCACCACCAGCGCCGCCGCCACGCCCTGCACGGTGCGCCCGGCCACCAGCCAGGCCCCGTCCGGCGCGAGCGCGCACAGCACCGAGGCCCCGGCCAGCAGGGCCTGCCCGGCCGAGAGCACCCGGCGCGAGCCGTGTCGGGCGTAGAGCGCGCACGAGGTGGGCACCAGCGCGGCGAACCCCAGGTTGTAGGCGATGACGGTCCACTCGAGCAGCGCGATCGAGCCGTGCAGGCCCTCGCCCGCCTGGTTGAGCGCGATCGGCACGGCGAGGCTGTCCATGGAGACCACGGACAAGGTGGACAGGGCCACGACGGACAGCCACAGCCGCGACCCCCGCACCCCTTCGCCGCCGGCGATCGTCGCCGTCGTGAGGACTCTCATACCTGAGACGCCGTCCTCCTCCTAGTCGCCGAAACGGGCGCGGCGGCTGGGAATCACGCGCCGGACCCAGGGGAGGTGTGACGAAGGAAACAGCGACCCCTGTGACAGGATATTGCTTTTGAACGATGAGACAAGACCGCGCCCGAATTATCATCCGGACGAGTGATACAGGACTCGAGGATCGTCTCGCTGTCACAGGGCACGAAGATTACAATCGAGGAGGTAACAGGGTGGCGCCGGTACACTCCGCGCCCGACCGGCGTTGAGAGGTCTGCCATGCTGCGCACCGCCGCATTCTCGAGGGTGCTCGTCGTCGGGGCGGGCCTGGCCGGCACGGCCACCGCGATCCGGCTGCTCTGCTTCGCGCGTCGGCCGCTCGAGATCGTCCTGCTGGAGCGGCGCGCCGACTACCGGTCCGCGGGCGTGGCCTACCACCGCGACGGCAACCCGTGGGACCACGTGTTCAACATCCAGGCCGGCCGCATGTCCGCCTTCCGCGAGGACGTGCTCGACTTCGTGCGCTGGACCAACCGCGAGGCCGACCGGCGGGACTGGCCGGCGCCCTGGGCCGCGTACGAGTTCACCGAACACGGGCCCGCGCCCCGGCGGATCTTCCAGGACTACCTCGCCGACCGGCTGGCCCACGCCAGGCAGCAGGCCTGCGACGGGGTCGTGCTGGTCGAGGCGGACGGCGAGGCGATCGACATCGAGCCCTGCGACGCGGGCTTCGACGTGACCGTGCGCCGGCCGGGCGCACACGATCAGGTCCCTGAGTCGTCCGTGCTGTTCGCCGACCACGTCGTGCTCGCGACAGGCCTCGAGCTCAGGGACACGCCGTTCTCCGCGGGCGTGCTCGACCACCCGTCCTTCGTGCGCAACCCCTACTCCGTCGCCGCGATCCGCACGCTGGAGAGCCTCCCGCCCACCGCGAGCGTCGCGATCGTCGGGTCCGTCCTGAGCGCCTACGACTCGGCCTCCCACCTGCTGCGCCGCGGCCACACCGGAACGATCTCACTGATCTCCAGGACCGGCACCATCTTCCGCACCTACCCGGACGACCACGAGCACGGCGTCATCCGACTGGCCTGCCCGACCTCGCTGTTGCGGCCGTACCTGGATCGCGAGGAGTTCCTCGACCGGGTCCGCACGGAGTGGCACGCCGCCTGTGCGACCGTCCGCGGGGAACATCCCGACATCGACCCCGAGGTGATCGCCGAGCGCGTCACCAAGGCGTGGGAGCCGCACCTGGCCGAGGCCATCGCGAAGATCCCGTCCCCCGAACTGCGCCGCCTCCTCGACGAATTCAGCACCCTGGTCGCCGCGCTGCGCGTGTGCGCGGTGGACTACACGATGTCCGTCATCGAGAGCGCCATGCAGCCGTCGGACGGGCGGGTGCGACTGGTCCTCGGCAGGGTCGAGGCCATCACGCCGACGGACTCGGACCGGCTCGTGGTGACCGTCGCGGGCCCGGAGGCGAAGCAGACCGTCGAAGCCGACCTGGTCGTGTCCAACTTCGCGCGGGAACCGGATTACGAGCGCGTCGACCAGCCGCTCTGGCGCCGCCTGTTCGAGCGAGACCTGGCCGTCCCGCACCGGCGCACCGGCCGCGGCGTGGAGGTCGACCAGCGCGGCACACTGCTCACCTCGGCCGGCGAACCGTCGGGCCCGCTGTCCGTGGTGGGCGTGCCGCGCGAGGGCGACGAGATCGTGCGCAACGGCCGGACCGGTGCGTTCGCCTTCAACCTGGCCGCGATCAAGAACCAGTCCATCGCGGTCGCCGCCCAGGTCCTCGAGCAGCTGGAGCTGCGCGAGGACGGCCTGGTCCGGCACCTGGCCGGGTACCGCGGACACCTCCGCACGCTGGAACAAGCGTCCCGGGCCGGATTCGAGGAGGCTGTGGTACTGGAGGTGAGGAGGTTGGCGATGCGCACACGAAGCGAGCGGGAGCTGCTCGACACCGAGCTGGGCGACTGCATCCGGTCCGTGGCCACGGCGCCCGGCGCCCCCGCCTACCCGATCGACGCCACCGGCCGCGACCGGCTGATGCGCGTGATCGTCACCCGGGCCGCCGTCGCGCGGCTCACCGACGTCTCGGTGACGCCGCGTCAGCTGCGCCGGCAACTGGGGCTGGCGGCCCCCGACGAAGCGGAGGTCTGAGTGGACGGGCGGCGCATTCAGGGATCCCTGCTGGCCGGCGGCGCGCAGAAGGTGGTGCACGGCGTGTGCAACCGCACCGGCAGCCCACTCGAGGGATCCATCCTCGTCGCCCCCACCCTCGAGGCGTGCATGTACGACGCGATCGTGGCCTCACGCGCGGTCGTGTGCAGCTCGGGCGGGCACACCGGGCACATGCAGTCCATCTGCCGCGGTCGGGGCATCCCCGTGCTGCGCATCGACCACCGGGAGCTGGCCCACCTGGCCGGCGAGGTGACGCTGCACCTGGACAGCGAGTCGATCGTCATCGGATCCGCCCCGGGTGCCCGCGCGGAGAGTCAGGAGGCTGACCGCGTCGCACTGGACGACCTGGGCGCGGCCTGCGCCGTCATCGCGGACCTGCGCGACATCGACACGATCAACGCCTGCGGCCCGGACGCGAAACGGGTCGAGTCCTTCTTCATCCGGGAGGAGTTCCTCTGCCTGGCGGCGGGCCTGAGCCCGCTCGACGCGTTCGGCGGCGGCCCGACCGACGTCAAGGACTACGGGCGGGCCGTGGCGGACCGGCTGTGCCGGTTCGTCGACGCGCTGCTGCCCGGCCAGCGGATCGTGCTGCGGATGCTCGACCTGCGCTCGGACCACGCCGCGAGCGTGACCGAGCGCGCGCCGGTGGCGGCCGAGCCGAACCCTGAGATGGGCCTGCACGGCGCACGCTGGCTGCTCGGCTCGGACGCCTACCGGGACGCGCTGCACGCCATGCTCGGGCAGCTGCGCCACCAGCTCGGCGACGGCTTCGGCCGGGTCCACCTCTCGGTCCCGTTCCTCACCGACGCCGCCGAGTTCACGCAGGTCAAGGACCACATCCAGCTGCCGGAGGAGGTACCGTTGGCCGCGTTTGTGGAGACGCCGGCGGCGGTGCACGCCACCCAGGCGCTGTGCGCCGCGGGCGCGAGCGAGCTGTTCGTCGGCACGAAGGACCTGGCGCAGTTCTACCTGGCCGCGGACCGCAACAACCACCTGGTGGCAGAGTCCTACCAGACCAGGCACCCGGCCGTGCTTGACGCGATCCGCAAGGTCGTGGCGGCCGCCCGAGCCGCGGGCACGCCGGTCAGGGTGTTCGCGCTGCTGGCGGATCTGGCCCACTACCTGGACCGGCTGCCGAGCCCGGACGGCTACATGATGTGCACGGCCGAACTCCAGCGGATGATCCTCCAGCCGCGCCCCTGACCGGCCCGGCGGCGCCCCCGACTACCCGACCCGGCTCTCCTGGTGCACCCGCGCGAGGTCGACGACGGGCATGTAGCCGTGGGCCACCAGGGCCCGCGCCCGCTCCGCGTAGTTGTCCGGGTCGTCCGGCGCCCAGGTGCCGAGCCCGTCCACGTAGCGGTTGTACATGCAGAACGCCGCGGCGATCAGCACCGTGTCATGGATCTCGAGATCGGTGGCGCCGAGCTTGCGCGCCGCGTCCACGAGTTCCTCGGTGACGTCCTTCCCGCTGTGCTGCACGGCCCCGGCGATCGCCAGCAGAGCCTTGAGTTTGTCGCTGATCGGCGCGATCTCGATGTCCGCCCGGATGACCTCGAGCTCGAGCCCCTCCGGCAGTTGCGCCGCGGTGTACGCCGCGTGCGTCGTGGTGCAGTACTTGCACTCGTTGAGTCCGGACACGTGCGTGGCGATCAGTTCCCGCTCCCACCGCTCCAGCGAACTCGGGCCGCGCAGCAGCACCTCCACCAGTTCGCACAGCGGGCCGGCCGTCTCCGGCCGGAAGAAGAACAGGGAACGTATTCCGGGCTGATCGTTGTCCAAGGCGATGTGCGGCACGCGCTGCCTCCACAAAACGGGTCGGCCGCCACGAAGCGGCCCCTTCGGATCGACGCCTCGAGTCTGCCCCCGGCCCGCTCCCTTCACACCGCGCCCGCGCCGCTCCGTCGCCGCGCTCTCGCCGACCCCGGCCGACCCCGCCGACCCTTGCCCGCCCTGCGGAAGTTAGGTTAGCCTTACCTAAGATCGATGTGGGGGATCGGAACGATGGAAAGGGAAGGTCGAGGTTGAGGTACACAGGCCCCAAAGTGCGCCGCTCGAGGCGGGCCGGCATGGCGCTGACCCGCAAGGCCGAACGCGTGATGGAGCGGCGTCCGGCGCCGCCGGGGCAGCACGGCGTGGGGCGTCGGCCCGCGAAGCAGAGCGACTACGGCCGCCAGCTCTCCGAGAAGCAGCGCATCCGCTGGTACTACGATCTGACCGAGCGTCAGCTGCGTGCCACGTATGACCGGGCCAGGCGGCGTCCGGGGCGCGCGGGCGAGAACGTCATCGCGGCGCTGGAGTCCCGGCTGGCGACGGTGGTGCTGCGGGCCGGATTCGCCGCCTCCATCTACGCGGCGCGGCAGTTCGTCAACCACGGGCACGTCACGGTGGACGGCGCGAAGGTGGACATCCCTTCTTATGTCGTCCGGCCTGGGCAGACCGTCGCCGTGCGCGAGCGGTCCCGGCGCATCCGCGCGTTCGTGGCCGCGCGGGAGGGTGTGTACGCCGACGAGCACGACGCGGCCTATCTCGACGTCCGGCGGGAAGAACTCTCGGTGACGCTCCTGCACGAACCGCGCCGCGCGCAGGTGCCGGTCGGCTTCAACGAGCAGCTGCTGGTCGAGTTCTACTCCCGTTGACCGCCATGCGAATCCGAACCGCGAACTGCGAACTGTGAGGTCTTCATGACGAACCGACATGGTCCGGTCCTCCCGCAGCCGCTCCAGGCGATGCGGGTGCGAACCCTGGCTTCCACCGCGCGGGTGACCGGCGTCGAGACGCTCGCCGACGGCCGGACCGTGTCGGTCCCGGGCGCGGTCACCGAGCGCGGCTGCCTGGTCGTGCTGGTGCAGCCCGGCAGCCCGTTGCACACGGCCCTGCTCGACGGGCAGAGGTTCGACGGGCAGGAGGACGTCGCCGCCAGGGTCACCCTCCAGGTCCATCGCGAAGTGGGCGGGCACAGCCTGGTGCGCGCGACCCTGGGAGCCTGCGGCTGGCTCAGTGCTCTTCCCGAGACGCAGCTGCGCGCGGCCGCCGTCACGATCGCCGAGCAGTGCCCGGATGAGACGCTCTTCACCGCGCTCGAGCACGTCGGCGACCCGCAGGCTCCCGTGATCGCCGAGCTCGACCTGGCCAGCATCGACTTCGACACGCTCGACGCCCGTGGCGTCGTCGACGTGGACGAATACCTGGCGGCCGGAGTCGACCCGCTCGCGGGCGTGGCCGAGGGCATCATCGAGCACATCAACGACGGCCACGCCGACCTCATCGCGCCCTGCCTGGCCATGATGCTGGCGAAGCCGGTCCGGACCGCGTGGCTGTGGGAGCTCGACAGCGAGAGCATCGGGTTCCTGGCCGAACTGCCCGACATGGCCGGACCCGCCGTGGTGACCCTGCCGTGGCCGCACCCGATCAGGGACCCTGCCGTGCTCGATCTCGCGCTGCACTCCCTGTTCGTGCAGGGCCGCTGCCCCGATGTCCAGCCCTGACACCCGGCCCCGACCCGCAGCCCAGACCAGACCGCGCCGTCCGGACGCCGACGTCGGAGCGCGGCGCGTTCGGTAGCGGCCGGGTAAGCCATGCAATAATCTCAGGATCATGACGCATTTCGACGCCGCCGACGCCGCGATCGAAGGGGCGCTGGCAGCAGGCGCCACCTACGCCGACGCCCGGGTGATGCACCGTCGCTTCGAGTCCATGTCCGCCCGCAACGGCGACGTCGAGAACCTGACGCAGCGTGAGACCGCCGGGATCGGCGTGCGCGCGCTGGTCGGGGGCTGCTGGGGCTTCTTCGGCGTGCCCGACCTCGCCGACGCCGCGGCCCGGCAGGCGGGCGTGCGCGCCGCCGAGATCGCCGCGGCCTCCGCGACCGTGCCGAACCGCCGGGCCGGGCGCGAGGCGCTCATCCCGGCGCAGCCCGAGGTCGGGTCCTGGGCCAGCGAGTGTCTGATCGACCCGCTGTCCGTGCCGCTCTCGGACAAGGGCGACCTGCTCACCTCCGCGACCGCCGAGATGCGCAAGCAGGGCGCCGACATCGCCACGGGGTCCTACGACATCTGGGACACCCGCAAGTGGTTCGCCTCCTCCGAGGGCAGCCGGATCGACCAGCACGTGCGCGAGTGCGGCGGCGCCATCAGCTCCACCGTGATCGGCGACGGGGAGACGCAGGTGCGCTCCTACCCCTCGCGCCGCGGCCAGTTCGGCACCCGCGGCTGGGAGCTCGTCGAGGAGACGGACCTGGCCGCGCACGCCGCGCGCATCGCCGACGAGGCCCGCGCCCTGACCCGCGCGCCGCAGTGCCCGGCCGGGGAGAGGACCGTCATCATCGGCGGCGAGCAGATGGCCCTGCAGATCCACGAGTCCGTCGGCCACGCGATCGAGCTCGACCGCATCCTGGGCTGGGAGGCCGCCTACGCGGGCACCTCCTGGCTCGACCTGTCCCAGCTCGGCAGCCTGAAGTACGGCTCCGAGCTGATGAACATCGTCATCGACCCGACCTACCCCGGCGCCCTCGGCTCGTTCGGCTGGGACGACGAGGGGACCAGGGCGGCGCCGCGCGACGCGGTGCGCAACGGCATCTGGACCGGCGTGCTGGCCGGGCGGGAGAGCGCGGCCGTGGCAGGGCTCGACTACGCCGGGAGCGTCCGGTCCGACGGCTGGGCCCGGCTGCCGATGGTGCGGATGACCAACGTCGGGCTCGAGCCAGGGCCGCACACGCTCGAGGAGATGATCGCGGCCACCGAGGACGGGATCTACATGGACATGAACCGGTCCTGGTCGATCGACGACCGCCGGCTCAACTTCCAGTTCGGCTGCGAGGTCGCCTACGAGATCAAGCACGGCAAGCTCGGCCGGATGCTGAAGAACCCCACCTACACCGGTATCGGCCCGCGGTTCTGGTCCTCGATGGACATGCTCTCCTCCGAGACCGTGGCCTGGGGCACGCCCAACTGCGGCAAGGGCCAGCCCGGCCAGACCGGGCACACCGGCCACCCGGCCGCACCGGCCAGGTTCACCAACGTCCGAGTGGGAGTGCGCGGATGAGCGTTCAGACCGAGACGGAGCTCGACCTCGCCGCGCGCGTGCTGGAACTCGCGCGCGCCTCGGCCGGACCCGCGGCCGACGTGGACGTGTCGGTCGGCCGCGTCGCGCTGGCGTTGACGCGCTTCGCCGACTCCTACATCCACCAGAACGTCGCCGACACCACGACCGAGGTGCGGCTGCGCATCCACAGCGAGGGCCGCACGACCTCGGCGTCCTCGACACTGGTCGGGACGGACGCGCTGCGTGAGATGGTGGAGCGCACCGTCGCCGCGGCCAAGGTCTCGCCGCTGGATCCGGGCTGGCCCGGGCTCATCGGGCCGACGCCGGTGCTGCCGAGCCACGACATCGACGAGGCGGTCATCGAGGCGTCGCCGGCGGACCGGGCCTCGCGCGTGCGCGACTACGTCGAGGCCGTCGGGGAACTCACCGCGGCCGGGTACTTCCGCACCCGCTACTGGACCACCGCGTACGCGAACTCGGCCGGGCAGGCGGTGTCGGGCTCGTGCACGGAGGCCGCCCTCGACGCGATCGCGAAGACCGCCTCGCTCTCGGACGGCGTCGCGCGCCAGGCCTCGCGCCGGATCGCCGACATCGACGGCGCGGTACACGGCGTGCGGGCTGCGGCCAAGGCGCGCGCGTGGGACGGCGCGGTGGAGATCGAGCCGGGCACGTACGAGGTCGTACTCGAGCCGACGGCGGTCGCGGACGTGCTCTACTGCCTGGGGAACTTCGGGTTCAACGGCAAGCTGGTCAACGAACACCAGTCGTTCCTGGAGTTCGGCAGTACGCAGATGGACCCCTCGGTCACCCTGGTCGACGACGGCGTCTCGGCCTTCGCGGCCGGCCTGCCGTTCGACAGCGAGGGCACCCCGCGTACCCGCCTGCTCCTGGTGGAGAACGGCGTCAGCCGCGCCGCCGCCTACGACCGGCGCGCGGCGGCCGCGGCGGGCATCGCCGGCAACGGCTACGCCGGTCTGGACAGCGCCGCGCACGGCATGTCTCCGCACAACATCCGGCTCGAGCCCTCGGCCGGGCCGGCCCCGGTCGAGGTCGAAGGCCCGGCGTCGAACTCGTCGGTACAGGCGCTGGTGGCCCAGGTCGAGCGCGGCCTGCTGGTCACAGACCACTTCTACACCCGCTGCCTGGATCCGCGCCGGGTGGTGATGACGGGTCTGACCCGCAACGGCACCTGGCTGATCGAGAACGGCGAGATCGTGCGGCCGGTGAAGAACATGCGCTTCACCCAGTCCTACTCCGAGGCGTTCGGCCCCGGGAACGTGCTCGCGATCGGCGACCACGCGATCGCCCTGCCGTACAACTACGGCCCCAACTCGGCCACGGCTCCGGGCCTGCGGCTGGCGGCCTGGAAGTTCACCGGAGGGGCCTCGGGCTGAGGCGGGGGCCGAGTCTTCGTGGGCTGAGTCATCGTCCGGCCGGATCGACTGCGCTCCGAGGATCTCAGGA
Organism: Actinospica durhamensis; assembly: GCF_018139695.1. Taxonomy (GTDB): domain Bacteria; phylum Actinomycetota; class Actinomycetes; order Streptomycetales; family Catenulisporaceae; genus Actinospica; species Actinospica durhamensis. The sequence continues at coordinate 25,670 of NZ_JAGSOG010000052.1, read as the reverse complement.
CTACGCTGTGTGCCATGGACGCCGAAACCCACAGTGACCCGTGGGTCTCCATTCTCGGCCAGCGGTGGCAGCCGCCGCAGGTCGATCCGGAGCTCCCGCATCCGGTGCGTATGTGGGACTACATGATCGGTGGAAAAGACCACTACGCCTCCGACCGGGTGGCGGTGGACTATCTGGCCACGCTCTGGCCGGACATCTTCCTCAGCGCCCGGGCCGCCGAGGCGTACGCCGAACGGGCCGCGACCTGGATCGCCGACGGACAGGGGCTGCGCCAGTTCCTGCAGCTCGGCTGCGCGATCCCGCTCAAGACGCCGCTCGACGGGATCGTGCACGACTTCGTGCCCGAGGCGCCGTACGTCTACGTCACCGACGACCCGCTCACCGCCGCACACGCCCGGGCCGTGCTCATGGCGCGGGCGCGCGGACCGATGCACGTCGAGCTCGGCGAGTTCCGCGACGCGGCGCCGCTGCTCGCCTCGGCCCGGCTGCGCGAACTGCTGGACTTCTCCCAGCCCGTCGGCGTCGTGCTCGTGGGCATGCTGGACTACACCTTCTCGGCCGAGCGGGTGCGCCGGTCCCTGCTCGACATCATGGCCGCCCTCGCACCGGGCAGTCAGGTCGTCATACTGCACCACCTCGAGTTCCCGCCGGACGTCGGGCGCGCGGTCATGGGCGCGATGGGGGAGAACCCGGCCCAGTTCACCCCGCGCTCGGAAGCCGAGGTGGCGGCCCTGTTCGAAGGGTTCGAATTCGTGCCGCCCGGGCTGGTGCGGGCCACCGAGTGGAAGCCGGACGGCCGCGGCCCCGGGCACGATCTGTCCGAGCGGTGCGACAAACTCGGCGGCGTACTCATCAAGCGCTAGCGGTTGCGTCGGGGGAGAGGGAGTGGGCGGCGTGGAGATAGCACTGGTCGACGCGGTGGCGGCGGTGCGCGACGAACTGCTCGTCGCGGCGGCCCGGGGTGCGGGCTCTGAGGTGCGCTTCGCCGTGAGCGAGGTGCTCCTGGAGTTCGCGGTGGAGCTGCGGGAGGACCGCAACGCGCAGGCGGGGTTCCGGGCCTGGGTGCTCTCGGCGCAGGCGGAGGGTTCCAGCTCCCGGGCCGACACGCACCGCGTCAGCGTCAGGCTCACCCCGCAGGCGGCGGACGGGGCGGCGTATCTGATCGCGGGAGACGCGCGACGGCCCGAGGGTCCGGGCGACGTGAGCGAGCACGTGGAGCGCTGAGCAGCGCGGCGGTGGATCAGGGGGCGGATGATGGAGCTCGGGCGGGTGCTCGCGGTGCGTGCTGCCGGGCAGGGGCCCGGGTCGGGTTACCTGGTGGCCGACCGGCTGGTGTTGACCAGCGCCCACGTGGTGGGTCCGGTCGGCAGCGCGGTGCGGGTGTTCCGGCCGGCGCACGAGCCGGTGTTCGACGCGGTGGTGGCCTGGCGGGGGACGCCGGGTGGGCGCGACGACGCGGCGCTGGTGCGGGTCGAGGACGCGCGGTGGGCTGATCAGGGCGGCGCGCCGGCGCGCTGGGGCCGGACGGTCACCTACCGCACCGAGATCCCCTGCCGGACGATGGGAGTGCCGGAGGCGGTGCAGCGGCCGGGCCGGGCGGTGGAACTGGCGCAGCCCTCGGGAACGCTGAACCCGGGCGACGGGTACGTGGCGGGCGAATACCTGTTCAGCGTCTCAGGCTCCGTACCCGAGGCGGGCGGCACGGGCGGCTCGCCCTGGGGCGGATTGTCGGGGGCCGCGCTGTTCTGCGGAGACCTGCTGACGGGCGTCGTGGTGAGGAGCCCGCCCGGGTGGGCGAACCGCAGGATCGCCGCCGTGCCGGTCTCGCTCTTGCTTCGGGACGCGGGCTTTCGCAGGGTGCTGACCGAGCATGGGGGTGCGGCGGAACTCGAGCCGGTGGAGTTCCAGGTCCTCGCCGAGCCGCCCGCGCCGGCCGGTCCCGGCGTCCTGATCCCGTCGCCCGCCGGGCTGCTGGTGGCGCGCCGGGCCGTGGTGCCGCTCTACGGTCGCGAGGAGTTGCTCGGCGACCTGCGGGAGTGGGCGGCGGGCGCGGACACCAAGGTGTGGCTCATCCACGGACCGGGCGGCCAGGGCAAGACCCGCGTGGCCCACGAGCTGGCGGCGAGCCTGTCCGCGCAGGGCTGGGTGGCGGTGTGGCCGGCCGCGCGCGCGGCGCCGGAGGATATGCGAGGCCTGAGTGACGCGGCCAAGCCCCTGCTCGTCGTGATCGACTACGCCGAGACCCGCTCCGCACAGGTCACCGCGTTGCTCGAGTCCTGCGTAGGACGTAGCCGCCCCGCACCGGTACGTGTGCTGCTGCTCGCGCGCACCAGCGGATGGTGGGAGGGCATGCGGGCCACCGACTCCCGCGCCGTGGAGGAACTGCTGCAGGACACTCCGCTCACCGCGCTGCCCGCCCTCGGCGAGGACGCGCAAGCCCACCGTGCCGCCTACCGGCGCGCGGCCGACGCGTTCGCCGCCGCGCTGCCTCAGGTGCGTGACCAGCAAGGGCCGTCGTGGATGCGGCTGACGGCGCAGCTGAGCGCGCCGCGGTTCGACGGCTCCGGATCGCTGAGCGCGCTGAGCATCCACATGACGGCGCTGGCCGACCTGCTCGACGCCGCCCACCCCGAGCACGCGGCCGGCCCGGGAGTCGAAGGCGTACAGCGGGTCGAGGACCGGCTGCTCGCCCACGAATACGGGTACTGGTTCGCCTCGGCGGCCGCGGGCGCATTGTCGCCCGGCCTGAGCAGCCACACCCTGGACGAGGCGATGGCGGCCGCGCTGCTGTTGGGCGCGGACACGACCGAGGCCGCCGACACGCTGCTGGGAAAGGCCCCGGGACTGCGCGACCAGCCGTACGACCGGCGCCGCGCGGTACGCGAGTGGATCGCAGCGCTCTACCCGCCGGCCCGGCCCGGCGCGCCGTTCGGCAGCCTGCAACCGGACCGCCTGGCCGAGCGATTCCTCGGCCGGCACCTGTCCGCACACCCCTGGCTGCCCGACGCGTTGCTCCCCGGCGCGGACCGGCCGCAGACCGAGCGGATGCTCACCTTCTACGCCCGAGCCGCCGCCCACCCCGTGTTCGACCACGGTCTCGACACCCGACTCACCGACCTCGCGGCCGGGCACGGCCTGCCCCTGGCTCTGGTCGCGGCCGAAGTCGCCACCCAGGTCGAGCATCCCAGCCCTCTGCTACGCGCGCTGGGCAAGATCGTCGAGGACCCGGCGATGGCGCTGGACGACCTCAGGCGCCTCGACGGCCGGATGCCCCAGCCCAGCATCGTGCTGGCCGACGTCTCCGAGCAACTCGCCCGGAGGCTGGTCACGGCATTGCGCCAGGGCGCGCGGGACGATCCCGGCACCTTCCTCCCCCTGCTCGCGAAGGCGCTGAACAACCTCGCGACCCGACTCGGCAGCGGCCGTCTGGGCGAGCCGGCCCGGAAACAGGAGGCACTGGCCGCGAGCCTCGAGGCGGTCGGCATCTACCGGGCACTGACCCGGGCGGGCCGGGAACGCGCGTGGCCACGCCGTGATCCCGCCGCCGCCCGCAGGGAGGAGTTGCTGCCCGACCTGGCCGTGACCCTGCACAACCTCGCCACGCGGCTGAGCGATCTCGGACGCCACCAGGAGGCGTGGGCCGCGATCGGGGAGGCACTGGCCATCCGCGGCACCCTGGTGCGCACGCGACCCGAGATGTTCCTGCCCGACTTCGCCGCGAGCCTGAACACTCTGGTGGGGGTGCTCGTCCACGTCGATCGCCCGCAGGACGCGCATGCCGTGATCACCGACGCGGTACGGATCTACCGCGGACTGGCCGGCGTCGATCCCGGCAGCTACCTGCCCGACCTGTCCATGGCCCTGCACAACCTCGCCCTCCGGCTGAAGGACTCCGGGCGCCTCCCGGAGGCCTTGGCCACGATCGACGAGGCCCTGGCGATCCGCCGGGATCTGGTGCGGGCCCGGCCCGATGCGTTCCTGCCCGACCTCGCCCGGCATCTGACGGTCCGGGCCCTGCTGCTCGGCGAACTGGGCCGGTCGCCGGAGGCGCTGGCCGCGCAAGCCGAGTCGGCGGGCGCCTACCGCACGCTGGCCCGGACGCGGCCGCGGGAGTTCCTGCCCGAATTCGCCATCCTCGCGGGTGCCATGGCACTGCGACTGGACGAGCTGGGCCGTCCGCGCGAAGCCCTGGCCGCGCACACCGAGGCGGCCGACGCGTATCGGACGCTGGCTCAGATGCAGCCCGACGCCTTCCTGCCCGACTTCGCCAGAGCGCTGCGTCTCGTCGCGTTCCGGCTGATCGAGGCGGGTCGAGGGGAGGAGGCGCTGGCCGCGTACACCGAGGCGGCGGGCGTCTACCGGACGCTGGCCCGGGCCCGCCCGGAGGAACACCTGCCCGACCTCGCCGCGGTCTCGGCCGCCATGGCGTCGCGGCTCGCCGATCTCGACCGGTGGGCGGAAGTCGTCGCCCCGAGCAGCGAAGCCGTCGACGCCTACCGCACCCTGGCCCGGGCCCGCCCGGAGGAGTTCCTGCCCGAACTCGCCCGCAGCCAACGGGCCCAGGCCGTCTGCCTCATGATTCTGGAACGGTGGGAGGAGGCACGGGCCGCGGCCGTCGAGGCGGCCGGCGCCTTCGGCCGGTTGATCCGGACCCGCCCGGAGGAGTTCCTGACCGATTTCGGCCAGCAGCTCTACACCGTCCTCGCCGCGTGCGGGGAGAACCTCGGCCGGTCGGACGACGTCGCGGCCGCGTACACCGAGGCGATCGACGCCTACCGTCAGGCGGCCGGAATCCTGCCCCCGGATTTCCTGCCCGAGCTCGCGACGCATCTCGACCTCCTGGTCGGGAAACTCGACGAGTCGGGCCGGTGGCAGGAGGCGTCGGACGCGGTCGGCGCGGCGATCGAGGTTCGTCGCAGCATGGTCCAGGCCCGTCCTGAGGAGTTCCTGTCCGAGCTCGCGACGAGCCTGCAGGATTTCGCGGTGCGGTCGGGGAAGCTGGGTCGGTGGCAGCAGGGCCTGGCCGCGGCCGCCGAAGCGGTCGTGATCGACAGAGGCCTGTTGGCGGGCCGGGGACTGACGCGCGGTCAGTCCGAGCAGGCCCGGCTGCTCGCCCAGGAGGCCCGGCTCGAACTGTCCGGCGCCCTGGTGAGCCTCGCGCTGATGCTCCACGGCTGCGGCCGGCGGCAGGAGGCACTGGCCGCGGCGTCCGAAGCGCTCGCCATCGACCGGGAACTGGCCAAGGTGTGGCCGCGCGCCCAGGCGATGGTCGAGTCGGCGCTCGGGTTCATCGCCTGGCTCCGAGACTCAGGCGACTGATGCTCGACCGGCTGACGCCCCGGGCCGGGCCCGGGCCGGCGCCCATGCCCAGGTACATCGCACCGGAAGTGGGTAGTAGTGCAGCGTGTATGACGCCACAGTGAGCCGCCCGGGCTACCGCATCTCCGCGAACACCCTGTTCGCACGCACGATGACCTACGTCGCGGCCACGGCCGGACTCTTCGCCCTCGGCGCCTACATCGGCCGCGACCTCAGCGCGCCCGCGGGCCTGATCGCCTTCGTGGCCGCCTTCGTCTGCCTGTTCGCGATGCGCGCCACGGCCCGCCGCTCCCGCGAGGCGACCGTGGCGCTGCTCGGCGCGTTCGGCGTGTTCATCGGCGTCGCGGTCGCCCCGACGATCGCGTACTACGCCGCGGCCAACCCGCAGGCGCTGTGGCAGGCCGGCGGCGCGACGGCCCTGTTCATCGCCGCACTCGGCTCCGCCGGCTACGCCACCCGCCGCGACCTGTCCGCCCTGGCCCGCGTCTGCTTCTGGGCCCTGCTCGGGCTGATCCTGTTCGGCGTCGTCGCGATCTTCGTCCACATCCCCGGCGGATCCCTGATCTACTCCGTCCTCGGCCTGGTGATCTTCGCCGGATTCACCCTCGTCGACTTCCAACGGCTGCGCCGCTCGCAGGACATCGCCTCGGCCCCGCTCCTCGCGGCCTCGATCTTCCTCGACATCCTCAACGTCTTCCTGTTCTTCCTGAACATCTTCGGCCGACGCAGCTGAGGCCTGAGACGCTCAGCGGCCCGCCTCGGCCGCGTAGGCACCGATCAGGACCGCGTCCTCGCGCGTGGGGCCGTCGGCCAGGCGCTCGGCGATGGTCTTCTGGAACTCCTGGAACGCGCCGAGTTCGCCCAGCCCCTCGCCGTCGACGACGTGGACGAAGGTGACCCCGTCGGCCAGCCGGAAGGCGCTGTAGCGCAGGCCGGCCGGGGTCGCGGCCGCCAACTGGGCGAAGACCCCTTCGATCAGGCGCTGGTTCTCCTCGGCCGCTTCCGGCGTGGTCCGGTAGCGGATCACCGCAGTACTCATCGATCTCTCCTCGCTGATTTGTGTTGTCGCGGATATGGACCGCGGGGATCATCCGAACTCATCGCCCGATCCGCGACGAGTTCGGTCTGCGTGCGCTGTCTGTATCCGTGAAAGCGAACGCTTTGGATCAGCGCACGACGAAGCCCTGCCCCGCCGCAGGCGCCCGCCGTGCCCGTCGCCGTGTCGACCGCTGCCGAGCTGGAATCGGCCGAGGAGCTGAGATGAACCTGGAGGACGAGTTCGCGCGGTACCGAGCGGAGTTGCTCGCGCACTGCTACCGCATGCTCGGGTCGATCCACGACGCCGAGGACGCGGTGCAGGAGACCTGCCTGCGGGCCTGGCACGGGTACGCGACATTCGAGCACCGTTCGTCGGTCAGGACCTGGCTCTACCGCATCGCCACCCGCGTCTGCCTGAATGCGTTGGCCCACAGCAGCCGGCGAGTCGTGCCCTCGGCACTGGGCGCTCCGGGATCGGATCCGGACGCCATCGAGGCCTACGCCAAGGAGACGGCGTGGCTCGAGCCGTTCCCGGACCGGCTCGGCACGGATCCGGCGACGCTCGTCGGGGCCCGCCAGAGCCTGCGGCTGGCGGTGGTCGCGGCGCTGCAGCAACTGTCGCCGCGCCAGCGGGCCGTGTTGATCTTCCGGGACGTGCTCGCGTGGCCGGCCGCCGAGGTCGCCGCGGTGCTCGAGACGACCACGGTCGCGGTCAACAGCACACTGCGCCGCGCACGGGCCGAACTCGCCCGGCACGCGCCGTCCGAAGATCTGCTGAGCGAACCGGACGAGCCCGTACGCAGGGCACTCGTGGACCGGTACGCCGACGCCTTCGCGCGGGCCGACCTGGCCGCCCTGACAGGCCTGCTGACCGAGGACGTGCGCTGGGAGATGCCGCCGATCCCGACCTGGTTCGTCGGGCGCGAGGCGGTGACGAGGCTGCTCGCCGCGAAGCTCCTGCCCGGCCCGGAGCACCGGCTGATCGTGCGGACCTCGGCGAACGGCCAGCCCGCGCTCGCCTACTACCAGCGTGACCCGGACGGTGCCTGGCACGCCCATTCGGTGCAGGTACTGAGTGTGGGCGACGCGGGGGTCCGCGCGGTGATGGCGTTCCACCGCGCGGACCTGTTCCCGTGGTTCGGGCTTCCGATCGATCGGGCCCCGCTCACCTGACCCCGCCCTACGCCGCCCGCCTCGCCCCGCCGCGCGGCATCCGCGTCACGCCGCGGCGGGCGCGTCGGCAGCCTGCGAATCGGGCTGTTGGGCTCCGAAGCGCAGCAGGCCGAAGCAGATGAGAGCCCCGATGGCGAAGATCGCGGCGCAGATCCAGAACACCACCTGATAGCTGTGTACGGCGGCCTGGGCCTGCACCTCGGTCGGGGGCACATGGGCCGCGGCGTGCGAGGCCACATAGGACGTGACCGCCGAGGCGGCGATGGTGTTCAGCAACGCCGTGCCGATCGAGCCTCCGACCTGCTGGGCGGTGTTGGCCGTGGCCGAAGCGACGCCCGCGTCCCGAGGTCCGACGCTGAAGGTCGCGGAGTTCAGTGCCGGGGCGAACACCAGACCGAGGCCCGCGCCCAGCAGGATCAGCGGTCCCAGGATATTCGCGGCGTAACTGCTGGTCAGGCTGATTCCGGTGAGCCACGCCATGCCGCCCGCCGCCAACATCATCCCGGGAGGGATCAGCAGCTTGGGGCCGAAGCGCGGCAGCAGCCTGGTCGAGGCCGCTGTCGCGGTGATCATCAGGGCGATGACCAGCGGCAGGAACGCCAGACCCGTCCGCACCGGCGAGTACCTCAGCGAGGTCTGCAGGAAGTAGGTCAGGAACAGGAACACTCCGAAGATGCCGGCGCCGGTGATGAACATCGCCAGGAAGGAGCCGCCTCGGTCCCGGTGCAGCACGATCCACGGCGGCAACAGCGGGTCGGCGGCCCGCGCGATCCACGCGCAGAACGCGAGCAGCAGGACACCGCCCACCACGATGAAGCCCCAGGTCGACGGCGCGCTCCAGGGGTGGCTCTCGGCGTTGGAGAACCCGTACACGAGGCAGAACAGGCCGACGGAGACCAGCAGTGTGCCGGGTATGTCCAGGCCTGGACGCTCGTGCGGGCGTTCGCGGGTGAGGTAGCGCACTGCTCCGATGAGTGCCACGCCCGCGAACAGGACGTTGATGAACAGCGTCCAGCGCCAGCTCAGGAACTCGGTCAGCACGCCGCCGAGCAGCAGCCCCACGGCCGCACCGGACCCGGCCACCGCGCCGAAGACGGCGAACGCCGTGGCCCGCTCTCTCGAGTCGGGGAAGGTCGTGGTCAGCAGCGACAGCGCGGCGGGCGCGAGGGTGGCGCCCGCGACGCCCTGGATCGCCCGCGCCGTGACCAGCACCTCGAAGTTCGGCGAGATACCGCCGAGCAGCGAGGCCGCGGCGAAGACGATCAGTCCCGCGATGAACATGCGTTTGCGCCCGACCAGGTCGGCCAGCCGTCCGCCGAACAGCAGCAGCGCCCCGAAGGCGAGCGAGTAGGCGGTGACGATCCACTGCCGGTCGCCGTTGGAGAAGCCCAGTGCCTTCTGCGCGTCGGGTAGCGCGATGTTGACGATCGAGATGTCGAGCACGATCATCAGCTGCGCGATACTCACGATGACCAGGACCATCCAGCGCCCGCGCTCGTGCTGCCCGTCGGGCGCCTCGCCGTGGTCCGTGCCGGATCTGCCTGAGTGTGGGGTCGTCGGTCCAAGAGCGTTGACGAAGTCCTCGCCAGCAGAGGATTCAGACATGTTTCCCCTCAAAGGTGGACAAATCACCCGTGCGAGTCGTTTTACGCTATCCCCACCACGGCAGATGCGCTACCAGACACGTAAAACCGCAGGACAGAGGCAGTAAGGCGGACTCCAGGGATGAGGCACGAGGCGCGATGGCCGACTCAGGCGACTTCACGGCATGGCTCGAGGCGCACTCCGAGGAGGAGGGCGCGCTGGGCTCGCTCGCCCGAGCCGCGGCGGCCGACTCCCACTGGCCGCCGAGCGGAGACCTCCAGGTCTATTTGGGCTATCTGCGCGACGTCGGTGCCGGGCCCGAGGTCGAATCCGTCTGCACCCAGGCGTGGGAGAAGTTCCTGGCTCCTTGACCCTCGGGTAGCCCGCGACAGCACACGGGGTCCGTGGCCGACGACGAGCTGACGACGATCGGGCAGTTCGCGCATCTCAGCGGGCTGTCCGTCCAGATCGGCGGCACGGAGCTCGTCGCGCCCCGCGACGCCCAGGGCATGCCGCACAACTCGGCCGTCAAGGACCCGAGCGGCAACTGGAACTGGCTCTACCAGGGCTGAGACGCGCTGACCCGTCCACGCACCGGCGGGCGCGTGGACGGGTCAGCGGGGGCGTCAATGGGGACGGACCGTGGCGGTGGACTCCTGCGTCGGCGTCGGCGTCGGCGTCAGCGTCGGCGTCAGCGCCAGCCCAGAGCCGGGGCGACGTGCTTGAGGACGCCCTCGACGACGTGCGCGTTGTAGTCGACGCCGAGCTGGTTCGGGACGGTGAGCAGCAGCGTGTCCGCGGCGGCGACGGCCTCGTCCCGGCGCAGCTGCTCGATGAGCTCGTCCGGCTCGGCCGCGTAGCTGCGGCCGAAGATGGCCTGCGTCTGCGGGTCGATGTAACCCACATGGTCCTCGTCCTCGCCGCGGCCGCCGAAGTACATCCGGTCCTGGTCGTCCAGGAGCGGGAAGATGCTGCGGCTGACGCTGACGCGGGGCTCGCGCGGGTGGCCGGCGGCCGTCCAGGCGTCCTTGAAGGCCTGGATGTGCTCGGCCTGGGTGACGTGGAACGGCGTCCCGCCGCCGCTCGCCGAGTCGTTGGCGACCAGCGTGGAACTCTGCAGGTTCATGCCGTTGTGCGCGGCCCACTCGGCGGTCGAGCGTGACCCTGCGCCCCACCAGATCCGCTCGCGCAGGCCCGCGGAGTGCGGCTCGACGCGCAGCAGGCCGGGCGGGTTGGGGAACATCGGGCGCGGGTTGGGCTGGGCGAAGCCCTGGCCGCGGAGCACATCGAGGAACACGCGGGTGTGCTCGCGCGCCATGTCCGCGTCGTTCATGCCCTCCGACGGCTCGTAGCCGAAGTAGCGCCAGCCGTCGATCACCTGTTCGGGTGATCCCCGGCTGATGCCGAGCTGGAGCCTGCCGCCCGCGATGAGGTCGGCCGCGCCCGCGTCCTCGGCCATGTACAGCGGGTTCTCGTACCGCATGTCGATCACGGCGGTGCCGACCTCGATCCACGAGGTACGCGCGCCGACGGCGGCCAGCAGCGGAAACGGCGAGCCGAGCTGGTTCGCGAAGTGGTGCACCCGGAAGTAGGCGCCGTCCGCACCCAGCTCCTCGACGGCCACCGCCAGTTCGATCGACTGCAGCAGGCTGTCCGCCGCCGTGCGCACCTGTGACCCTGGCGAATCCGACCAGTGCCCGAACGAGAGGAATCCGATGTGCTTCACAAGATCGCACAACGCGCGCGCGGGCCGCGGAATTCCATCCGACGAGTTGATGCGTCCCCCGGTGCGTCGCCGCACCCGCTCATCGTGGCCGCAGGCATCGCGTCCGCAGGAATCGTGGCAGCAGGCATCGCGCCCGCAGGTGCGGACGGGGGCTGTGCCGCGATCTCAGGGTTCGAGTGCCATGAAGGCGTCGCGGACCAGTCGCGCCATGTCCGCCGCGGCTGACGCGTCGTCGCTGTGCACGAGCATCAAGCCCCTGAGCGCGGCGACTCCGGCGCGGGCCTGGACCGCCGCCCGCAGCACGGTCGGGCTCGCGTGGCGGTCCGCGCCGGCCGCCTCGAGCCGGTCGAGGAAGGCCTCGGTGATCGCGTCCTCGAGGTCCACCTGCAGGGCGTGGCCCTCCAGGTGCTGCCGCTCGGATCCCTTCGGCGGCCCGCTGACCAGGATCGTCGGGGTGGTGCCGGTTCTCTCCAGCCAGGCGACGATGGCTTCGCGCAGGGCGGTGAGCGGGGCCTCGGTGGCCGGGCGGCCGCGCACGTCCGCCATCATGCCCGGGATTAGGTCCCGCACCTGCTGCAGCACCAGGTCTTCCTTCGACGGGAAGTAGCGGAAGAAGGTCCGCTCGCCCACGCCCGCGGCGGCGGCGATGTCGCGCACCGTCGTGGCGGCGAAGCCGTGCTCCTCGAACAGCCGCGCGGCCGCCTGCTCGAGCGCCGAGCGGGTTCGTGCCTTGTTCTCTTCGCGGCGTCCGGGCGTGGTGTCCATCACCGGATTATCTCAAACCCGCCGATGCGCGCGGCCGTCCCACACGGAGGGGAAACTGGCAGTGCTGCCAGTTTCTGCTAAAGTGGCAGCACTGCCAGTTTTGGCGGCCCGACGACCCGTGCGCTCCGCCCAGAGCAGAGCCCGCCCCGAGGAGCCAGAAGAAGATGGCCTCGCTGCTCTCCCGTATATCCACGGCGGCGTTCCGCCGACGCCGGCTCGTGCTCGCGCTGTGGCTGGCCGCGGCCGCCGCGGCGATCGCGGGCATGGCCGCGTTCGGCGGCGCAGGCAAGATCAACCAGGCTTTCACGGTGCCCGGCTCCCAGTCCCAGCAGGCACTGGACCGGATGAAGCAGCAGTTCCCGGCCGCCTCGGGCACCTCCGCGCAGATCGTGTTCACCGCCCCGGCCGGAGGCAGCGTCACCTCGCCCGCCTCCGAACAGGCGATCGCGGCGGTGCTGGACGCGGCCGCGAAGGCCCCGAAGGTCGTCGCGGTCCTCTCTCCGTTCTCCACCGGCGCCGTCTCCCCCCGGCACACCGCCGCGATCGCGCAGGTCGAATACCAGGTCACCGGCTCGGATCTGAAGACCGCGACACTCGATGCGCTGACCAGCGCCGCGCAACAGGCCCCGCACGGCGACCTCGGCGTGGCGGTCGGCGGTCCCGCGTTCGGCAACACCGCGGCCAACCCGGGGGCCGAGGACCTCATCGGCGTGCTCGTCGCCGTGCTCGTACTCGCCCTCACCTTCGGCTCATTGCTCGCCGCCGGGATGCCGCTGCTGACCGCGCTGTTCGGCATCGTCGTCGCGGTCGCCGGGATCCTCGCGCTGACCGGCGCGGTGGACATCTCCAGCACCGCGCTCACCCTCGCTCTGATGATCGGCCTGGCGGTCGGCATCGACTACGCGCTGTTCATCGTCACCCGCCACCGCGCGCAACTGGCCCGCGGCAGCGCACCCGAGGAGTCGGCCGGGCTCGCCCTCGGCACGGCCGGCAGCGCCGTGCTCTTCGCCGGGCTGACCGTCGTGATCGCGATGGCCGGGCTCTCCGTCGTGGGCATCCCGTTTCTGACCGTGATGGGCCTGTGCGCTGCCGGGGCCGTGTTCATCGCGGTCGCCGTCGCGCTCACCCTGCTGCCCGCGATCCTCGGCTTCGCCGGGCAGCGGCTGACGCCCAAGCCGGGCTCACGCACCGCGCGTCGCGAAGCCGCCGCCGAAGGATCGCAGCATGCTGCGACCACATCTGACGGCGCGGGCACCAAGCCGCGTGGAGCCGAGCGCTGGGTCCGCCTCGCCACCCGCCGCCCACTGATCACCGTTCTGATCGTGATCGCCGGACTCGCGCTGCTTGCCTGGCCGGCCCGCGGTATGAACCTGGCCCTGCCGGACAACGGCACCGCGCCCGTCGGCAGTTCGCAGCGTGTGGCCTACGACGAGGTCAGCGCCCAGTTCGGGCCCGGCTTCAACGGACCGCTGCTGATCCTCGCGGACACCTCGCGCAGCGCCCGGCCCGCCGCCGCCGCGCAGCAGATCGCCCGGCAACTCGCCGCCCTGCCCGACGTCGCCGCGGTCACCGCGCCGCAGTCGAGCGCCGGCGCCACGGCGGCGCTGATCGAGCTGATCCCCAAGAGCGCGCCGAGTGCCCAGGCCACCAAGGACCTGGTCACCACCATCCGCGGCGAGGCGGCCTCGTGGCGGCAGGCGACCGGCGCGAGCATCGCGGTCACCGGCACCACCGCGGTGGGGATCGACGTCTCGAGCAAACTCAGCTCGGCCATGCTGCCCTTCGCCATCGTCGTGGTCGGACTCTCCCTGATCCTGCTCCTGCTGGTCTTCCGGTCTCTGATCGTGCCGGTCAAGGCGGCCGCGGGCTTCCTGCTCTCGGTCAGTGCCTCCTTCGGCCTCGTCGTCGGGCTCTTCCAACAAGGCCGCCTGGATCGGCTGATCGGTGTGGACACCACCGGCCCGATCACCAGCTTCCTTCCGATCATCCTGATGGCGGTGCTGTTCGGACTGGCCATGGACTACGAGGTCTTCCTCGTCTCCCGGATGCGCGAGGACTACGTGCACCACGGCGACGCCCGGGCCGCCGTGCACGCAGGCGCCCGGTCTGCGGGCCGGGTGGTCACCGCCGCCGCGCTGATCATGTTCTCGGTCTTCGCGTCCTTCGTCACCAGCGACAGCATGATCCTCAAACAGATCGCCTTCGCCCTCGCCGTGGGCGTGCTCATCGACGCATTCCTCGTGCGCATGACGCTGGTACCTGCGGTCCTCACGCTTACCGGCCGCGCCGCGTGGTGGCTCCCACGCCGCCTCGCCCGCATCCTGCCGAACCTCGACATCGAGGGCGAGAGCCTGCGACGCCGCCACGCGGACGAACCGGCCACGGACGAAAGCCACGCCGCCGACGCTCCCGAGCACGCGCCGGCCGCCGGCTGATCCCGGCGGGCGCAGACGCCGACGCCCCGGGTCCCGTCCGCAGACGGAACCCGGGGCGCTCGGGCGGGTACGCAGGTCAGCCCAGGCGGGACTCGATCGCCTCGATGATGCGCGGGCGCAGTTCGGCGGGACTGATGACGGCGTCGACCGAGCCGACCTTGACCGCGCGGCGGATGCTGTGGACGCGGTCGAACTCGGTGGCGACCTCGGTCAGCTTCTCGGTGCGCACCGAGGCGCGGGTCTCGTCGAGTTCCGCGTTCAGCGTGGCCCGGTCGGTGCCGGCCGCCGCGGCCACGCGGGCCTCGAGGTCGCGGATGCGCGGGTCGTTCGCCGTACGTGCGTTGACGTCCGCGGTGAACACCACCGCGGCCGCGGGCGCGCCGCCGAGGACCGAGGCGAAGGAGCCCTCGAGGGCCAGCACGGTCATGTTCGGGTTGAGCGTCTTCGAGAACACCACGAACGCGCCGCCGTGGTACCGCGAGATCACGCAGAACACGATCGGGCCGCGGAAGTTGACGATCGCGCGGCCGATCTCGGCGCCGTACTCCAGCTGGAGCTTGCGCAGCGACTCCGGCGAGCCGTCGAAGCCGGAGAGGTTCGCCAGCACCACAAGCGGACGGTTGCCGCTGGCCGCGTTGATCGCCCGCGCCGCCTTCTTCGAGGACTGCGGGAAGAGCGTGCCGGAGGTGTAGGTGTCCGGGCCGTCGGTGGGCGGGAAGCCGCGCCGGGCCACCGAGCGCGACTCGACGCCGAGCAGGCACACCGGGATTCCGCCGAGGTGCGCGTCCTGGACCACCGAGGTGTCCGCCTCGGCCATGCCCGCCCAGCGCTCGAGGACCGCGTGGTCCTGGTCGGCGACGGCGCGCATCACGGTGCGGATGTCGAACGGCTTCTTGCGGTCCGGGTTGGCCTGCGCGGAGAAGATCTCGCCGACGGTGGTGAACTCGCTGTCCGGCGAGGAGTGCGGGAAGCCCGAGACGTCCCGGTCGAACGGGTCGCTCGTGGCGGCCCGGCGCGGGTGCGCCTCGCCGGGCGCGATGTAGGCGTGGTCGTAGTGCGCCATCAGCACGTCGCGCGCGCCCATCAGGTCCTCGGCCCAGTACTGCGCCTGGCCGTTCGGGCCCATCACCCGGTCGTAGCCGCCGATGCCGAAGTTGTCCTCGGCCGAGACGCCGCCGGAGAAGTCCAGCGACTGCTTGCCCGTCAGCACCATCGCGGAGTCCGGCGTCATGACCAGGATTCCCTTGGTGTGCATGAGCATCGTCGCCTCGGCGTTCCAGTACGGCTGCGCCCCGACGTTGATCCCGGCCACCACGACGTTGATCTCGCCGCCGTCCTGGGTGAACTCGACGATCCGCTTGAGCGCGGCGGCGACCCAGTCCATGTTCTCGGTGCCGGACTCCATCGAGATCCGGGCGCCGGCCGAGAGCGCGTACCACTCCAGCGGCACGCGCATCCGCTCGGCGAGGTCGAGCGCCGCGATGATCCGGCGGCACTCCGGCTCGGACAGCGCGCCGAGCGCCTTCGTCGGGTCGCCGAGCAGCAGCACCCGGCTGAGCCCCTCGGGGTAGAGCGCCGTCGGGGTGTTGATCACGCCGGCCACGATCGCCGCGCTGTTGCGGCCCTTCGGCCGGTCCACCGGCACGAGCGCCCCGTCGTCGTCGAGGTCGTACTCGGCGAACTCGCCGAGCAGGCCGGTCAGCTCGTACGGGTAGACGGTGTTGCGGCTGCTGGCCCGCAGCACCTTGAGCCGATAGCCGTCGAGCGGCTCGACCAGCTCGTCGGACGGCTCGCCGATGGTCAGCTTGCTGCCGCCGGTGGCGTCGAAGGAGAAGCGCACCGCGACCTTCGCCAGCGTGCCGGTCTCCGGGTTGCGCTGCCGGGCGATGAACAGGATCTCCTCGAGCCCGGCGCCCGCGGTGGTCGGCACCACGCGCGCGGCGATCGTCTCGAGCTCCGTGCGGGTGATCTCGATCGGCGGCCAGACGTAGATCACGACCCGGTTGGTGGGGAAGCGGTTCTTCGCCGGCCGGCGCGACTGCGCGCGGCGGATCGAGTCGAGGCAGGCGGCCACGGTGTCCTCGGCCGTGGGCAGCGCGACCAGGCGGCCGTCGTGGTCCCGCAGCTCGGTCAGGTCGCGGACCTGGGCGAACGCGACGAGCCTGCCGTCGTCCTTGTTCTCCTTGGCCACGCACTGGAAGAGGTAGACCTCCTCGTCCGAGGACGGCAGCCGGGTCAGGTCGAACTCACGCAGCCGCTCGAGCTGCATCCGCTGCGCGATGTACGGGTGCAGGCCGCGGATCAGCCGCTCCTCGGCCATCGCGCCCTCGGCCGGGCGGAAGGTGAAGTGATGGTGCATCACCGCGCCGTGGCTGCCCGCGACGGTGGCGGTCAGCCGGCGGACCTGGCTCGGCAGGCTCTGCCCGTCGATGACGGCCTGCAGGCCGGCGGCCAGCGCGTCGGAGTCCTCCGGCTGCTTCTCCCAGGCCAGGTAGATGTCCGCGTCGACGTCGTCGCTCCCGGCGGCCGCGACCGAGGCCAGGCCGCGCAGCGCGTCGCCGAACTCGTCGAAGGCCACCGCCGTCGAGACGATCCGGGATCCGGCCCGGTCCGCGACCACGAACCGGCAGCCGGCCGCGTCGCTGGTGCGGACCTCGACCAGGCCCTTGTTGCCGTAGTAACGCCGCGTCAGCACCTCGAGCATGGGCGCGTGGTCCAGCTTGTGGTCGAGGCCCTCGCGCTCCAGGCGACGGCTCAGCAGCCGCACCAGCGGCTCGGTGCTCCCGACCATCGCGGCGATGTGCTCGGCACGGTCCGGCGCCTGCGGGTTCGCGTCGAGGTGGCGCAGGTGGCGGCGTACCTCGGCGTAGACGCGGGCACGGTTGCGGCGCAGCAGCGGGCGGCCGAACCAGCCGAACACCACGCCGCGGGCGAGGTCGCAGACCACGGGGAAACGCACCTGCGTCGCCGCGATCAGGCGCTCGAGGGCGAGGCCCACGGTGTCGCGCAGCGCGTCCCCGGGGGGTGCCTCGCGCAGCCACACCCGCAGCAGGGCGCTGACGGCGGTGGCGTCGGAGGCCGCGCGCTGCTGCGCGAGGAAGATCCGGAAGACCGCCTCTTCCAGCTCCGGCGTGCGCTCGAGGCCGGTGACGCCGTAGTGCCCGAGCGCCTTCACCAGCCGCGCCTTGAACACCTCGGAGAGCCCGGCCCGCTCGGCGTCGAGGTACTGCAGGTAGGTGTGGAAGTACTCGCGGGCGCTGTGCACGTGGTTCTCGGTGCCGGCCTCCTCGCCCGCCTGCTTGTTGCGGCTGAGCTCGGACAGGTCGGCGAAGACCGAGAGCAGCTCGATCTCCTCGACCAGCGGGCGCTTGCCGGTCTCGGCCAGCTCCGTGCGCGCGGCGAGGTAGTCGGCGAGCACCCGGCTCTCGTCGTGCGGGTCGACGTCGAAGCCGAGCAGCAGGCTGCGAATGTCCTGCTGCCCGCGCAGGGCCCGCTCCAGCGGCGGCACGTTCGAGGTTCCCGCGGGCAGTTCGAGGTGAACGCTCTCGGCGGCCTCCGCGACGGCGGCCTCCTCGCCCTCCTCGGCCAGCGGCTCGAGCCGCAGCAGCGCGGTGCCGGTCTCGACCTGGCTGCCGACCGTCACCGAGCATTCCTTGAGCCGGGCGCGGAACGGCGCGCGCAGCACCGTCTCCATCTTCATGCTCTCCAGCACCACGAGCGGAGCGCCGGCCTCGACCTCGGCGCCGGCCGACACCGGCACCGCGACCACGAGAGCGCGGGCGGGCGAGCGCACCACGCCGCCCTCGCCGCGGCTGACCCGGTGCGCCACGCCGTCCACCTCGACCAGGTAGACCGGTCCGTGCGTGCCGGTGACCAGGCGGAACCTGGTGCCGTTGACGGTGATCTGGCCGGTGTGCCGGTCGAACCGGTCGAGCTCGACGTCCGCGGTGAGCGTCTGGGTGGCGTCCTCGATGCCGACCCGGAACCGGCGCGCGCCGACGCGCGCGACCTTCACCTTGTAGCCGGCACCGCGCAGCATCAGCTCCAGCGGCCGCCCGCTCTCGTGCGAGACCTGCGGACGCCCGCCGAACGCGGTGGACAGCAGCCGCTGCCGCTCGACCCGCTCCTCTTCCTCGTACGACTCGATGGCGGCCGCGGCCAGCGCGATCGCGGAGTGGCGGTGCGAGACCAGCCGGCCCTCGCCGCGCACGCGGTCGATCCAGCCGGTGTCCGCGCTGGCGTCGATCACCTCGGGCTGGTCGAGCAGGTCGAGCACGAAGCTCTTGTTGGTGGCGCCGCCCTCGATGATCACCGTGGTCTGCGACATGGCGCGGCGCAGCCGGCCGAGCGCCTCCTCGCGGTCCCGGCCGTAGGCGATGATCTTCGCGATCATGGAGTCGAACTCTGCCGGGATCGTGTCGCCCTCGCTGACGCCGGTGTCCACCCGGATGCCGGGGCCCGCGGGCAGGTCCAGGCGCGCGATCCGGCCGGGGGAGGGGGCGAAGTCGCGGTCCGGGTCCTCGGCGTTGAGCCGCGCCTCGACGGCGTGCCCGCGCTCGGCCGGCGGCTCGCCGGAGAGCTTGCCGCCGGACGCGACGTGCAGCTGCAGCTTGACCAGGTCGACGCCGGTGGTCGACTCGGTGATCGGGTGCTCCACCTGAAGACGGGTGTTGACCTCGAGGAAGGCGAAGAGCTTCTCGCCGGGGTGGTAGAGGAACTCGACGGTCGCCGCGCCGCAGTAGCCCACCGCGATGGCCAGGCGCTCGGCCGAGGCCTTGAGCTCCTGGGTCTGCTCGGCGCTCAGCACCGGCGAGGCCGACTCCTCGATGACCTTCTGGTTGCGCCGCTGCACCGAGCAGTCGCGTACGCCGAGCGCCCACGCGGTGCCCTGGCCGTCCGCGATCACCTGTACCTCGACGTGCCGCGCGCCGGTGACCAGCCGCTCCAGGAAGACGATGCCGCTGCCGAAGGCCCGCTCGGCCTCCAGGCTGGTGCGGTGGTACGCGTCGACGAGTTCGGCCTCGTTCGTGATCACGCGGATGCCGCGCCCGCCGCCGCCCGCGGTGGCCTTGAGCATCAGCGGGTAGCCGATCTCGCCCGCCGCGCGCACCGCCGCGTCCAGGTCCTCGACCGCGCCGCGGCTCCACGGCGCCACCGGCACGCCGACCTCTTCGGCCAGCAGCTTCGCGCCGATCTTGTCACCGAGCTTGCGCATCGCGTCGGCGCTCGGGCCGACGAAGGTCACGCCGATCCGCGCGCACATCTCGGCGAAGGCCGGGTCCTCGGCGACGAAGCCCCAGCCGACCCACGCGGCGTCGGCCCCCGACTCGATCAGCGCGCACTCGAGTACGGCGAGGTCCAGGTAGGGGCGGCCCGAGGCGGGGCCGAGGTCGTAGGCCAGGTCGGCCTCGCGCACGAAGGTGGAGGTGCGGTCGACATCGGTGTAGAGCGCGACCGTCTCCATCGGGACGCCGGTCTGTGCCGCGAGGTCTCGGACGGCGTGGATGAGCCGCATCGCGGACTCACCTCGGTTGACGATGGCGACACGACTGAACACTGACGCAAGCCTTCCCTGGAGTAAAGCACAATGGGAACCGTCCGCGCCGGTTCCCCTGCCGAGACCATTCTCGCAGCTCTTCCCATGTCCGGGGATGCTGGGGTAGATCAGCTCTGGCGCCGTGATTTGTGGGGTAGCGCCAAAAAAGGCGTACGGGGCGGGTTCCTCGCCCGGCCGGGCGCTCGGCGCGCCGCCCGGCCGGTCCGGTCTGGCCCGAGATGTCCGAGTGCTGACCCGCGCCCGCGGACACTACGGGCATTGCGGGCATTGCAGACTCCTCATGACGCCGTATGGCTCCGTATGGCGCCGCATGACGCCGCATGACGTCGCGTCGGGCGGGTCGAGGCCGGTCAGCTCAGCTCGAGCGCGCGTGCGGCCGAGGCGAGGTACTCGATGTGGGCCTCCACGCCGTCCAGGCCCTGGCTCATCGTGGCCACCGAGACGTGGCTGCCGCCCGCGGCGCGCCAGGCGGCGACCTCCGCCGTGAGCCGGTCGATCCCGCCCCGGGGCAGCGCGACGTACTCCGCGCCGAACTCCTCCGGCGCCCGGCCGAGGTCGGTCAGCCGGTCGCGCAGCCGCTTCCAGGACTCGAGCGCGTGTTCGATGCCGTTCTGGCCGAAGAACATGAAGCCGTCGCCGATCCGGGCGGCCCGCTCGAGCGCGGCTTCGGCGGCTCCGCCGAGCCAGATCGGGATGCTGCGGGCCGGTTTCGGCACGAGCGCGGCCCGCTCGATCCGGTCGAAGCGGCCTGAGAAGTCCACGACGGGCTCGGTGAACAGCCGCCGGAGCAGGTCGATCTGCTCCTCCTGCCGGGCGCCGCGGGTGCGGAACGCCTGGCCGAGGGCGTCGTACTCGACGTGGTTCCAACCCACGCCCACCCCCAGCCGAAGCCGGCCGCCGGAGAGCAGGTCGAGGTCGGCCGCCTGCCGCGCCACCAGCGCGGTCTGGCGCTGAGGGAGGATCAGAACGCCGGTGGCGAAGCCGATGCGCTCGGTGATCGCGGCCAGATAGGCGAACATGACGAACGGGTCGTGGAAGGGGTCGTGCTCGGTGTAGGGGCCGGTGAGCCGCGGCGTGCGATCGGCGTGCACGGCGCCGAGCACGTGGTCGTAGGCCAGCAGGTAGTCGAAGCCGAGTTCCTCGACGGCCTTGCCGAACCGCCGGACGGCGTGCGGGTCGCCGCCGAGCTCGATCTGCGGGTAGACGGCGCCGATCTGGATATCGCCGTCCACCCGTGGAGTCGAATCCGCCATCTTGCTCCACTCTCACTCGTGCCGACCGGAATGTAGACGCGTTGCCGCGATAAGCCCGCCGCCATTGTTCCAGGCTCCGCGGCCGCCGTGCCCGAACCGCGCCGATACAGCGTGCTGCGCCGTCGGGACCGCGGTGCGGAGCGCTCTGCCATGCTGGGTCGGTGGCGATCGAGTTCGAGCCCTACCGCGGCGAGTTGGTGGCGTTCTGCTATCGCATGCTCGGTTCGGTCCACGACGCCGAGGATCTGACGCAGGAGATCCTGCTGCGGGCGTGGCAGGCCCGCGACCGCTACGACCCGGCGCGCGCCTCGGTGCGCACGTGGCTGTATCGCATCGCCACGAACGCGTGCCTGACCGCCTTGACCGGTCGCGCCCGTCGGCCGCTTCCCTCGGGGCTCGGGGCGCCGGGCGAGGACCCGGGGTCCACGCCGCTGACCCCCTCCGCGCGGATCTCGTGGCTCGAGCCCTTCCCGGACGCACGGTTCGACCTCGAGCGGCGGGCGGATCTGCGCCTGGCCTGGGTCGCGGCGGTGCAGCACCTCTCCGCCCGGCAGCGCGCCGTGCTGGTGCTGCGCGAAGTGCTGGAGTTTCCGGCCGCCGAGGTCGCGCGGCAGCTCGGGACCACGGTGCCGGCCGTCAACAGTGCCCTGCAACGCGCGCGCCTGGCGATGCGCTCCGTCGCCGAGCCCGGCGCGCTGCGCGAGACCGACGACGCGGATCAGCGTGCGGTGGTCGACCGGTACGCCCGGGCGTTCGAGGCGGCCGACGTGCCCGCCCTGGTCCGGCTGCTGACCGAGGACGCGGTGCTGGAGATGCCCCCGGTCCCGCTGTGGTTCCGCGGCAGCGAGCACTACGGGCTGTTCCTGCAGCGCACGTTCCGGATGCGCGGCGGCGGCTGGATCATGCGCCCGCTCACGGCGAACGGCCAGCCCGCGCTCGCCGGCTACCACGCGCAGGAGGCGGGCGACGGCGCCCCGGCCGGTGCCGTCGCGCCCGATGTCAGGTATCAGGCGCACAGCCTCCAGGTGTTCGCCCTCGACGCGGGTCGGATCGCCGCGAACGTCGTGTTCGTCGACCCGGGTCTGTTCCCCGCCTTCGGCCTGCCTGAATTCTTCTCGGCGCCACCGCGATGAGTTCGGGCGGCCCCGCCGGTATGTATCCGCGGGCGCCGCCGACCGGCGCGCGCCGTCGAATACACCGGAGGGCCACCCGCCATGAGCATCATCGTCATCTCCTTCGTCACCCTGGACGGGATCGCGTCCGATCCCGACGGCTCCGCCGGCAGCGCGCACGGCGGCTGGATGTTCCGCTACGGCCGCGGGCCGGTCGACGGCGACAAGTTCCGGCTCGGCGCGCTCATGACCGACGGAGCACTGCTGCTGGGCCGCGGCACCTGGCAGGCCTTCGCCCGCCTGTGGCCGGCGCGCGAGGGCGCGTTCGCCGAGCGGATGAACGCCGCCGACAAGCTCGTCGCCACGCGCACCGCGCTCGACACCTCGGCCTGGGCGAACTCCGTCGCGCTGGAGGGCGACCTGCTGGACCGGATCAAGCAGGAGCCGCGTGACGTCGTCGTCATCGGCAGCCTCAGCGTCGTGCGCCAACTCGCCGAGGCCGACCTGATCGACGAGTACCGCCTGCTCACCTTCCCGACCGTCCTCGGCGCGGGCGAGCCGCTCTTCCCGGCGGGCGTGCCCATGGCGCAGTTCGACTGCGTCGATGCCGAACCGGCCGGCGAGCTGGTCTTCACCCGCTACCGGCGTGCCGCCCGGTAGGCCTCGGCGCGGGCTCGGCGCAGTGTGATGAGCTGAGTGTCAGCCGGAATCTGACGTCGTGTCCGACTCCGGCTGGTCGGTCTCGGGATCCGGATCGGGGTCCGGGTCCTGAGACCGGCGCGGCTCCCGGGGTTCGGGCCGGGCGAGTGGCGGTGACTGCCGCTGCGAGTCCGCGAGTGCGATTCGGGCGAAGGACTCACGTTCGCGGTGCAGGCGGCGCGCGGCCCGTTTCAGCTGCATGATCCGCCCGCCCGCGGGGGCCACCACCAGCAGCACGCCGAAAGCCGCGGCCATCAGCAGGGCCACGCCGACCGGGGCGTTCCAGTGCCCGCCGTAGATGTGGATCTCCACGTGCTGATCGTTCTGCAGGACGAAGACCAGCAGCAGGATCAGGACCAGCGCGCCGAGGGCGAGCGCCAGCCACACCCCGCCCAGCCGGGTGTGCTGCACGACCACGGGCTCCGGCCGGGGCGCGGAGGCCTCCGGTTCGAGCGGCCGCGCGGCCGCTCGATGCGGATCGGCGTCATCCTGCCGGGAGGACGGTTCGTTCCCGCTCTCCCTCGGCGCGGTGGTGGTCACGTCACCCTCCCGTTGCTGGACCGAGTTCCCTCGTCCCTGTACCCGCGCGCGGCCGACCGATCCCCGTATCGAAACAGATCATCTCAGGGTGCGCCGTCGCTCATGAATGAATACTGAAGATCGAGATACCGCGGGTGGGCCGCGGTTTTCCGGCGTGCAAAAATTTTTTGGGAAACTCTCTACTCAACCACTCATTCGGCCTTACTATGAGCGCACCCGGCGACTGTCGCGCATTGGTGGAATGCGCGTGCGTATCGCTCGGGTGATGTGGTCGTGTGTTGCGACACACGGCGGGGAGGAGTTCTTCGTGGCTGCTTCGTGCTGCCCGGAATGTTGGACGCCGGTACCCTCCGGCGCGCAGGCCTGTCCTGCGTGCGGGGCCGCGGTGGCCGGCTCGACCAAGGCCTGGTTCTTCGGTACCGAACCGCCCACCCCGGCCGCCACCTGGGGTTCGGGCGGGGTGAACCGCAAGGTCGTGGTCGGCGCGGTGGTGGCGATCCTGATCCTGGTACTCGGCAGCGGCGCCGCGTTGAGCGCCACCGGCACCTCCTTCGGCGGATCCGGCTGGGGTGCGAACAGCTCCAACCAGTCCGAGCCGAACACGGCGGACACCGCCACCGCGGGCAGCGCCGCGACCGGGGACGGCGGCGCGGGCGCGGCCTCCCCGTCGGCCTCGACCTACTACTTCCCCGAGGACATCGGCAGCCCGACCGCCACGGCCGGACCGTACACCGGCGACTCCGCGCTGCTCGGCGTGTGGGTGGGCACGGAGGACTGCAACGCGGGCGAGGTCGGCATGATGCTGGAGCTGAGCGGCTCGGTCGGCGACTACGTGAACGGATACTGGGCCGAATACGCGATCTCCGGCGGGGCCCAGATCGCCAGCACCGGAGCCGTCATGCTCGGGCTGGATCAGGGCATTCACCTGTCCGCGCAGGGCCAGTCCGGCTACTTCTACGCCACCCTCGGCGCGGACGGGCAGACGCTCAGCGGCACCATGACCGGCTGCGGCTCGACCCCGGTCTCCCTGCAGCAGCAGGCGTTGCAGACCGGTGCGGACGACCCGCTGGTCGGGACCTGGTCGGACGCCAAGGGCGATCGGTGGACCATCAGCTCCACCGGCCCGGGGCAGTACACCGGCGTGCCGGCCCACATCTCCACCTGCGCGTACGTCTACACACTCAAACTGACCGGCTACAACGGCCACTACGTGGGCAGCGCCACGCCCTCGTCCAACTCCGGCTGCACCATCCCGATCTTCTCCGACGACGCGACCCTGGACATCTCCTCAGGTGACGCCTCCGCCGCACTCGTCTTCGACGGTGAGACCACGGTGATCCTGGCCAAGGGCGGTGCGCCCGTCGCCGGGCCGAGCGGTTCGAGCAGCCCGGGCGCTGCGAGCGGTTCGGCCTCGGCGAGCCCGAGCGCCTCCGCGTCCACCTCCGCATCCGCCGATCCGAACGCGAGCGCCGCCGGCACGCCGACGCCCTCGGCCGGCTGACTCCCGGGCGCATCCGCGCCCGAACTCTCCCGCGCACGACCCCACACCGCCCCCGCGCGCCGCCCGCACCGCGGCAGCGCGGCCCCAGGGCACTGATTCTCTCGGCGAATGAAAGGACGAGGACCATGATTCCCGCTGCTGCTATCGGCGGTCGCTACCTGAAGTTCAACGCCGGCGGTTACAATCCGCTGGATCAGGAGTTCGACGAGCAGGTCACCGCCGCGAAGCTGCTCGCGCTCTGGCTGCGCACCTGTGTGAGCACCTTCCTGATCTGGATCCCGCTGCTGGTCGTGACCGGGATCCTGGCCTACCTCGGCGCGTACCAGATCTTCCTGCTCGCGCTGTTCGCCGGGCCGGTGATCTACCTCGTGCTGCTGCTGACCCTCACCACCAACGACCCGATCTCCGAGTCCACCTCGCTGATCCCCGACGCGGGCGAGGCCGCGGACGGCTCCTTCGCCGCCATCGGCTGGTCGCTGCGCTCCCGGCGCGTGCCGGTCACCGCCCAGCCCAAGATGATCCGCAGCGACATCATCCTGCCCGGCAGCGTCTCGCGCCGGCTGGAGATCCGGGACGGCAGCTACTACGCCTACGTCAACGTGTTCGCCTACGGCACCAGCCTCTACGTCGGCTGGAGCATGTGGCGCCGCCGGCCCGGCCGGGTGCTGATCTTCACCTACTGGCGCGACCTGTTCGCCAACGTGGTCAACCGCGCGGACGTGATGGCCCGGGCCCTGCGCACCGACAAGGCCCGGGCCATGCGCGAGGCGCTGGACATCGCGATGCGCGAGGGCATCGAGGCGGCGATCGAGGGCACCGAGCTGACCACCGCCCAGGTCTACGGCGGCCTTGCGGTGGAGAACGTGGACATCACCTCGGCCGAGGGCGCCGTCGCGCCGCCGCCCGCGCCGCTGCCGGACTTCGGCCAGGCCCCGGCCCTGACCCCGTCGGCCGACTTCGCCCCGGCC
>NZ_JAGSOG010000529.1 GCF_018139695.1 Actinospica durhamensis | reverse complement strand
TGTGTATAAGAGACACCCCTTTCCCCCGCGCCGCCTACCGACCGGAAGGCAACGATGCCCACGTTCCGTAGCACAGCCCTGCGCCCGATCCTCCTCGTCACCACGATCACCACGATCGCGACCGTCGGCCTGACGCTCGCGCCCGCCGCCGACGCGGCCACCGGCTCGACCGTCTCCTACGTGGCCCTCGGCGACTCCTACTCCGCCGGCGTCGGCACCACCGATTCCGCGGGCTCCTGCGGCCAGAGCCCCGAGGCCTACGGCGCGCTCTACGCCGCCGCCACCGCCCCCGCCTCGTTCACCTTCGCGGCCTGCTCCGGCGCGACCGCGGCCACCACCGAGTCCGGCCAACTCAGCGGCCTGAGCGCGCAGACGAGCCTGGTCAGCCTGACTGACGGCGGCAACGACATCGGCTTCGTCTCCGTCGCCCAGACCTGCCTGCTCGACGGCCAGTCGGCCTGCCTCGCCGCCGAATCGGCCGCCGCCACCACCGCCGAGACCACCCTGCCCGGCGAACTCGACGCGCTCTACTCCGCCATCCAGACCGACGCGCCGCACGCCAGGGTCGTCGTCCTGGGCTACCCCGAGTTCTACGACACCGCCGCACCCCTGTGCATCGACTGGCTCACCCCCGCCGACCACGCCGCCGCGAACCAGCTCGTCCTGACCCTCGACCAGGTCATCCAGACCGAAGCCGCGAAGTACCCCGGCTTCGTCTACGAGAGCGTAGACGCACTGTTCGCGGGCCACCGCATCTGCGACAGCACCCCCTGGATCAACAACCCCGGCCTGGAATCCGGCTGGTACCACCCCACCAACGCGGGCCAGGCCGAGGCCTACCTCCCCGCCCTCGCCGCCGGAGCAAACGCCGGCTGACCCCCACTCCCGGCGGTCGGCCGCGCCCCACGGCCGACCGCCGCGGCATCGCTCCAAGGGAGCAGGTTGCACGAGATCAGTTCACAGTGACGGTCGGGGACCCCGCCATCGTGGTGTCGAGCAGCGGGCCGTAGGTGGCGGTGAAGTAGGTCGCCGCCGGGCAGGCCGAGGACCCGGCCGTACGTGGCAGATACTGCGCCGTGAACTGAACCGTGTTGTTCGCGTTCGAATAGTTCCCGGCGATCGCACTCGACGCGTAGGCGCAGACGATGTTGCCGAATGTGGTGGAAACGCCGAGCCTCGCGCCGACTTCTCGCCGAATATATATGTTGATAAAAAATGGCAGCCACTACAGCAAGCGTCCGCGCCGCAGCCGGCTCTCCCAACTGCCATCGTGCCACTCCCGCTGACCAGAAGGTCGCTGCACTTTAAGTCGGCCGTCTTCAACCCAGATCCTTGCGCCCTGCTCAACGATCAAGGGAGACGACAAGACGAACACGGCGCAGTTGCCCGGCTCATCCGAGTCGAATTCATTGACCAGTAGAGCTCGAGGCGCCGTGATCTTCCCGCCCGCGGCAGCTATCCTCATCCGGCAATCGTCTCGCCCGCTGCCGGAAGTGCACAAGTCTGCCGGGCGATGTGAGTGCCGTACCGCGGCGCGGTACGGCAACGGGCGTGACGACCAGCCCACTGCGCTACACCGTGATACGTCCGGAGAGCCACCCTTCGAGGTAGTCGCCGAGCCCGCGCGCCACCCACATCCGGCTGTCGTCCCCGTGGTTCCATACGAACACGTCGAGCCGACCGGTGTGTGGCACGAGTCCGAACAGGTCGTCGTTGCCGGCGTCGCCGAAGAAGAGCAGCGAGTCGAATGGCATGTAGAGGCTCGCGAAATCGGCGTCGCGCCGAAGCCTGAGATTCTCGGCGGCGATGCGCTCAATCGACCACACCAGGCCCAAGCCGTACTCCCCCTCGACGCCGTTGCTCTCGGCGAGCAGGGCGGCGAGTTCCGCAGGAAGCGACTGGCTCAGGCTCGGGCGTTCCGGGGCGGAACGGTTTCGCGTGGTGTGGGCGGCGCGGTCACTGGATGACGTCGGTTGTCTCGGAGTTCAGGATGTCGATGTCGCCGAGTAGGCCGTGGGGACCGCCGGCGGCGAGGGGCGGGGGCAGGGTTCCGTGCACGGCGACGCAGGCCATCAC
>NZ_JAGSOG010000528.1 GCF_018139695.1 Actinospica durhamensis | reverse complement strand
CCCGTCTAATTCGGCGGCAGCGTCAGATGGGTATAAGAGACAGGGTGTGGAGGGCGTCGGCGGGCGGGTCGGCACCGCGACGTAGGCGAGATCCACGGGCACGGCGTCGGCGGGCCGGTCGGACATACCCGCGTTCCGTCGCGCGTCGCTGTAGCGGTGGACCATCGCCTCGAACTCGGCGGTGAGCGCGGCGAGTTCGGCCGCGGTGAGATGGACGGTCGTCGTCGCGACGCCGGAACCGTCGAGCCACTCCGGTGACCAGTCCGCGCGCTCCTGCTGCCAGCGCACGAACCCCTCGAGTACGCGCTCGACGATGACCTGCTCGAGCACGTCGGTCGCGGCCGCGGCTTCCGGCGTCGCCTGGGCGTCGGGCCACTGGTAGGCGCCCTCGACCCGTCGCCACGGACGCTCGCGCCGGTCCTTGCCCGGTATCTGTTCGACGAAGCCGTACTTGGCCAGCTGACGCAGATGATGGGAGGCCACGCCGTGCACGAGGCCGAGATCCCGGGCAACCTGCGCCGTGGTCGCCTGCCCGCGCCGGCCGAGCGCGTCAAGCAGGTCGAGCCGCAGCGGGTGCGCCAGTGCGCGAATGACGTAGGGGTCCTCGAGCAGGCGTCCTCGGCGCGGCGGGTCCGCGGGCGCCGGGGATTGTGCGGGTTCTGATTCCAGGGACATGCCTGGATTCTTGAACCGGGCCGCGGAGATGTCAAGCAAGTGCCTGGAATCCGCGACCATATGCCCGCGCTACGCCGTTCGAGTGGGGCGGCGCGTCGGTCGGCCGGTGGCTCCGGGGCTTTCGGAGAGACTCTTGTCGATCTTGATCCGTGGTCTTCGAAAAGGGGTACCTCCCATGCGTTCCAAGCGTCTTCGCAACGCGCTCGCCCTGGTGATCGGCACTGCGATGCTCGTCTTCGCGCTGCCCGGCATGGCCAGCGCGGCGAGCGGCGGATTCAGCTACCACTTCGTCGACGCCGACGGCATCGCCCAGGAGAGCGTCCTGCTCGACCCGCCGAGCCGGGAGTGCATCACGCTGCCGGAGGTCGCCGACGCGGACACGACGCTGCCCGCGGACTCGCCGCGCAACCGCACCGACGCGACCGCCATCGTCTTCACCGAGCCCGGCTGCGCCGGCGACTACTTCAGCCTCAGGCCGCTCACCGGCTACGGCAGTGAGCGGCTGAAGCTGCGTTCGGTGCTCTTCAGCTGACGGACCGACAGGCCGAACGGGAGAACGGGAGAACGGGAAAACGGGAGGACTAGCCCGCGGCCATCATCTTCTGGATCGCCTGCCGAGTGACGCCCAGTTCGCGGGCCACGTCGGCCTGGGAGAAGCCCTCCGCCAGGAGCGAGTCGATGATGCGCCGCCGCTCCTGACTCAACGTGCGCGCGGCGCGGGCGTGTTCGATGGCCGCGGCGCGCACGCGCTTGAGCTCCTCGAAGCGCTCCGCGTGGGCCGGCGTTTCGATGTGTTTGACCATGCGTCCATTGTGACAACCCCTAGTTGCCTATGTCAACTAGGGGTTGTCGTCGCGAGGGGCCCAGCCGGTGACGGCGATGACGTCGCGGGCGATGTCGGCCACAGTGCGGTCATCGGTCGGGACGCGCACGGCCGAAGCGGGGACTCGCGCAGCAGAACCGTGATGATGAGCACGCAACCGCCCATCGCGCGGGCGATCAGGTCGGGCTCGATTACTGGAACCCGTTCGAGTAGATCAGCCAGCTGCATCCCGTAGCGGCGAGATTGCGCCAGATCCCGGCGAGGTTCGCGTCGCCCATTATCTTGGTGTGGGCCGGATCGCCTTCGGGGGGCGGAAAAGATCCGATCGAGGTAGCTGCCGTTGAGGAAGGTCCGCCCGACGTCGCGGGCCTCCAGCGACATGACGGCAGTGGGGCGCCGGAAAACGGGGCGACGGGGTGGGAAGGCGCGAAGTAGGCTGCGCGATCACGCAATGGCACCGGCCACGAGGAGTGGTGACGTACTTGTACGAGGATCGCGCACGGAACGAACCGTCGGCCGAGGCGCTGCTGATCGGGGGGCGGGCC
>NZ_JAGSOG010000527.1 GCF_018139695.1 Actinospica durhamensis | reverse complement strand
ATGGGTGCAGGTCCTGGGCGGGCTTGATCAGCTGGGGAGTTTCCGGATTCTCGAGACAGACCTGTGGCGTATGGCCCTAGCGTGGTGTCGAGGCCCGCAGTGAATGTGGGTTCTGATGCACCGTGCTGGAGTGATGGAGATGGGCTCGTTGTGGTCTGTGCTGGAAGAACGTGAGGCTGAGCTGTCCGGGCAGGCCGAGGCGCTGCGAGAACAGTTGGCCGGGGTGGAGCAGGCGCTTGCGCGCCTGGTGATTGCGCGCGAGACGTATCAGGAGTTGATGAGCGTCGAGCAGCTTGTCGATCAGGTGGTCTCGGGGTCATCGGGGCACAGGGCGCTGGAAGAGCACGCTGATGGGCTTGGCGAGGTTCTGCGGGAGACGGTGAAGGTGTTCCAGGCAGAGCGTGTGGCGCTTGATTGCCGCACGGTGGCGCTGGGACTCGGCCTGGCCGGCACGCCGGCCGGGCTCAAGACGGTGCGCAACCGCATCGCGCGCCTGGCTACGGCCGGGATCCTGGTGCGCGCGGATCGGGGCCGCTACCGGTTGGCCGAGGCGGGGGCCGCGCGGTGAGCGCCGCCGAGGCCGCCGCCGGCTCGTTTGCCGCGGCCCGCGCGGCCTTCGAGCAGGTGATCGAGTTCGCGCGGCAGGCCGCGGTGGACGAGATCACCCACGGGCAGCTCGAACGCGAACTCGCCGCGCGGATGCGGGAGGTCACCCGGGTGCTGTTCCAGGACCACCTGGACCTGCGCGAGGTGCGCGAGGAGCGGGTGAGCGCCCCGGTCGCCGATGCCGAGGGGATCTCGCGCAACCGGATCGAACGGCACCGGCGCACCGGGTTGGACACGGTGTTCGGGCCGGTGGCCGTGCACCGGATCGCCTACCGCGGCGATTACGTACACGACCTGCACCTGCTGGACGCCTCCTTGAACCTGCCCGAGGTCAAGGCCTCCCACGGACTGGCGCGCATGGCCGTGCTCGAGGCGGTGCGCGGCTCGTTCGCCGCCGCCACCGAGCACCTGCGCGAGGCCTGCGGCGTGAAGATCGGCTCCCGGCAGGTCCAAGACCTGGTGGTACACGCGGCCTGCGACATCGAGGCCTTCTACGCTGCGGCCAGCCCGGTCCCGGCCGGCCCCGACACGCTGCTGGTGCTCACCTTCGACGGCAAGGGCATCGTGATGCGCCCTGACGCGCTGCGCGAAGCCACCGCGAAAGCCGCCGCGAAGAAAGGCCAGAACACGTACAGGACCCGTCTGGCTGCGGGTGAGAAGAACGGACGTAAACGCATGGCGGAGATCGCGGCCGTCTACGACGCCGACCCGGCCGTGCGCACCGGCGCCGACATCCTGCCCGAACCCGGCGAGAACGAGCCCGAGTCCGCGCCCGGCCCGGTCGCGTTCAACAAGTGGCTGACCGGCAGCGTGGAACACCCCGCCGCCGCCACCGTCAAGGCCGCATTCAACCAGGCCACCGCGCGCGACCCGCACCACACCCGGTGCTGGATCGTGCTGGTCGACGGCGCCGCGCACCAGATCGAACTGGTCAAAGCCGAGGCCAAGCGCCGCCGCACCCCGGTGACGATCATCGTGGACTTCATCCACGTCATCGAATACCTGTGGAAGGCCGCGTGGTGCCTGTACAAGAACGGCGAGCCCGAGGCCGAGGCGTTCGTGGCCGCCTACGGCCGCGAGATCCTCGCCGGCCGCGCCCTGGCCGCGGCC
Organism: Actinospica durhamensis; assembly: GCF_018139695.1. Lineage (GTDB taxonomy): Bacteria > Actinomycetota > Actinomycetes > Streptomycetales > Catenulisporaceae > Actinospica > Actinospica durhamensis. The sequence continues at coordinate 388 of NZ_JAGSOG010000527.1, read as the reverse complement.
GCGCAACTGGGCCGAGCCGCCCACGAGGCCGGACTGGAACCAGGCCAGCGCACTGGAATCGACGACGCGATCGGCTACCTGACCGGCAAGGCACCCTACCTCGCCTACGACAAAGCCCTGAGTAACGGCTGGCCGATCGCCACCGGCGTGATCGAAGGCGCATGCCGGCACCTGATCAAAGACCGGCTCGACATCACCGGCGCCCGCTGGGGCCTGGACGGCGCCGAAGCCGTCCTACGCCTGCGCGCCCTGCGCTCCAGCGGCGACTTCGACGCCTACTGGGCCTACCACGAAGCCCGCGACTACCAACGCAACCACCTTGCTCGCTACAAGAACCAGATTCTGCCTACAACCGCAGATCCCTAGACCCGGCCAAGACCTGCACCCA
>NZ_JAGSOG010000526.1 GCF_018139695.1 Actinospica durhamensis | reverse complement strand
GCTCTCGCCCTTGGGCTGCGGCTGGTCCCCGCCCCTGCCGCCTTCGGTGAAGCCGTGTCCGGCCCAGTGGGCGCTCGCCTGTCCGCCGAGGTACGCGGTGAGGATCTCGCCGGGCTTCACCGGCAGCCACAGCCGCACCGCGGCGCCCATGCCGGGCCGGACCGATCGGTCGGACACTTCGCCGCCCGCGCCGCCGACGAGCAGGAAGTTGGCCATGGACACGTTGTCCGGGACCGTGTACACCTTCTTGACCACGTCGGACGGGATGTTGAGCTCGGCCTCGACCGGTGTCGATAGGGTCGACATGGCTTCCTCCTCAGGCTCGGTGCCCACGCCCGGTCGGAGTCCCGGGGTCGAATGGGCTTTGCCGTACGTTGGGTCTCCACTTTCCTTACGAGCTTTCCCTACGAGCCTCGCGCCGGTCGGAGCACGCTGCGCGGTGGTCCGGCTCGCCGGGGACGCGGTGTGCTCGCCACGGCAGCGTCGACGGGACCTGTTCACGCTGCGCGACCTGGGCGAACGTCTGCTGCGCGCATCTGCCGGAGCTGCTTGGAGCTGCCGGCGAATGCCGCCATTCAGGGCATCGAACGCGTTGGGCCTGCCCGGCGGTGTGAGGGGGCTGTCGCTTCGCTCGCGGGTGTCATGGTCGTCGCGCGGTCAGGTCGTCCAGGCGGAGTCGGAGGCGGCGCGCGTCCGCGGCCATGCCGAGGCGCTGATAGATCTCCAGGGCCTGGTGCAGATGCGCGGTGCCCTGGGTGGGGTCGCCGGTGGTCAGGTGGTGTTCGCCGATGCCTTCGAGCGAGACGGCTTCGTCGTCGGGTTTGTTCAGTTCGTGGTTCATGGCCAGAGCCTGCTGGTAGAGGCCGAGGGCGCGGGTGCGTTCGCCCGCGGCGGAGAGGGTGGCGGCGTAGTGGTTGAGCGCCCAGGCCTCGTTGCCGCGGTGGCCGAGTGCGCGGTAGAGCTCCAGGCCCCGGGCCAGAGCTTTGCCGGCCTCCGGCAAGTCGCCGGTCTGATACCGCACACGTCCCAGGTTGCACAGGGCGCTGGCCTCGCCGAGGCGATGGCCGAGTGCGCGGTAGAGCTCCAGGGCCCGGGTTTGGGCGTCTTCGGCTCCGGGATAGTCCCCGGTCTGGTACCGCACGCCCCCGAGGCCGCGCAGCGCGCCGGCTTCGCCGAGGCGGTGGCCGAGTGCGCGGTAGAGCTCCAGGGCTCCCATATGCGCGTCGCCGGCCCTGGACAGGTCTCCGTCGTGCTCCCACACGCGTCCCAGGTAAGTCAGGGCATTGGCTTCGCCGTGATGGTGGCCGAGTGCGCGATAGAGTTCCAAGGCCCGGGCCAGGGCGACGCCGGCTCCGGGATAGTCCGCGGTCAGAAACCGCACGAGCCCCAGATTGGTCAGGGCATTGGCTTCGCCGTCTCGGTGGCCGAGGGCGCGGTAGAGCTCGAGGGCCCGGGTGTGGGCGTCGTCGGCGCCGGGATAGTCCCCGGTCAGGTGCCGTACGTGCCCGAGGTACGTCAGGACATTGGCTTCGCCGTGGCGGTCGCCGAGTATGCGATAGATCGCAAGGGCCTGGTTCAGGACGTCGTCGGCTCCGGGATAGTCCCCGGTCAGGTGGCGTAGGTACCCGATGTCTGTCAAAGCATTGGCTTCGCCGTGGCGGTCGCCGCATGTGCGGTAGATCGCAAGGGCCTGGTTCAGGACATCATCGGCCCCGGGATAGTCCCCGGTCAGATACCGCGCGCGCCCGAAGTCGGTCAGGGCGTTGGCGTGGGCGACGGGGTGCGCCGAGCGTTCGGCGGCCTCGGTGGCGACCCGGTGGACCTGCAGGGCACGGGCCCAGGGGCCGTCGGTCAGCAGGATTTCGGCCAGTCCCGCGGCCAGCGCGATCACATGCCCGTCGAGGCCCTCGGCGTGAGCGTGGGCGAAGGAGGCCTCCAGGTTGGGACGTTCGCCGCGCAGCCAGGTGTGGGCGGCATCCGGGCCGGCCGGGGCGGGGCTCTCCGATCGGCAGGTCTGGCGCCACTCCTTCGAGTGGAAAAGGGGAACTCCGTCGCAGGGGCGCGATTCGATCCGTACCCGCTCCGGCATGATGAGCGGCCATCG
>NZ_JAGSOG010000525.1 GCF_018139695.1 Actinospica durhamensis | reverse complement strand
CCCCACCACCCCGCCGCACGCTACCCATTACCCCCAACGATTTCGCAACCTCACGCCAACATCAGCTGGCCCGCCGTCCGAACGCGAACGCGCGTCCACCCGCCAGCCCAGATCAACCGGTCATTCACCTCTCACGCGGCCACCGAGAAAGATCTTTGCTGGTTATCCAGGTACTACCGTTGCGCCGTGAAAACCATGCCTCGGCGCGGTTATTCACGCGCGTCAGAGTTCGACGCATAGCTGACCGCAGAAGCCTCCGCGCGGCGCCAGGCCTCGCGCTGGCCGCCCTAGGGTGATCGCAGCGTTCACCCTGGTGCTCCGCGCCAGCAGCACCAGCGGACCGCGTACGAGAGAGCGCCGATCTGCCCGCGCAGACAGCACTGTGGAACGTGGCCGCCCCCGGCGACCAAGCCACCGCGACCATCTGGAACAACGCCGTCGTCAGCATCGCCGACTACGGCATATCCGGCACCACGACCGACACCCCCGGCGAATACATCCCCGTCCCAGAACGCATCATCACCGCCGCCGCGATCTGCGCGGCGCTGTTCACGCGGTTCGCGCTGTTCGCATGGACTATCGACCGGTCGACAAGTGGCCGATTCAGGAGCTGAGGCGCCGGCGCGCCGGAACTGGGGCCGCCTGAATCAACCCTCAAGCCCGAGCACCACAACACCTCAGCACTCCATCACCCCTGCACCCCTGCACCCCTGTAGCCCATCGCCCAGCGTTCGCTAACGATCCTTGGGTCGGTAAGTGTGCCGCTCCACAACCCAGCGCTCATAGCGTTCGCGCCCGTATGTCGCACGTCACACTTTGTGGCACAGGGCATGGTTGAGCCCTGACCCAAGGAGTCGATGATGAGTCGTCCACCGGCGTTCCCGGCGGAGCAGAAGGTACGGATCGTGCTCTCGATCCTGGCCGGCGAGGTCACCGCAGCCGATGCGGCCCGGCAGTTCAAGGTATCCGAGCAGAGCATCGGGACATGGAAGCGCCAATTCCTCGAAGGCGGTCGGGCCGGGCTGGAGTCCAAGGCGGCCGGGACGGTCAGCCGCGAGGCCGAGCTCGAGGCGGAGGTCGAGGAGCTCAAGGCGGCGCTCGGGGAGGCCACGGTGGAGCTGCGGGTGTGGAAGAAGAGCGCGGAGCGCCTGGCCCCTTCGAGGACCTCGAGGTGATCCGCCAAGACGCGGCGATGCCGGTCTCGAGGTTCTGCACGTTGATCGGCATCCCGCGCCGGACCTATCACCGGCACCTTTCCCGGCACCGGGCAGGTGAGCCGGTGAGCAAGGGCCCGTGGTCGGCCCCTGTCCGCGAGGGCGTCGAGCCGGTGGCGGCGAAGTACGCCGCGGACTGGCCGGCCTGGGGCCACCGCAAGATCCACGCCCTGATGGCCGTCGACGGGCACCCGGCCTCTGCCTCCACGGTCGAGCGGGCGATGCGAGCCCGCGGCCTGCTTCAGCCGGTCGACTACCAGGGCGAGCGTCGCGAGCTGGCCAAGGCCCGCAAGGCGGCGTTCGCCGATCCGCCCACGCGGCCGAACGAGGTCTGGCAGCTGGATTTCAGCAAGTACGAGACGACCGCCGGCGGGATCTGGCGCCTGGCCGGGGTCACCGACTACTTCACGAAGTACGAGCACGGCTGGCACATCGCCCCGACCTGCACCGGTGCCGACGCGATCGAGGCGGTGCGCATCGCGATCGCCGAGGCCGAGCGGATAGGCGGCACCCCGCTCGCCTCGCTGCTGCCCGTGAACCCCGAGACCGGCGAGATCCGGCGGATCAAGCTGGTGACCGACAACGGCGGCGCGTTCGCCCGGTTCATCGCCTCCAGGCCCGAACTGCTCCACATCAGGACCAGGGCGAAATCACCAGGCCAGAACGGGGTACGCGAGCGGGCGTTCGGCTCGTTCAAGTACGAGCACCTCTACCGCGTCCACGAGCAGATAGCCACCGTCGAAGACCTCTACCGGGAGGCCGAGGCGTACCGCGCTGTATTCAACGGCATCCGGCCACACGAAGCCCTCGGCTTCCACCGGCCGGCCGATATCCTGCACAACCCCTCGCTCCACCCGATCCACAAGAATCAAACCAGAGATCTTGTGCCAGAAGCTTGACGCGGGACACGTAGAGCCAGCCAAGGTACCCCGCCACGCACACCGCCCCCGCCGCGAGTC
>NZ_JAGSOG010000524.1 GCF_018139695.1 Actinospica durhamensis | reverse complement strand
GTGCAACGACCCGGTGATCCGCGCCCCGCGCAACGGCTGGGCCCCGGCGTACTCCCGCCGTACCGCCATCAGGCCCGGCATCTCATGCTCGGCCAGGCGGATCTCCTTGCGGCCGAACTCGGCCAGCCACAGGTCCCGGACCTTGAAGTCCGGCGCGGCGGCGCTCGGGGATACGGCTTCGCGGGCCGCGTCAGTGACGGTCATGTGCACTCCTGGGTGTGGGGACGGTTCCGCGGCCGCGCAGCCCGAGGTTCGCGTGGATGCGCAGTGCGGCCGTGGGACGGTTGAGCGTGATGAAGTGCAGGCCCGGCGCGCCCTCCGCGAGCAGCCGGCTCGCCAGTGCGGTGGCGTGTTCGACGCCGATGTCCAGGCCGTCCTCGGGACGTCCCGCGGCGGTGTGCAGGCGTGCGGCCAGGTCGCGGGGGAAGGTGGCCTCGCTGAGTTCGGCGAAGCGGCGGATCTGCCGGGCGTCGGTGGCCGGCATGATCTCCGGGATGATCGGGATCCGGCAGCCGGCCGCCTCGACCCGGTCGCGCAGGCGCAGATAGTCCTCGGCGCGGAAGAACATCTGGGTCACCGCGTAGTCCGCGCCGGCCCGGCACTTGGCGACGAAGTGGCGCAGATCGCTGTCCCAGTCGGGCGAGCGCGGGTGCTTCTCCGGGAACGCGGCGACGCCCACGCTGAAGTCGCCGGACCGCCGCAGCAGCCGCAGCAGGTCGACCGCGTGCGCCACGCCCTCGGGGTGCGCGGTCCACGGTCCGCGCGGATTGCCCGGGGGATCGCCGCGCAGGGCCAGCACGTCGCGCACGCCCGCGTCCGCGAGCCGCCCGATGATGTTGCGCAGCTGGGTGAGCGAGTGCCCGACCGCGGTCAGGTGGGCGACCGGCCGCAGCGTCGTCTCGGCGGCGATGCGTTCGGTGATGCGGATCGTGCGGTCCCTGGTCGAGCCGCCCGCGCCGTAGGTGACGGAGATGAACGCCGGACGCAGCGCCTCCACCCGGCGCACGGCATCCCAGAACGCCGGCTCGCCGGACTCCTGCTTCGGCGGCATGAACTCGAACGAGACAGTGCTCTGTCCCGCGGCGAGCAGCTCGCGGATGGTCGCCTGGTCGGGCCGGGTCGCCAGGGTTGCCGACGTCGTGCTCACGGCGTCGTTCCGGCCTTGAGCCGCGGAGACTCCCGGACGAGCCAGGGCTCGAAGTCGGTCGACACCTGCTCGCCGTACGCGCTCGCGAGGCGTTCGAGGATCTCCTCCGGGTGCGCGGCGTACGTCTGTGTGCCCACGGTCTCCAGGGTGAGCGCGGCCATCGCGCACCCGAGCTGGGCCGCGCGCTCCAGCGACAGGTTCCAGGAGCGGGCGGCCAGGAATCCGGCGCGCAGCGCGTCGCCGCAGCCGGTGGGGTCCGCGATGCCGGCGACCGGCACGGCGGGCACCTGCAGGTCGGTGCCGTCCGCGCTCTGCACGCGCACCCCGTCGCCGGCCAACGTGGTGACCCAGACCTCGACGCGTTCGGCGATCTCCTGCGGCGTCCACCCGGTGTGCTTGGTCAGCAGATCCCGCTCGTACTCGTTGCCGAACAGGTAGGCCGCCCCGTCGACCAGGCTCTTGATCCCCTCGCCGGGGATCCGGGCCAGCTGCTGCGAGGGGTCCGCGGCGAAGGGGATGCCGAGAGCGCGGCACTCGGCGGCGTGGCGCAGCATCGCGTCGGGGTCGTCCGCGCCGATCAGAACCAGGTCCACGGCTCCGGCGAGCTCGCGCACCCGGCCCAGGTCGAGGTGGCGCGCCTCGGCCATGGCGCCGGCGTAGAACGAGGCGATCTGATTGTTGTCGCGGTCCGTCGTGCACACGAACCGCGCGGTCTGGTGCCGGTCGGAGACCAGCACGTGCGTGGTGTCCACGCCGTTCTCCTCGAGCCAGGCCCGGTAGGAGTCGAAGTCCTGCCCGGCGGCGCCGAGCAGCAGCGGGGTCAGGCCGAGCCGGGCCAGCCCGAAGCAGATGTTCGGCCCGACCCCGCCGCGACGGACCTCGAGCTCGTCCACCAGGAACGACAGGGACACCGTGTGCAGCCGGTCTTCGAGGAGGTGGTCGGTGAACCGGCCGGGGAACGTCATCAGGTGGTCGGTGGCGATGGAACCGGTGACAGCGATGCGCATCAGGGGTCTCCGAAACCGGGAGGTCGGGGGC
>NZ_JAGSOG010000523.1 GCF_018139695.1 Actinospica durhamensis | reverse complement strand
TGACACGGAAGGCTCCTGAGACCGGTGTTGCGTAGAGAACACCACCAGTAACAGGAGCCTTCACACTGCCGCCTGACTGACCATCAGGCGAGACGAGCCGAGCCACGGAAGAAGCGGGACACCTTCTTAGACGTGTTCAGGTTCACGAGTCGTCAGCCCCGAGGCGCGACCGGACCTCCGAGATCGCGCCCTCGATCGTCACCATCCTTCGTGCCGTGACGTAACCGAGGTCGTGGTTGACCGCGATCATGTACTTGTTGTCTGAGGCCGTCGTGGTCAGCACACGTTCGAGGTGCGGGCGGGCCGTCGACAGCGTCCGCATCATCGCCGCCTTGATGGCGCGTCCGAGCCCGTTGCCGCGAAACTCGGCGAGCACGGCCGTGTCCCGTTGGGACGTGACGGTCGCCTGCTCGGGGTACCCGCTCATCTCCGTCATGCCGACGATGCGGCTGGATGCGTCCTCGACCGCCGCGACCACCCAGAGATCCCGTCCTGCCTCGCGCTCGAAGGCCTCGTGCTCCCGAACCCGCTGCGCCGTCCATTGCGGCTCTCGGAGGCTCGAGTCGCCCGTAGGCGCATCGGCTATGGCCGACCGGGCCAGCGCATACTGCGCGACGAGCCTTTCGGGCGCCGCCCCAGACCATGCTTCCAAGAAAAAACCGGCAGAAACAGGGATATTCCAGCGCGCCGAGTCCAGTTCGGCCACATGCAGTACCTGCAGCACGCGTTCCTGCGTCCGCTCGAAGCCGAGCCCAGCCGCCCACCGATCTCCGGCGCTTCCGCCCACCACATCGAACCCCACCAACCGGCTGCGGCCCGCGATGAGTGCGGTGTCGTCCACCATGGCCCGCAGCAGACCGGAGCCGACGCCCCGCCCCCGTACAGCCGGCAACACCCGTACCGAGGCGACCACGGCCTGGGCGTTCTCCTCCGACGGCAACTGGGCGATAATCAGCCCGATGACATCGCCGCCGTCGCCCCGAGCGATCCAGAACCTCCGGCGCACCGATGGCGGGTCGGTGGCGCGAAGCACCTCCACCACCGTCTCGAACGTGTTCTGCGGCGCGTGGGGGTCCGCCTCTTTGAAGATCGCGTTCGTTACGTTGTAATAGCCTCTCAAATCCCGCTCGCCGGCTCGCGCGGGGACGAAGGGCTCGATGCTGAAGTGCATGGCTCGGAATCCGTTCCGATTCGGCGGCTGAGGTCTGGGTGACATGGTGTCAGTCCGGCGTCGCGATCCCGGTCGGGTTCCTCGGTGGGCCTTGGCAAATGACCGGCCTCGACTCCTACTCCACGCATTTCATGGTGGATTTTTCCCCGCGGTCACCCCGCCGCGCTGAACGCCTTGGTGAGCGATGCCTCGACGTCGGTCGTCGTCTCGGTGCCGGCGGAGCTGCCGGCGTTCGGGTAGGTGAGGACGGTGATCTTCGGGTAGGCGGCGGACCGGGCCGTGGCCGCCTGGGTCGGGAGCGGGCCGGCGGCGAGGATGATGTCGCAGCCTCGGCCGGCCAGCGTGTTGAAGTACGTCTCCGCGTTGGCCAGTGACTGGTCGCCCTGGACGGCCAGGTAGCTGACCTGTTCCGTCGTCTTCGTGGAGGCCTGCTGCATGCCGGACCAGACCGCCGCGGCGGCGGGGCCGGAGACGCCGCTCTCGTCGGTCAGGAGGCAGGCGGTGTAGTCGGCGTACTGACGCGAGCGGGCGGCCGGGTGGTACGGGGCGGGGGAGGAGCCGGTCTGCAGGACCGCGAGCGAGACCAGGCCGGCCACGAGCATCACGCCCACCGCCGCCGAGGGGCGGGGGTGCCGGCGTATCACGGCTCGAAGACGCGACGCGTTGGATAACAGGGTATTGAGCCACCGGGTGGACGCCCGGCGGTCCGCCTCCTTCGCCCGCGCCTTCGGCAGGTTGTTGTGGTTGTGAGCTCCACTGCGCGCCATGGTGCGGGAGCGTACCCCACATCAGGTGCCGCAGTCACCGGCTGCCGAGGCGAGCCGATGCCAATACGATGCCAACGCCGTGCCAACACCAGGCCATTTCGGTGTGGCTACCTCACAATTCACTTAGCGAGTTTCAATCAGGCTCTTGCGTAGTGGAGCAGTGTTCGGATATACCTGGGCGCGACGTGGCGGTGACGCCACGTCTCTCGTTGTTCGTCGCCGGGAACGGGTGGGGCTGCCATGGGTG
>NZ_JAGSOG010000522.1 GCF_018139695.1 Actinospica durhamensis | reverse complement strand
AGCCGGTGTGGATGGGGTGTCGGTGGCGGAGTTCGAGAAGGATCTGAAGAACAATCTCTACAGGATCTGGAATCGGATGAGCTCCGGCGCGTACTTCCCGCCGGAGGTGAAAGCGGTCGCGATCCCGGAGCAATGATCGAGACTTGTGGATCGGCCTGAAGGGATAGGGCTTCCCATTGGATCGATGAGACTCGAGCATGGCCGACGTTGGCGCGTCGGTCGGGAAGGCACGCCTGTGCTGACGGTAGTGGCTGAAGACGGTGCGACGCGAGATGATGTGTCGTTGTTGGACGACATTGTGCGGGAGGGCGCCCGGCGGATGTTGGCTGCGGCCTTGGAGGCCGAGGTCGCGGCGTATTTGGCCGAACTGGCCGATGAGCGGGACGAGGGCGGTCGGCGTTTGGTGGTGCGCAACGGGTATCGCAATGCGCGGGCGGTCACGACCAGCGCCGGTGCGATCGAGGTCAAGGCTCCGCGAGTCAACGACAAACGCGTCGATGCGGCGACCGGTGAGCGCAGGCAGTTCTCCTCGGCGATCTTGCCGCCGTGGGCCCGTAAATCGCCGAGGATCGGCGAGGTGCTCCCGCTGCTCTACCTACATGGCCTGTCCACTGGGGACTTCGTGCCGGCGCTGGAGCAATTCCTGGGCAGTTCGGCGGGGCTCTCGCCGGCCACGATTAGCTGGCTGACCGCGCAGTGGCAGGCCGATCATGAGGCGTTCGGTCGGCGTGACCTGTCGAGGTCGGACTTCGTGTACGTGTGGGCAGACGGCGTGCATCTGAAGATCCGGCTAGAGGAGGCCAAGGCCGCAGTGCTGGTCCTGATGGGTGTGCGGGCCGACGGGCGCAAAGAACTGATAGCCATCGCCGACGGCTACCGTGAGTCCAGCGAGGCTTGGGCCTCGCTGTTGCGCGACTGCGCCCGGCGCGGGATGCGCGCTCCGGTCCTGGCGGTCGGCGACGGCGCTTTGGGCTTCTGGAAGGCGCTGCGGGAGGTGTTCCCCGAGTCGCGGGAACAGCGGTGCTGGGTTCATAAAACGGCGAATGTTCTTGACGCGCTTCCTAAGACGGCGCAGTCCGCGGCCAAGCGCGCAATCCAGGACATCTACAACGCCGAGGACAAGGAGTTGGCTCTCACCGCGATCAGGAGCTTCGAGAAGCAGTACGGGGCGAAGTACCCAAAGGTCGTCGCGCGGATCACCGACGACGAGGATGAACTGCTGGCGTTCTTCGACTACCCGGCCGAGCACTGGATCCACCTGCGCACGACGAATCCGATCGAGTCCACCTTCGCCACTGTGCGGCTGCGTACCAAGGTCACCAAGGGTGCGGGCAGTCGCGCCGCAGCGCTCGGCATGGTATTCAAGCTGATCGAGTCCGCGCAGTCCCGGTGGCGCGCCGTGAACGCACCCCACCTGGTCGCGCTCGTGCGCGCCGGAGCCCGGTTCGAACGCGGCATCCTGGCCGAACGCGAATTCGCCGCGGCCTAACGACGAGGGCCGGGCGTCATACCGCAGCGTCGAGCAGCGTCAGATCATGGATGAGGAAGTGCAGTTGCACATCGTCTACCGTGTCGGTCCACAGCCCCTCGGCATCAAGCACCGAGGCGGCCACGAACCGCGCCTCGGCCACCAGTTCCGGGTGGTAATTGAAGCCCTTCCACGGCAGCACGGGGAAGTCGTTGGCCTCGCCATAGCGGCGCACCTGGTCGATCTCGCCCAGCACGAGCGCCGGGAGCGAGTCGTTCGCCCATGACCACAACCAGGTCTGCCGAGGCAAACTCACGCTGCCGATCATCGTGATCCGCCCGGAGAGGAAGGTCTCTCCGCCGCGCGACCAGGTAATCCGAGCGTCATCCATCGACCAGTAGAACTGCACGTCGCCGGCCAGCCCGAAGCGCTCGACCATCGAGGACTGTCGTGCGCCAGCACGCTCACGTGCGGCACGCACGATCGCCTCCCACGCGGAGTGATCATGTTCCTGCGACATCCCGACATGCCTCCCCACCAAACCGGACACTCAACCGCTAGATCATCCCACCGCCAACGCCGACCTCCAACCACAGGTTTTGACAATTGCTCGCGATCCCGAAGTCCGGGGGCGGTACGAGAATTCTCGGCGTGCCGTCCGTTGGCGATCGGGTCGCACAGACCGTGGTGGCCGCACACCTGTCGGTCCGGGTGGAGCCGGTGTTCCATCCGGATTC
>NZ_JAGSOG010000521.1 GCF_018139695.1 Actinospica durhamensis | reverse complement strand
GCCCACCCCTGCCTGTCGCTGCTCATCCCCGGGTCGCCGGAAATCCCTCCAGCAGCTCGCCCCGCGCCACCAGCACCGCCGGCCCCGTCATCTCGATCCCGCCGTCCTCGTGCTCGACGATGCTCAGCACCCCGCCCGGCAGCCGCACCTCATACGCCGTCCCGGGAACCGCCCCATCCCGCCGCGCCGCGGCCACCATCGCCGCGCACGCTCCCGTGCCACACGCCCGCGTCTCCCCGACCCCGCGCTCGAACACGCGCATGTCAATCCTCTGCGGCCCGAGCGCCGCCACGAACTCGACGTTGACGCCCTCCGGATACACCTCGGCCGGGCGCAACTCAGGGCGCTGCGTCAGCGGACCGGCCTGCGCGACGTCGGAGACGAACACGACCGCGTGCGGGTTGCCCATATCGACGTTCACCGACGGCAGCCACTCGCCGTCCACCAGCACCTCGGCGCTGCCCTCCGGCCAGACCGCGCGCCCCATATCCACCGTGATGTCGCCGCCGTCCTCCGGCACCAGCACCGACTTCACGCCCCCGCGGGTGCCCACGCCGAACCGTCCCGGCTTCTGCAGCCCCTGCTCTACGAGGTAACGCGCGAAAACCCGGACGCCGTTGCCGCACATCTGCGCGATCGAACCGTCCGCGTTGCGGTAGTCCATGAACCAGTCCGCCCGCGCCGCGTCGGCCTCCCAGCCGGGCACGGCCTTCGTCGGCACGACGCGCAGCAGCCCGTCGGCACCGATCCCGGCCCGCCGATCGCAGACCGCCGCGACCCAGGCCGCGTCGGGATCGAAGGCGGCATCGGCGTCCTCGATGATGACGAAGTCGTTCTCGGCGCCGTGGCCCTTGGTGTACCGGATCATGACGCCATGCTACGCGGCGCCGCCGACAGCAGGTGAGCTACGTGGCCGCGCCGACAGCGTGCGCCGCCGCCGACACCAGATCGGCTCGATCGCGCGCGAGCCACACCGTGTCCTTCGCACGCCGGAACCACTTCTCCTGGCGCCGGGCGAACTGCCGCGTGCGCAGCGCGGTCTGGTCACGCGCCTCCTGCTCGGTGCAATGCCCGTCGAGAAAGTCCAGCACCTGCTGATATCCGAGCGCCCGACTGGCCGTCTCACCCTCGCGCAATCCCTGCGGAATTAGTCCCGCCACCTCGTCGACCAGACCGAGCTCCCACATGACGTCGACCCGCCGGGTGATGCGCTCGTCCAGCTCCGTCTTCTCCACGCCCAGCCCGACCCGCACGGCCCCCGGATAGTGCCCGCCCACCTCCGGCAACGAGGCCCGGAACGGCTCTCCGGTCAGCTGCACGACCTCGAGCGCCCGCACGATACGCCGCCCGTTCGACGGCAGGATCACCTCGGCCGATCGCGGATCCGCGGCCGCGAGCTCGGCATGCAGCGCCGCCGAACCCTCCGCCTCCAGCCGAGCCTCGAGCGCGGCACGCAGCTGCGGATCGGTCCCCGGAAAGTCGAACCCGCCCAGCACCGCGTCCACGTACAGCCCCGACCCGCCGACCAGCACCGGCACCCGCCCCGCAGCGATCAGCGCATCCGCCTCGGCCCGCGCGAGCCGCTGGTACTCGGCCACCGCCGCACGTTCGGTCACGTCCCAGATGTCGAGCAGGTGATGCGCGACGCCGCCCCGTTCGGCCTCGCCGAGCTTCGCCGTACCGATGTCCATCCCGCGGTAGAGCTGCATCGAATCCGCGTTGACCACCTCGCCGCCGAACTCCCGCGCCAACGCAATGCCCAGGTCCGACTTGCCGGCCGCAGTCGGCCCGACCACGGCGATCACGAGGGGAGATTTCACACAGGCCATTCTCCCCGGTCCGAGCCGGTGGGCGAAACCGACGTTACGGACATACGCTGGCTGATACCCGACGGTCCCGCGAGTAGAAACGAAGGGAGGCCACCGATGAACGTTCTCGACACGGCCAAAGAAAAGGCACGGGAGCTGGCCGACAAGGCGACGGACAAGGCCAGCGACCTCTCCGGCCCCGCCGGCGACGCGCTGAACTCCGCCAAAACGGCCGTCGCGCACGGCCTGGACGGCGCGAGCAAGTTCGTCGACGAGAAAACCGGCGGCAAATACGCCTCCGCGATCCACACCGGCGTGGACAAGGCCAAGGGCTTCCTCGGTCAAGGCGACCAGGCCGCTGATCAGGGAGAAAAGTCCCCCGAAGCCGACCAGCAGTCC
>NZ_JAGSOG010000520.1 GCF_018139695.1 Actinospica durhamensis | reverse complement strand
GGCCGGAGACGCCGGCGCTGCCGGGCGGCGGCGCGTCGGCCGGGAACGGATCGGTGCGCGACATTCTCGACTCCGTGGAGGTGGACGGGGCGGGCGTGACGATTCGAGTCTGCGCTCCGGGCGCGGCCCACCCCAGCCGGTGCGCCGCCGTCCTCAGGGTGGGGCTGGCCCTACCCTCGCCGCCGCTCCCGCCCGTCCGCCCGCCTTTGCCTTTGGGCCGTTATCCCTGCCGACCGGCCAGGAAGGCGAGCAGGTCCTGCCGGGAGATCACCGTGCGCGGCTTGCCCTCGACCAGCACCACCGCGGCGTCCGCCCGCTCCAGCACAGACATCAGGGCGCTGATCGGCTCGCCGGACCCGACCTGCGGCAGCGGCGCGCTCTTGTGCTCCTCGAGCGGGTCCTCGAGCCGCGCCCGCCCGGTGAACAGCGCGTCCAGCAGGTCGCGCTCGACCACCGAGCCCACGATCTCCGCCGCCATCACCGGCGGCTCCTCCTTGACCAGCGGCATCTGGCTCACGCCGTACTCGCGCAGCGTGTCGATCGCCAGCTTGACCGTCTCGTGCGGGTGGACGTGCACCAGGTCGGGCAGTGCCGGGCCCTTGCTCTCGAGCACGTCGAGCACCGTGTCCTCGTGCCCGGGCGGGGTCAGGAAGCCGTAGTCGGCCATCCAGTCGTCGTTGAAGATCTTCGACAGGTAGCCGCGGCCGGAGTCCGGCAGCAGCACCACGACCACGTCCTGCTCGGTCAGCCGCTCGGCATAGCGCAGCGCCGCGACCACCGCCATCCCGCAGGACCCGCCCACCAGCAGCCCCTCTTCGCGGGCGAGCCGACGCGTCATCTGGAACGCGTCCTTGTCCGAGACCGCGAGCACCTCGTCCGTGCCGTCCGGGTCGTAGCAGGCCGGCCAGAAGTCCTCGCCGACGCCCTCGATCAGGTACGGCCGCCCGGTCCCGCCGGAGTAGACCGAGCCCTCCGGGTCCGCGCCGATGACCGCGACCCGCCCGTCCGAGACCTCCTTGAGGTAGCGCCCGGTGCCGCTGATTGTGCCGCCGGTGCCCACCCCCGCGACGAAGGCCGTCAGCCGGCCCTCGGTCTGCGCCCAGATCTCCGGACCGGTGGAGTGGTAGTGCGAGAGCGGGTTGTTCGGGTTCGAATACTGGTCCGGCTTCCACGCGCCCGGCAGCTCGCGCACCAGCCGGTCCGAGACGTTGTAGTACGAATCAGGGTGCTCAGGCGCCACCGCGGTCGGGCAGACCACCACGTCCGCGCCGTAGGCACGCAGGACGTTGATCTTGTCCTGGGAGACCTTGTCCGGGCATACGAACACACATTTATAGCCCTTGCGCTGGGCCACCATGGCCAGCCCCACCCCGGTGTTCCCGCTGGTCGGCTCCACGATCGTGCCGCCCGGCTTGAGCTGCCCGGTGCGCTCGGCCGCCTCGATCATGCGCACCGCGATCCGATCCTTGACCGAGCCGCCTGGATTGAAGTACTCGACTTTGGCCAGCACCGTGGCCCTGAGCCCCGCGGTGACCGAGTTCAACTTGACCAGCGGGGTGTCCCCGACGAGATCGATCACGGATTCGACATAGCGCATGACAGAAGCCTAACCGCAGCCCGGGCGCCCGTGCTGACGCCCGAGTGCCCTGTCTGAGCTCACCGAACCCTCGACACAGGCGAAACCGTGATAATGCATGCGCAGACGATCACTGGGCGGGTATCTTCCTGTTAGCTGGGGAGAGGAGCAGGCTCATGGGCGTTTCACCTCGAAAGGCGGCCGCAGCCGCATTGATGAGCGGCGGCGGGCTGACCGTGCTGACCGGCGCGTCGATCGGCCTGGTGGTGGCCGAGGCGAAGCTGGCGCGCAAGGCGATCGGGCGGGCCGAGCAGACCCCACCGCAGGCCGACGGACTGTTCGGGGCGCACCTGGCCTGGACCACGCAGGACCGCCCGCTGCGCTTCGCGATGCTCGGCGACTCGACGGCGGCCGGCTACGGAGTGGAGCTGCCGGAACAGACCCCGGGCGCGCTGCTGGCCGAGGCCCTCGTCGCGCACACCGGCCGCCCGGTGCTGCTGGCCAACCTGGCCCGCGTGGGCGCCCGCTCGGACCGGCTGTCCGAACAGATCGACCAGGTACTCGCCGACGAGGACAACGTCCCACAGTTGGCCGCCATCATGATCGGCGCCAACGACATCACCCACCGCGCCCCCATCGCC
>NZ_JAGSOG010000051.1 GCF_018139695.1 Actinospica durhamensis | reverse complement strand
GCGCCGTGGTGGGGTTCAATCTGACGGCCGGTGGGACGCCGGTGTGGGCGCTCGGCGCGGTCTGCGTGGCCTGCGTGGGGTACGCGGTGGCGCCGATGATCGCGGACCGCATGCTCGGCGACGTGCCGTCTCTCGGCGTGGTGACGCTGTCGCTGAGCGCGGTCGCCTTGGTCTATCTGCCTTTCGGCATCCTGCAGGCGCCGTCGCATCTGCCCCGGGCCGACGTGCTGGCCTCGATCGCGGCGCTGGGCGTGGTGTGCACGGCGTTGGCGTTCGTGTGCTTCTTCGCCCTGATCGCCGAGGCCGGATCGGTGCGCGCGACCGTCTTCACCTACGTGAATCCGGTGGTGGCGCTGCTGGGCGGGGTGGCGGTGCTGGGTGAGAGCGTGACCGGCGGGATCCTGGTCGGGTTCCCGCTGGTACTGGCCGGCAGCTACCTGGCCACCCGCGCGACCCCCGCCGCGGCCGCCCAGACGTCCGAGGCGGCTCAGGCCCCCGCCGTGGCCGAGGGCGCGGGGGCCTGAGCGCGCGCGTGCGCGGCTACTTCTCCCGGATCAGACACGTGATACGCGAGGTGCACACCCGCTTGCCCTGCTCGTCCGTGATGGCGACCTCGTAGGTGGCGGTGCCGCGGCCGAGGTGCAGCGGCGTGGCGGTTCCGGTGACCAGGCCCGCGGCGGCGGCGCGGTGGTGGGTGGCGTTGATGTCCACGCCGACGACGAGCTTGCCCGGGCCGGCGTGCAGGGCGGCGCCGATGGAGCCGAGGGTCTCGGCCAGCGCGACCGAGGCGCCGCCGTGCAGCAGGCCGAGCGGCTGGCGGTTGCCCTCCACCGGCATCGTGGCCACCAGCCGCTGCGGGTCGAGCTCCTTGAACTCGATGCCGAGCTTCTCCGCGAGCTGGCCGCCGTCCCGGTAGACGTCTCCGAAGATCTCCTCGAAATCGGCGGGGATCGAGGGCGCGGAGGGCGCGGGTGAGTCGCTCATGGCGATTCCTTTCGGCGGTTGTGGCTGTCGGGCCCGTTCGTGTCGGTGCCTGCGCCTAGGATTCAAGCATGGCGACGAGCGCGAACACCGCGGGGGCCGAGGGCCGACACGACACCAGCGGGGGGAAACTCCTGCTGCTCGACGGACATTCCATGGCGTTCCGGGCGTTCTACGCCCTGCCCGCGGAGAAGTTCACCGTCGCGGGCGGGGACCAGTGCACGAACGCGGTCTACGGATTCACCTCGATGCTGGTGAACGTGGTGCGCGACGAGAAGCCGACGCACCTCGCGGTGTGCTTCGACGTCTCCCGCGCCGCGCTCGAGCGCACCGCCCTGTATCCCGAGTACAAGGCCCAGCGCGCGGCGCCGCCGGAGCCCTTCCGCGGCCAGATCGACCTGATCGCCGACCTGATGCAGGCGCTGCGGGTGCCGGTGTTCCGCCGCGAGGGCTCGGAGGCGGACGACCTGATCGCGACGCTGACCACGCAGGCCGAGGCGGCCGGGTTCGAGGTGGCGATCGTCACCGGCGACCGGGACGCGCTGCAGCTGGTGACGGACCGGGTCACGGTGCTCTACCCGCGCAAGGGCGTGCAGGACCTGACCAGGTTCACCCCGGCCGCGGTGGAGGAGAAGTACGGCCTGACCCCGCGGCAGTACCCGGATTTCGCGGCGCTGCGCGGGGATCCGTCGGACAACCTGCCCTCGGTGCCGGGTGTCGGGGAGAAGACCGCGGCGAAGTGGATCCGCGAGTACGGCTCGCTCGACGCGCTGCTCGAGCACGCGGACGAGATCAAGGGCAAGGTGGGCGAGAGCCTGCGCGCGAACCTGGACGCGGTGCGGCTCAACCGGCGGCTGACCGAGCTCGACCGCGCGGTGGCGCTCGGCCGCGGCCCGGACGACCTGCGGCGTGAGCCCGGGGACGCGGAGGCGGTGGACCGGCTGTTCGAGACGCTGCAGTTCCGGGTGCTGCGGCCGCGGGTGGCCGAGGTGTTCGGGATCGACGGCGAGGTCGCGCAGCAGGACGCGCCGGTCCTGCCGACGGTGGAGGTGGTCGGGCAGATGCTCGGCACCGGCGAGGTCGCGCCCTGGCTGGCCGAGCACGCGGCCGGGACCGAGCCGCTCGGTGTGGCGCTGACCGGCCGCTGGGGCCGCGGCGGCGGGGACGTGACCGCCCTGGCGATCTCGGGTGCCGCCGGCCCGGCGGCCTGGCTGAACCCGACCGAGCTCGACCCGGCCGACGAGCAGGCCCTGCGCGCCTGGCTGGGCGACGCGGCGAAGCCCAAGGTGCTGCACGACGCGAAGGGGCCGCTGCTGGCGCTGGACGCGCGCGGGCTGACCCTCGAGGGGCTGGCCTCGGACACGGCGCTGGCCGGCTACCTGGTCAACCCGGGCCAGCGCGGGGTGGAGCTGGCCGACCTGGCCCGGCAGTACCTGCACCGCGAACTGGCCCCGGCCGAGCAGGAGTCGGGGCAGCTCTCGCTCGAGTCGCTGGCCGAGCCGGAGGGCGCGGCCGGGGCGCAGGCGCTGATGGCCGAGGCCCGCGCGATCGTGGACCTGGCGCCGGTGCTCGCGGCGAAGCTGGCCGAGGCCGGCACCGACCGGCTGCTGGCGCAGGTGGAGCTGCCGTTGGTGGGGCTGCTCGAGCGGATGGAGCGGCGCGGTATCGCGGCCGGGCGCGACTACCTCGGCGAGCTCGAGGGCATGTTCGCCGCGGACGTGAAGCACGCGGTGGAGGAGGCGCACGCGGCGGTCGGCACGCAGTTCAACCTCGGCTCGCCCAAGCAGCTGCAGGAGGTGCTCTTCGAGCAGCTCGGCCTGCCCACCAAGGGGATCAAGAAGACCAAGACCGGCTACACCACCGACGCCGACGCGCTCCAGACGCTGGTGGGCAAGGCCACCGACCCGCGGCATAGCGCGGCGCTGCTCGCGATCCTGCGCCACCGCGACGTGAGCAAGCTGCGCAGCACGGTCGAGGGCCTGATCAAGACGGTGGCCGAGGACGGCCGGATCCATTCGACGTTCAATCAGATGATCGCGGCCACCGGGCGGCTGTCCTCGACCGACCCGAACCTGCAGAACATCCCGGTGCGCACGGAGGAGGGCCGGCGCATCCGCAAGGCCTTCATCGCCGGCCCGGGCTACGACGCGCTGATGACGGCGGACTACAGCCAGATCGAGATGCGCATCATGGCGCACCTGTCCGGCGACGAGGCGCTGATCGAGGCCTTCAACTCCGGCGAGGACCTGCACAGCTCCGTCGCCGCGCGGGTGTTCGGCGTAGACCCGAAGCAGGTGGACGCGGAGCTGCGGCGCCGGGTCAAGGCGGTCTCCTACGGCCTGGCCTACGGGCAGTCGGCCTTCGGCCTCGCGCAGGGGCTGGGCATCACCAACCTCGAGGCCACCAAGATCATGGAGGGCTACTTCGCCCGCTTCGGCGGGGTGCGCGACTACCTGCGCGCGGTGGTGGACGAGGCCCGCCAGACGGGTTACACCGAGACCCTGCTGGGCCGTCGGCGCTACTTCCCGGATCTGACCTCGACCAATGTGCCGCGGCGTCAGATGGCCGAGCGGATGGCGCTCAACGCGCCGATCCAGGGTTCGGCCGCCGACATCATCAAGGTCGCTATGCTTCGGGTGGAACACGCGTTGCGCGAAGCGGGCCTGCGCTCGAGGCTGCTGCTGCAGGTCCACGACGAACTCGTGCTCGAACTCGACGCGAAGGAGCACAGCAAGGTCGAGGAGTTGGTGCGCCGGGAGATGGCCGGCGCCTACGAACTCAGGGTCCCCCTCGACGTCTCGGTCGGCGTCGGTGCCGACTGGCGCGAGGCGGGTCACTGAGCGCACGCGCTCGCGTACCCCGCGACGCCGCCCGGCGCACGCGGCGGACCTGGGGCGAAACCGCCACGGCGGTGTTGTCACAGGACTGTCACCGCTTTGTGTCCGGCGTGCCGGGCAGCGGTAGGGTGGCGAGCACATTGACCAGAAGCAGGTGGACCCATGGAAGTCACGGAGATAACCGGGATGGCTGAACCGGCTACCACGCCCATGTCCAAGGAGCAGCGCGAGCAGTTCGAGCGCGACGGCTACATCGTCATCCCGGGCGCGCTCAGCGCGGCCGAGGTGCAGCACTACACCGAGATCATCGACCGGGTGTACGCGGCCGAGCAAGAGGCCGCGCGCCTGTCGCCCGAGGGCGCGATGCACATCCTCTCGGCCGTGCACCGTTGCCCGGAGGTCGCTCCGCTGGTGAACCACCCCACCACCTTCCCGCTGGTGTGGTCGATACTGGGCTGGAACGTCCACATCTACCACTCGCACCTCGACGTGCACCCGCCCATCCGCGTGCCCAAGCCCTACCGCTTCGAGTGGCACCAGGACGGCGGCCGGCAGAACCGCGAGCTCGAGACCGACCCGCGTCCGCGCCTGTCGGTGAAGCTGGCCTACTGGCTCTCCGACGTCTCGGTCGAGGGCCGCGGCAACTTCAAGGTCGTGCCCGGCAGCCACCTGCAGAACTGGATAGAGGGTCCGCCGCGCCGGGACGTGGAGTGGCCGGAGCCGCCCGGGGCCGTCGAGGTGTGCGCCAACCCGGGTGACGCGGTGTTCTTCGACCGCCGGATCTGGCACACGCGGACGAACAACTACTCGGACGTGACCCGCAAGGCGATGTTCTTCGCGTACACGCTGCGCTGGATCGCGATCCGCGACGAGGTCGTCGCGGTGCAGCAGAGCCCGGAGTTCGCCTCCTACTCCCCGGTCCAGCGCCAGCTGCTCGGCGAGTCGCTGCACCAGCCGCGGTTCGAGCACACCTACGGCGACCACCAGTGGGGCCACTACCCGGAGACCACTCCGCTGCACGGCTTCCTGAAGGACAACGACCTGCTCGACCCGGCCTACCCGCCGCTCAAGCCGTAACGCGTACGCGCACCCGCGCACACGCCGCGAACGCCCCTGACGGACCGTCAGGGGCGTTCGTGCGTTCGTGCGCCGTGGAGAGCCGGACGGATCAGAGCGCGATGCGCAGCGGCACGCCGGTGGCCTTGACGACCTGCTCCTCGGTGACGTCGGGGGCGAGTTCGCACAGGACCAGGCCGTCGGGCTCGATGTCGATGACGGCGAGGTCGGTGATGATCCGGTGCACGACCTGCTTGCCGGTCAGCGGCAGGGTGCAGGATTCGACGATCTTGGGATCGCCGTCCTTGGCGGTGTGCTCCATCAGCACGATGACGCGCTTGGCGCCGTGCACCAGGTCCATCGCGCCGCCCATGCCCTTGACCATCTTGCCCGGGATCATCCAGTTGGCCAGGTCGCCGGTCTGCGAGACCTGCATCGCGCCGAGCACGGCCACGTCGATCTTCCCGCCGCGGATCATCGCGAACGAGGCGGCCGAGTCGAACAGCGCGGCGCCGGGCAGCAGCGTCACCGTCTCCTTGCCCGCGTTGATCATGTCCGGGTCCTCGTCCCCGGCGTAGGGGTACGGGCCGGTGCCGAGGATGCCGTTCTCGGACTGGAGCACCACGTGCACCCCGTCCGGGACGTGGTTGGGGATGAGCGTGGGCAGGCCGATGCCCAGGTTCACGTACTGGCCGTCGCTCAGTTCCCGGGCCGCGCGCGCGGCCATCTGGTCGCGGTCGAGCGCCATGATCAGACTCCTTCTTCCGTGCGCTGGCGCACGGTGCGCCGCTCGATCCGCTTCTCCGCCACCGTCGCCTCGATCACCCGGTGCACGTGCACCCCGGGCAGCTGTACCTCGCTCGGCGGGATCTGCCCGGGCTCGACGATGCGCTCGGCCTCGAGCACGCAGACGCGCCCGGCCATCGCGGCCAGCGGGTTGAAGTTCATCGCGGAGCCGTTGAACACGGCGTTGCCGTGCCGGTCCGCCACCGCGGCCCGCACCAGGGCGAAGTCGGTGACGATGGCCTCTTCCAGGATGTACTCGCGCCCCTTGAAGGTGCGCACCTCCTTCGGCGGGGAGGCCACGGCCACCGTGCCGTCCTTGTGGTAGCGCCAGGGCAGCCCGCCCTCGGCCACCTGGGTGCCCACGCCGGTGGCGGTGTAGAACGCGGGGATGCCCGCGCCGCCGGCCCGCAGCCGTTCGGCCAGCGTGCCCTGCGGGGTGAGTTCCACCTCGAGCTCCCCGCTCAGGTACTGCCGGGCGAACTCCTTGTTCTCGCCTACGTAACTGCTGGTCATGCGGGAGATCTGGCCGGATTCGAGCAGCAGCCCGAGGCCCCAGCCGTCGACCCCGCAGTTGTTCGACACCACGCGCAGGTCTTGTGGACCGGACGCGAGAAGAGCGGCGATCAGAGTGGAGGGGATCCCGCACAGTCCGAACCCGCCGACGGCGATCGTGGCGCCGTCCGGGATGTCGGCCACGGCAACAGCCGCGGCGACCACCTTGTCCATGTGACTTCCCTTGACTTCCTTGTCGTCGTGTCGTCTGTGACAACGGTCGTTCTCCCCGCACTGTAGTCTCGCCCGCCCGGCCTGGACGATCAGATGTCGCGGCGGCACATGCGCGGCGCCGGGATTGTGGCCCCGGCTCACATGGGGGCGCGGCGGCGCTGTTCCTAGGGTCCATCCCGACCCCATCCCCGGAGTTTCGACGTAGGAGCCGCAATGACGCGTCCTGATCCGTATTCCGCCCGGGCGCGCCGCGTCCTGGCCGCGACCGGCCTGGTCGCGCTGGCCGCGCTGGCGGCCGGCTGCGCGTCCCCGACCGGCGGCGGCGCGGCCTCGAACGCCGCCTCCACCGGGTCGAGCGTGAAGATCGGCATCATCACCGCCGAATCAGGGCCCTACGCCCCGTACGGCGAGGAGTATCTGGCCGGGCTCAAGGCGGGCCTGAGCTATCTGAGCAACGGCACCGACGTCATCGACGGGCACAAGGTGCAGCTGGTGATCGACGACGACGCGGACAGCCCGGCCACCGCCGTGGCCGACGCCAAGGACCTGATCGGCCAGGGCGTGGACATGATCGGCGGGACGGTGGACTCCGCGATCGCGCTGCAGGTGGCCGCGGTGGCGGCGCAGAACAAGGTGCTCTACATCGCCGGGCCCGCCGCGGTCGACTCCCTCGACGGCCTCAACCGCTACACCTTCCGCTCCGGCCGCGAGTCCTACCAGGACATCGCCACCGCGGGCACGTTCGTGGGCGACCTGACCGGCAAGAAGGTCGTGGTGCTCGCGCAGGACAGCGAGTTCGGCACCGCGAACGTGGCCGGGGTCAAGGCCGTGCTCGGCGGGCAGGGCGCCTCGGTCAGCAGCGTGCTGGTGCCGCTGAGCGCGACCGACTTCACCCCGTTCACCGCGAAGATCCTC
Organism: Actinospica durhamensis; assembly: GCF_018139695.1. Classification (GTDB taxonomy): domain Bacteria; phylum Actinomycetota; class Actinomycetes; order Streptomycetales; family Catenulisporaceae; genus Actinospica; species Actinospica durhamensis. The sequence continues at coordinate 33,094 of NZ_JAGSOG010000051.1, read as the reverse complement.
GCGGCCAAGCCCGACCTGCTGTTCGTGGCCTGGGCCGGGACCAACGCGACGCAGATGTGGACGACGCTGAACCAGCAGGGCGTGCTCTCGGCCACGAAGGTGGTCACCGGCCTGGCGAACACGGCCACCTACCCGGCGACCGGGCCGGCCGGATCCAAGATCGAGTTCCTGGCGCACTACTTCCCGGGCGCCGGCGGCGGCAACGCGTACGAGGCCGCGATGACGAAGACGGTGACCGAGTCCGGCGGTACGGTGGACCTGTTCACCCCGGACGGCTTCACCGCGATGCAGATGTTCGCGCACGCGCTCGAGGCCTCCCCGACCGACGTCAGTGCCATGATCAAGGCACTGGAGGGCTGGTCCTTCGCCGGAGTCGAGGGCCAGTACACCGTCCGCGCCGCCGACCACGCGCTGCTGCAGCCGGAGTTCGAGGCCAAGCTCACCGGCTCCGGCACCAGCTGGATCCCGCAGCTGGTCAAGGCGGTGGATCCGAACACGATCGCGCCCCCGGTGCCCGCCACCCCGGCCTGGTCGACGTCAGGGTCGTGATGGAACTGCGAACCGCCGAAGCGCGCGGCACCGTGCCCGCGCGGGACGTGCGCCCCGCCCTCGCGCTGGCCGGCCTCGGCTGGCGCGTGGGCGGGCGCACCGTGCTCGACGAGGTCACCCTGGAGGTCGGCCCCGGTGAGCTGCTGGCCGTGATCGGGCCGAACGGAGCGGGCAAGACCTCGCTGTTCAACCTGATCAGCGGCCTGACCCGGCCCAGCGGCGGCCGGATCCTGGTGCACGGCCGGGACGTGACCGCGCTGCCCGCGCACCGGAGGGTACGCGCCGGGCTCGGGCGCACCTTCCAGACCTCCAGCGTGCTGCCCGGGCTCACCGTGGCCGAGAACGCGCAACTGGCCGCGCAGGCAGCCCTCAGCGGGCCCTACGGCAGCCTCAAGCCCTGGGGCTGGATCGGCCCGAAGGCCAGGGCGACCGCGGCCGACGCGCTCGCCCGCACCCGGCTGGACGCCGACGCCGCACGCCGGGCCGGGTCGCTCTCGCACGGCGGCAAGCGCAAGCTCGAACTCGCGATCCTGCTCGCCGGGCAGGGCGCCCGGCCGGAGTCCGCCGCGGCCGGACAGGTGCTGCTGCTCGACGAGCCGATGGCCGGGATGGCGGTGGAGGAAGTGCCCGAACTCACGGCCCTGATCCGCGAGATCCACGCCGGCGGCGCGACGATCCTCATGGTGGAGCACCACATGGAGGTCGTGCTGGGTCTGGCCGAGCGGATCGCGGTGCTGCACCACGGCGCCCTGCTCGCCTGCGACGTGCCCGAGGCGATCACCGAGAACGCGGTGGTCCGCGAGGCCTATCTGGGGGAGCCGCTGTGAGCGCCGTGGAGCCCGTGAACACCGCAGCGAACCTGCTGGAACTCGAGGACGTGCGGGTGCGCCTCGGCGGCAGCGCGATCCTGCACGGCGTGTCCTTCACCGTGGCCGCCGCCGGGGTCACCGCGCTGCTCGGGCGCAACGGCGTCGGCAAGACCACGACCGCCAAGTCCGTCCTGGGCCTCTACCCGGCCACCGGCTCGATCCGGCTGGACGGGCGCGAGTTGATCGGCCTGCCCACGCACGCGGTGGCCCGCCTCGGCATCGGCTACGTGCCGGAGGACCGCGGCGTGTTCGCCGGACTGACCGTGGCCGAGAACCTGCGCCTGGCCGAGCCGCGCGAGCAGCCCAAGGCCGGCTACCCGCGCGTCTACGAGCTCTTCCCGGTGCTCGAGGCCCGCGCCGCGCAGCCCGCCGGGACGCTCTCCGGCGGCGAGCAGCAGATGCTCGCCATCGGCCGGATCCTGTTGCGCCGCAACCGCCTGCTGGTCGTCGACGAGCCGACCAAGGGCCTGTCCCCGAAAGTGGCCGCCGAGGTGGCCCGTGCCCTCAAGGAGGTGGCCGAGACCGTGCCCGTCCTGCTGATCGAGCAGAACTTGAGCGTGGTGCGCACGCTGGCCGGACAGGCCGTGGTGCTCGACACCGGCCGGGTCGCGCACCGCGGCGCCACCCGCGACCTGCTGGCCGATCCGGCCCGCACCAACGCGCTGCTCGGCGTCTCCACCGCCCGGGCCGACCCCGTTCGGGCCGACACCGCCCGGGCCGACGCACGCGGGGGTACGGCATGACGACCGTGCTGCTGCTGACCGCGACCGGGCTGGGCGTGGCCGCGCTCTACTTCCTGGTCGCCTCCGGGCTGACCCTGATCTTCGGCCTGATGGACGTGCTCAACTTCGCCCACGGCGCGTTCGTCGGGCTCGGCGGGTACGTCGGCTGGACCGTGGCCGACCGGCTCCCCGGCTCGCCCGGCCTGGTCCTCGGGCTGCTCGCCGGGGTGGCCGCGGGCGCCGCCACGGCCGCGGTGACCGAACTCGCCGTCATCAGGCCCCTGTACGGCCGGCCGCTCGACCAGGTGCTGGCCACGGTCGGCCTCGGCCTGGCGATCCCCGCGCTGCTGCAGGCGGTGTGGGGAGCGGACGCGCGCACCTGGACCCTGCCGGGCTGGCTGGCCGGCACCGTCGGGCTGTTCGGCGCGCGGATCCCGAGTGTGCGCTTCCTGCTGATCGGGCTGGCCATGGCGCTGCTGCTCGGGCTGCGGCTGCTGCTCGGGCGCACCCGCGCCGGGCTGGTGGTGCGCGCGGGCGTGGAGGACCGGGAGATGGTCACCGCGCTCGGGATCGACGTGCGCCGGGCCAACCTGGCCGTGTTCGCCCTCGGCGGCGCCGCGGCCGGGCTCGGCGGGGCGCTGTTCGGCCTGTATCAGGGCTCGGTCTCCCCGGGCGACGGCACCTCGCTGCTCGTCTACGCGTTCGTGGTCGTCGTGCTCGGCGGCGCCGGCTCGATCACCGGGACCGCGCTGGCCGCCGTCGCGGTCGGCCTGGTGCAGCAGTACGCCGACTACGCCTCGGCCAGCCTGGGCGACGAGTCCGTCGTGATCCTGCTCGCCGCGGTGCTCCTGCTGCGCCGCCGGAACCTGCGTGGAAGGCCCGCGTGAATACTCTGACATCGACGTGGCGGCGCGGCCCGCTCGCCTCCCGCTGGGTGCGCGCGGGCCTGGTGTTCGCCGTGCTCTACGCCCTGCCCTACTCGACCCTGCGGATACCAGGGGTCTTCGACGGACCGCTGGACGCGCCCGGGGTCTTGCAGCTGCTCGCGGTGTGCCTGGTCTTCGCCGGGCTCGCGATGAGCTACGACCTGCTGTTCGGGCACACCGGCGTGATGTCCTTCGGCCACGGCATGTTCGTCACTGGCGGCATGTACGCCACCACGATCCTGGTGGACCACGCCGGATTCGGGCTGTGGACCTCCGCCGCGATCGGCCTGGCCGTCGCGCTGGCGGCGGCGGTGGTGCTCGGCGCGGTGGCGCTGCGGGTGGAGGGGATCGGCTTCGCCATGGTCACGCTCGCCTTCGGGCAGGCAGTGGCGATCCTGGTGGTCTCCGGCTCGCCCCAGCTGACCGGCGGCGAGCAGGGCGAGACGCTCGACGCCGGCGCCGTGCCCGCGGTCCTGAGCGGGGTGCGTAACACCGCGAACCTGTACTGGATCGCGTTGGCCTACCTGGCCGTGTGCGCGCTGGTCGTCTGGGGTCTGGCGGCCTCCATGCCCGGCCGGGTGATGCGCGCGCTGCGGGAGAACGAGCGGCGGGTGGAGGTGCTGGGACTGAACCCGTACCTGTTCAAACTGCTGGCCTTCGTCGTCGCCGGAGTGCTCGCGGCCGGCGGCGGGGTGGTGTACCTGTTGCTGCTCGGCGGCGCCACCCCGACCGTCTCCGACTCGAATTTCACCTTGAGTCTGTTGGTCATGGCGGTTCTAGGCGGGACAGGACGCCGTTGGGGGGCGATGATCGGAGGAGTGCTGTACGGGTACGCCGGCCAGTCGCTGACCCGGGTCTCCGGATCCTCGGCGGTGGCGGGGCTGCCCGGGGTGCTGCGCGGACCGCTGGAGCAGCCGCTGTTCCTGCTCGGCGCCGCGTTCGTCCTGGTGGTTTTCTTCGCGCCGGGCGGCCTGACCGGCCGCTTCGGCGGGAGGATGAGGAGGGAGGAGGCCTGATGGGCGGGTGGCAGGAGTACAGCGAGTCGCACGTGGCGGTGCCCGGGGGGCGGTTGGCGGTGCTGCACTGGGCCGCGGCGGTTCCGGACGCGCCGACCGTGCTGCTCGTGCACGGCATCACCGGCAACGCGCTGGCCTGGGCGGGCGTGGTGGAGGAGCTGGCCGGGCGGGCCGAGGTGTACGCCCTCGACCTGCGCGGCCGGGCCGGCTCGCGGGAGATCGCCGGGCCCTGGGGCATCGACCGCGACGCGCAGGATCTGGTCGCCGTGCTCGACGCGCTCGGCATCGGGCGGGTGGCGGTGCTCGGCGGACACTCGCTCGGCGCCTTCATCGGCGCGAGCGCGGCCCTGGCGTACCCGGACCGGTTCGGGCGCTTCGTCGCGGTGGACGGCGGCCTCGGCTTCCCGCTGCCGCCCGCGGCCGACCCGGACGCGATCCTGGAGGCGGTGGTCGGCCCGGCGGTCAAGAAGCTCTCGATGACCTTCGCCGATCCCGAGGCCTACCTGGACTTCCACCGCGCCCACCCGTCCTTCTCGGGCCACTGGTCCGAGCCGATGATCGCCTACCTGCGCCGGGACACGCTCGTGCTGCCGGACGGCCAGGTCGTCTCCTCGTGCATCGAGGACGCCGTGCGCGCCGACGGCAAGCAGGTGCTGCTCGACCCGCGCCTGCGCACCGCGATCAATGAGCTGACGTGCCCGGTGGACTTCGTCCACGCGGCGCGCGGGATGCTCAACGAGGACCAGGCGCTCTACGACGCGGCGCGGCTCGAGCTCGGCGGCCTCGATCCGGCGCGGGTGCGGGTGGAGCTGGTACCGGATACGAACCACTACACGGTCATCGGCCCGGGCCCGGGCGCGCGGGCGGTCGTCAGGGCCCTGTTACGCCGGTAATGGCGTCCGGCTAGCGCAGCCGGTGCAGCCGCAGCGCGAGTTGCAGTTCCAGGGCGCGGTCCGGTGCCTGCCAGTCCGCGCCCAGCAGCTTCCCGATCCGCTCCAGCCGCTGGGTGACCGTGTTGACGTGCACGTGCAGCCGGTCCTTGGCCCGCATCAGGTTGCCGCCGCAGGCGAAGTAGGCCTCGAGGGTGCGCAGCAGGTCGGTCTGGCGGCGCGCGTCGTACTCGAGCACCGGGCCGAGTACGGCCTCGACGAAGCCGGGCACCCGGCCGCCGCCGAGCAGCAGGCCGACGAAGCCCAGGTCCGCCGCGCAGGCCCCGTCGCCGATGCGGCCGAGGGCGAGCAGCGCGCCGAGACAGCGCTCCGCCTCCTCGAACAGCGCCGCCACCGCCAGCGGGCCGAAGGCGGGGCCCGCGGCGCCCGCGGTCACCGGCCGCTGGATGGCGGCGTGCAGGTGGTGCACCACGTCGCGGGCGGTCGCGGTCGGCTCGGTGCCCGGCAACAGCAGCACGATCGTGCCCGCGCGCTCCCCGGCCAGGCCGTGCCGGGTCGCGGCCAGGTGGGAGGCGGCGGAGACCAGCCGGCGCCGGTCGGCGTCCTCGGCCCTGGCCACCACCAGCACGTGCGCGGCATCGAGGTCGGCGGACAGCCGTCTGGCCCGCTCGCGCAGCCCGGCCGCGTCCGGGTCGGCCCGCCCGACCGCGTCGAGCAGGTCGGTGAGCAGCTCGCCGCGCACCTGGTACTCGGCCTCGCGCACCGAACGCTCCGTCAGCAGCCGCAGCGCGGTGACCATCGCGGCCCGCTCCAGGATCCGCTGCTCGGCCTTGTCCAGATCGGCCGGGCCGCGGAAGGCCAGCGTGCCCAGACGCTCGCCGCCCGCCTGGATCGCGGCCACCCAGCGCCCGGCGGCGAGTACGGCCCGGCCGGTGCGCTCGGACTGCGCGGCCGCGGCCTGCACCCCGGGCCCGCGCGCGTCGGCCTCGGCGCCGTGCAGCACCCGGCCCTGATCGTCCGTCAGACACACCGTGCCGCCGAGCAGATCGCTGACCGAGGCCGCGAGCTCGCCGACCCCGGCGCCGCGCAGCAGCAGCCCGGTCAGCGCCTCGTGCGCCTCTGCCGCGCGCTCCACCGCGGCGCTGTGCTCCCGGATGACGCGGCTGGCCTCGGCCAGCTCGGCCAGCGCCGCCTTGGTCTCGGCGAGCTGATTCGCCGACTCGATGGCGATGGCGGCGTGGGTGGCGAGCGAGCCGAGCAGGGCGAGCTCGTCCCGGGTGAACGGGCGCACCGAGCGGTCGGAGGCGAACAGCACCCCGATCACCTTGCCGTTGACCAGCAGCGGCACGCCCAGGATCGCGACCAGGCCCTCGTCGTGCACGGCGCTGTCGATGGCGCGGGTGTGCCGGAACCGGTCGTCGTTGAAGTAGTCCGCGGTGGCGTAGGGCGAGGAGGTCTGCGCCACCAGCCCGCCGAGGCCCTCGCCCATGCCGAGGCGCACCCGCTGGAACTCGGCCGAGACCGAGCCCGCGGTCACCCGCATGTAGGTGTCGCCCGCGTGCTCGTCGTGCAGCGACAGGTAGGCCACGTCGGTGCCGAGCAGCTTGCGGGCGCGGATCACGATCGCGCGCAGCACGTCGTCGAGGTCGCGCAGCCCGGCCAGGTCCCCGGCCGTCTCGAACAGCGCGGTCAGCTCGTTCTCCCGGCGCCGCTGCTCGCGCAGCGTGGTCCGGATGCGCAGCGCCAGGGTCCTGGCCTGCTCCACCGCCGCCGCCTGCTCCGGATCCCGGCTCTCGGTCCGGGCCCGGCGGACCGGCTCGTCGTACTCGGCGGACGGGGCGTCGCGCGCGAGCAGGCCGAGATAGACGAGATCCGCGCTGGTCATGATGCTCCGACGGGTCCTTTCCGGATGATCGAGGGGTGCCGGGAGGTTACTGCGCGGTCCAGGCGCCGTCCATGGCCAGCGAGGCCCCGTTCACGAACGCGGCCGAGGGCGAGCACAGGTAGAGCACCAGGTCGGCCACCTGGCCGGGCTCGATCAGCCGCTTGGTCGCGGACCGGGCCAGCAGCACCTTCTCCACCACCTCCTGCTCGCCGATCCCGTGCGCGGCGGCCTGCTCGGCGATCTGCTTCTCCACCAGCGGCGTGCGCACGTACCCGGGGTTGACGCAGTTGGAGGTCACCCCGTGCGCGCCGCCCTCGACCGCGGCCACCTTGGACAGGCCCTCGAGCGCGTGCTTCGCGGTGACGTAGCCGACCTTGTACGCCGAGGCGCGCAGGCCGTGCACAGAGGAGATGTTCACGATCCGCCCCCAGCTCTGGCCGTACATGTGCGGCAGCGCGGCGCGCACCAGGTGGAACGGCGCCTCGACCATCACGGTGAGCATCCGGTGGAAGACCTCGGGCGGGAACTGCTCGAGCGGCCGCACCACCTGGAACCCGGCGTTGTTGACCACGATGTCGGCGTCCGCGGCCAGCGGGGCGGCCGCCGCCGGGTCGGCCAGGTCCACCGGGTGCGCCTCGCCGCCCACGGCCTCGGCCACCCGCCGCGCGCCCTCCGCGTCGAGGTCGAGTACCCGCACCTTCGCTCCGGCGCCGGCCAGGGCCTCGGCGCAGGCCCGGCCGATCCCGCTGGCCGCGCCGGTCACCACGGCGGTGCGGCCGCCGAGGTCCACCCTGCCTCCGCCGGCGGCCCACGCGGCCGCGTCCACGATCCTCGTCATGAGCTCGACCGTACGGCCGCCGCCCGGGCGCTCGCATGTGAGCGGTCCACACAGCCGCTCCGGGACGCGTGTGGACGTGCCCCATCCACGGCCCGGAGCCCGGGCCCGGATCGCGGGCCCGGATCGCGGGCGGCGGACCGGCTACGCGGCGGCCGGCGCGTGCTCGGTGGCGGCCAGCGGGCGGGCGGCCGGGTGCCGGGCCCGGGCGGCCAGGGCGAGGCCGGCCGCGGCGGTGACCGTGCCGACGACGGCGGCCGTGGTGATCAGCCGGACCGGCGTGTCGTGCGCGAAGACGGTGATGGCGATCAGCTCGGCCGCGATGCCGGTGAGCACCAGCCAGCCCACCGCCGCCGAGCCGCGGGCCACCGCGTCCAGCTGCACCAGCTGGACCAGCGCCTGCACCGCCCCGGCCAGGGCGAAGAGCCAGGCGGCCGACTCGAGCGAGAAGGAGGCGCCCTGGGTGTAGTGGCTGCCGAAGGCGATGCGCACCAGCGGGCCCGCCGTGGCCGCCACCAGGACGGTGGTGACCAGCCCGATGGCCAGCGAGGCGGCCACCCCGGCGCGCAGCGCGACCCGGCGGGTGGCGGGCACGGCCAGCCGCGGATAGGCCAGGATCGCGACGAACTGGGGGCCGAAATACCCCGCCCGGGTGAACAGCGCCCCGGCCTGGTAGTTGCCGAGGGTCGCGCCCCGGTAGTAGTGCGCCGAGAGCAGGCCGTCGAGCAGCGAGAGCATCAGCGCCGCGCCCATGCCCCAACTGGCCGTGCCGAGCTCGCGCAGGTACCCGTCTCCGCGCACCAGCCGGCGGGTGGTGACCAGGTCGCGCAGGACGTAGTGGCACAGCGCGCACACGGCGAACCAGGACAGCGCGACCGCGCCCATCACCACGGTCGGGTTGCGCACCGCCCCGCCCACGATCAGCCCCGAGCCGAACTTCACCGCGTTCATGGCGATGAACAGCGTCGTGAACGCCACGAACCGGCTCGTGCCCTGGGCCAGGCCGAAGTAGCCGGAGATCACGGTGTAGGGCAGCAGCGAGAGCGCGGTCCAGGCGACCTGCGCGGCGGAGACGGCGGGCAGCGCGGCCGAGAGCGCGGGGGAGAGCAGCAGCAGGACGAGCGCCTCGCCCAGGCCGACCAGTGCCGACCAGCGGATCAGCGGTCCGGCCAGGGCTCTGACGTGGTCCCCGGCGATCCCGCCGTCCTGCGCGGTCGCGGTCGCCACCCGCCGGGCGGTGACCGCCTGCAGCGCCGTGGCCGGGATGGAGGCGATCAGGAACAGCGCGAGCAGCGCGCCGATCTGCCCGTAGCCGGTGGAGCCGAGCTGGTGCGAGAGGGCGAAGCTGAACCCGTAGGACAGGACGTTGCCCGCCATTATCCCGACCGCGACGATCGCACTGTCGGCCAGCAGCCGTCGGGCCATGGGATGCGGCCCCTCTCTGGGAGTGGTCGGCCGGGGCCGGAGCGGTGACCCCCCGTCAGCCGAAACTGTAAACCGGCCGCGGCCCGTGCTCCAGTATCCGCCACGGCACGGGCACGCTGAGCGACGCCGCCCGGGCGTGTCCGGGCGCCCGGCGCGCCGCCGGCTCCGGCTCAGCCGTCCTTGCGGGTCACGAAGATCGCCGTGCCCGGGATCAGCCCGCCGCGCAGCGCCGACCAGCCACCGCCCCAGGGCTCGCCCAGGTCGCGCGGGTACTCCGGCTCCACCAGGTCCACCAGCCGCAGCCCCGCCGCCGTCAGTTCCCTAATACGGTCGCCGAGGGTGCGGTGGTGCTCGACGTAGCCGGCCGAGCCGTCCTCATCCTGCTCCACGTAGGGGCGCCGGTCGAAGTAGGAGTGGCGCACCACCAGGCCCTCCTCACCCGGAAGGTCGGGCAGGGCCCAGCGCACCGGGTGCGGCACCGCGAACACCCAGCGCCCGCCCGGCCGCAGCACCCGGGCCGCCTCGCGCATCAGCAGGGCCGAGTCCGCCACGAACGGAATCGCCCCGAAGGCGGAGCACAGGATGTGGAAACTTTCGTCCGCGAACGGCAGCCGGGTCGCGTCCGCCTGGACCAGCCGCAGCGGCGCCCGGCCCTGCTGCTCGTCGATCCGGCGGGCGTGCTGGAGCTGGCGCGCCGAGACGTCAAGCGCCGCCACCCGGGCGCCGCGGTCCGCGAGCCAGCGGGCGCACTGCGCCGCGCCGCAGCCGATCTCCAGCACGTCCAGGCCCGCCACCTCACCGAGCATGCCGGCGTCCTCCTCGTAGAGCCCCTCCGGACCCCACAGGAACCGCGCGTCCCCCAGGTACTCGCCGTGGTCCGCCTGGTACTCGTCCGCGTTCGCGTCCCACCAGGTGCGGTTGGCCCGGACCGTCTCGTCCTGCGACGCCTCGCGCCGCGCGACCAGCTCGGCCACCGCCGTCGCGGATCCGTCCGCCGAACCTCTCGACTCCGTGCCCTCCACGCCCTTATCCTTTCCTGACCAGGCCCGGGTGCCCGTTCGCCGTGTTGTTCCGGCGACGTTTCCGCGGGCCCGTGACGCCGCCCGGCGCACCGTCTTGGCGTGCGCGATTGACCATGGATACGCACAGAGCCTATCCTGGCTTTTGCGCTGCGGAACCCGTGTGGTTTCAGACCGAGGGAACCGCACCGACTGAACCGCTGTTCTCGAACCGCTCGTCGCGACCAGGACGTTAACAGCCACCCGAGTCAGGCCTCCGCCGCGTGAATAGTCGACCACATCCGCCCCGGAGCCCTTTCCCCCATGACGAGCAGCACCGAGACCCCCCGCACGCCGCAGGTCGCCATCAACGACATCGGGTCGGCGGAGGACTTCCTCGCCGCGATCGATGAGACCATCAAGTACTTCAACGACGGCGACATCGTCGACGGCACCATCGTCAAGGTGGACCGCGACGAGGTCCTGCTCGACATCGGCTATAAGACCGAGGGCGTCATCCCCTCGCGCGAGCTGTCGATCAAGCACGACGTCGACCCCCATGAGGTCGTGTCGGTCGGCGACCACGTCGAGGCCCTGGTCCTCCAGAAGGAGGACAAGGAAGGCCGACTGATCCTGTCCAAGAAGCGCGCCCAGTACGAGCGCGCCTGGGGCACGATCGAGAAGATCAAGGACGAGGACGGCATCGTCACCGGTACCGTCATCGAGGTGGTCAAGGGCGGTCTGATCATCGACATCGGCCTGCGCGGCTTCCTCCCCGCGTCGCTGGTCGAGATGCGCCGCGTGCGCGACCTGCAGCCGTACGTCGGCAAGGAGCTCGAGGCCAAGATCATCGAGCTGGACAAGAACCGCAACAACGTGGTCCTGTCCCGCCGTGCCTGGCTCGAGCAGACCCAGTCCGAGGTCCGCCAGACCTTCCTCACCACCCTGCTCAAGGGCCAGGTACGTTCCGGCGTGGTCTCCTCGATCGTCAACTTCGGTGCGTTCGTGGACCTCGGCGGCGTCGACGGCCTGGTGCACGTCTCCGAGCTGTCCTGGAAGCACATCGACCACCCCTCCGAGGTCGTCGAGGTCGGCCAGGAGGTCACGGTCGAGGTCCTGGACGTCGACATGGACCGCGAGCGCGTCTCCCTGTCGCTCAAGGCGACCCAGGAAGACCCGTGGCAGCAGTTCGCCCGGACCCACCAGATCGGCCAGGTCGTCCCCGGCCGCGTCACCAAGCTGGTGCCGTTCGGCGCGTTCGTCCGGGTGGACGAGGGCATCGAGGGCCTGGTGCACATCTCCGAGCTGGCCGAGCGCCACGTGGAGATCCCGGAGCAGGTCGTCCAGGTGTCCGACGAGATCTTCGTCAAGGTCATCGACATCGACCTCGAGCGCCGGCGCATCTCGCTCTCGCTCAAGCAGGCGAACGAGGGCCTGACCGGAGACTCGACGGTCGACCAGTTCGACCCGACCCTCTACGGCATGGCCGCCTCCTACGACGCCGAGGGCAACTACCTCTACCCGGAGGGCTTCGACCCGGAGACCGGCGAGTGGCTCGAGGGCTACGACACGCAGCGCGAGGCCTGGGAGGCGCAGTACGCCGAGGCGCAGGCCCGGTTCGAGCAGCACCAGAAGCAGATCGCCGAGGCCCGCAAGGCCGACGCCGAGGCCGCTGCGAACGGCACTGCTGCGCCCGAGGGCGGCCCGGCCCCGTCGAGCTACTCCTCGACGGCGTCCGGTGAGGCCACCGGCACCCTGGCCTCTGACGACCAGCTCGCCGCACTGCGCGAGAAGCTGGCCGGCGGCCAGAGCTGAGCCGAGGACCGCTTCGGGCCCCCGGGCCCGGCTGAGGTCTGAGACAGCCTGAGAGGGGCCCGTCCACCACACGGTGGGCGGGCCCCTTCGTCGTGCCCGCGGGCGCGGACGGTACCCTCCGGATATCCGGACTCTGCTCCGAACGGCCGCGAGGGAAGGTACGGGCACTGATGCGCACGCTGCATGTCGGACTGACCGGGGGCATCGGCGCGGGCAAGAGCACGGTGGCCGCCCGCCTCGCCGCCCTGGGTGCGCTCGTGCTCGACGCCGACCTCGCCGCGCGGGCCGTGGTGGAGCCCGGCACCGAGGGCCTCGCCGCGGTGGCCGAGGCCTTCGGACCCGAGGTGCTCGGGCCCGACGGCGCGCTGGACCGGGCCGCGCTGGCCGAGCTGGTGTTCGGGGACGAGCGGCGCCGCGGCGAGCTCAACGCGATCATCCACCCGCGGGTGCGCACCTGGATGGCCGAGCGCACGGCGGCGGCGCCGGAGGGCAGCGTCGTGGTGCAGGACATCCCGCTGCTGGTCGAGAGCGGGCTGAAGCCGCTGTTCGACGTCGTCGTGGTCGTCGACGCGCGCGACGAGACCCGGATCGACCGGCTGGTGCGGCTGCGCGGGATGAGCCGGGAACAGGCCGAGGCGAGGATCGCGGCCCAGGCGCCCCGGGAGCGGCGCAACGCGGCGGCCGACCACCTCCTCGCCAACGACGGGACCGAGAGCGAGCTCGTCGAGGCCGTCGACGCACTCTGGCGAGAGCTCACCGAGCTGCATCACAGATCCTGATAGGGTTCCCAAGCCGTACCCCGCCGACGCGAGCACCCGTCTGCCCGGCTCTCAGAGCGCTGTGAGGAGCACGTCGTGAGTTCATTCCCGGCACAACAACACGAGTCGGACATGCTCGACGAAGCTCAGCTCCAGGCAGACTCCGAGCTCGCGCTCGACCCGGCCGCCGTCGCGCTCGGCTCCGGCGGCTCGCTGCTGAGCGGCCTGGTGCGCGAGGCCCGGCCCAAACAGTGGATCAAGAACCTGCTGGTGCTCACCGCGCCGCTGGCGGCCGGCACGATCGGGCACACGAAGACGCTGAGACCGGTCGCGGTGGCCTTCGTCGCGTTCTGCCTCGCCGCCTCAGCGGTCTACTACGCCAACGACTCGCTGGACGTGGAGGCCGACCGGGCCCACCCGACCAAGTGCCGCCGGCCCATCGCCGCGGGCATCGTCCCGATCAAGCTGGCCTGGGTCTGCGCGGCCGTGCTCGGCGCGGCGGCGCTGGTGGTGGCGGCGTCCGAGAACGCCGGGCTGGCCGCACTGGTGGCGATCTACCTGGCCATGCACCTGTCCTACAGCGCCTGGTTCAAGCACGTCCTGGTGGTCGACCTCGCCCTGGTCGCCGGCGGCTTCCTGCTGCGGGCCATGGCGGGCGGCGTGGCCGCGGGCATCGACCTGTCCCAGTGGTTCCTGCTGACCACGGCCTTCGGCTCGCTGTTCATGGTGGCCGGCAAGCGTTTCTCCGAGATGATCCTGATGGGTGAGGGCGCCGCGACCACCCGCCGCTCGCTGGCCATGTACACGACCTCGTACCTGCGCTTCATCTGGCAGACCATGGCGGGCCTGGCCATCTTGACCTACAGCCTCTGGGCCTTCGACCTCGACCGGTCCGCGCACGGGGTGCACTGGCACGAGATCTCCATCGTGGCCTGGTCCTTCCTGTTCCTGCGCTACGCGATGTTCGTGGACGCGGGCAAGGCCGGCGAGCCCGAGGACGTCGTGCTGGGCGATAAGGTCATCATGGCGATCGGCGCCGGCTGGCTGGTGCTGTTCGCCATCGGAGTCTTCAATGGGCACTGATCGAGCGGGCACGCGCGTGCCCGGCACGGACTTGGAGGTGGCGGCGGTGCCGCAGCCGCGTCGGGAGAAGTTGACCGGATGGGGCCGTACGGCGCCGTCCGTGGCCGAGGTGGTGCGGCCGAGCACCCGGGAGCAGGTCGCCGAGGCGGTGGCCGGCGCCGGAGCGCGCGGCATCGTCGCGCGGGGCCTGGGCCGCTCCTACGGGGACCCGGCGCAGAACGCCGGCGGCCGGGTACTCGACCTGACCGGGATGAACCGGATCCTGGGCGTGGACCTCGAAACCGGCACCGTGGAGGTGGAGCCCGGCGTCAGCCTGCAGCAGCTGATGCAGGCGATGCTGCCCTTCGGCTACTTCGTGCCGGTCACCCCCGGCACCAGGTACGTGACCGTCGGCGGCGCGATCGGCTGCGACATCCACGGCAAGTCGCACCACGCCGACGGCTCCTTCGCCCAGCACGTGCTGGAGCTCGACCTGCTGCTCGCCGACGGCTCCGTGCGTACCCTGACACCCGAGTCCGACCCCGGGCTGTTCTGGGCCACGGCCGGCGGCATGGGCCTGACCGGCGTCATCGTGCGGGCGAAGCTGAAGATGATGCGGGTCGAGACCTCGCGCATCCTGGTGGAGACCAAGCGCGTGGCCGACCTCGACGAGGCGATGGAGCGGATGACGCTCACGGACGCGGACTACCGCTTCTCCGTCGCCTCCCTGGACAACCTGGCCACCGGCCCCTCGCTCGGCCGCGGCTGGGTGGAGAGCGGCAACTTCGCCGGGCTCGAACACCTGCCCGCCAAGCTGCGCGAGACTCCGCTGGCCTTCCACCCGAAGCCGCTGGCCGCGATGCCGGACCTGTTCCCCAGCGGCCTGCTCAACCGCCGCACCATCCGGCTGATGAACGAGGCGAACTTCCGCCGCGCCCCCAAGGACGCGCACCCGCACCTGGCCAGCATCGGCGGGTTCTTCCACCCGCTGGACGCGATCCACGACTGGAACCGCGTCTACGGCGCGGCCGGGTTCCTGCAGTACCAGTTCGTGGTGCCGTTCGAGGCGGCCGCGACGCTGCGCCGGGTCGTGGAGCGGGTGGCGGTGCAGGGCGCGCCCTCGTTCGTCACCGTGCTCAAGCGTTTCGGGCCGGCCAGCCCCGGTTACCTGTCCTTCCCGACCGACGGTTGGACGCTCACCTACGACTTCCCGACCGGGACGCCCGGGCTGGCCGGGCTGCTGCGCTGGATGGACGCGCAGGTGCTCGAGGCCGGCGGACGGCTCTACCTGGCGAAGGACTCGAGGATGTCTCCCGGAGACCTGGCCGCGATGTACCCGCGGCTCGAGGACTTCCGGAAGGTGCGGGCCGAGGTGGATCCGCACGGGGTGTTCGTCTCCGACCAGTCCCGCCGACTCAGCCTGTAAGGAATCTGCCATGAAGGACTCCCTCGGTTCGGTCCAGTCGCTGCTCGTGCTCGGCGGCGGGTCCGACATCGCCCTGGCCACCGCGCGCAAGCTGGCCCAGGACCGGACCAAGCGCATCATCCTGGCCGGCCGGCCCTCCGAGCGGCTGGACGCCGGCGCCGACCTGCTGCGCGGCCTCGGGGCCGAGGTGCGGGTGGTGAACTTCGACGCCCTCGAGTTCGGCGAGCACGAGAAGGTCCTCGCCCCGCTGTTCGAGGAGGGCGACATCGACGTGGTGCTGCTCGCCTTCGGCGTGCTGGGCGACCAGAAGACCGACGAGCGCGACCCGCTGGCCGCCGCGAAGGTGGTCCAGTCGAACTACGTCGGCGCCGTCACCTCCTCGCTGGTGGTGGCCGAGGCGCTCAAGAAGCAGGGCCACGGCGCGCTGGTGGTGCTCTCCTCGGTCGCGGCCGAGCGCGGGCGCAAGGACAACTTCATCTACGGCTCGAGCAAGGCCGGCCTCGACACCTTCGCGCAGGGCTTGGGCGACTCGCTCCAGGGCACCGGCGTGCACGTGATGGTGGTGCGGCCCGGGTTCGTGGACTCGAAGATGACCGCGGGCCTGCCCAAGGCGCCGATGTCCACCACCCCCGAGGCGGTGGCCGAGGGCATCGTCGACGGCCTGCGCCGCGAGGCCGACCTGGTCTGGGTCCCGGCCCAGCTGCGCTACGTCTTCTCCGGGCTGCGGCACCTGCCCCGCCCGGCCTTCCGCAAGGTCGTGGACAAGCAGGCCTGACCGACACGCCGCCTGAGTCGGCGGCGCCGTTCATCGAGCCCTGCCATAATCCAGCCTTTGCCCGTTTCCGGTGAAGGGTGGGACCGCTGTGACGATCGGCGACTGGGTGTGGGACGAGACCCTGTTCGAGGGCGCGTCCGAGTTCTACACGGCGGGCCGGCCGCCGTACGCGCCCGGCTGGGTGGACGTGTGCGTCGAGGTGCTCGACCTCGACGGCACCGGCCGGCTGGCCGACGTCGGCTGCGGCCCGGGCACGCTCGCGCTCGCCCTGGCCGACCGCTTCGCCGAGGTGGTCGGCCTCGACCCGGACGACGGGATGATCGCCGCGGCCGCGCGCCAGGCCGAGGCCGAGGGCCACGCCGAGCGCAGCCGCTGGATCCAGGCCCGCGCCGAGGACTGGCCGGACGGACTCGGCACCTTCACGGTCGCCGCGTTCGGCCAGTCCTTCCACTGGATGGACCGCGACCGGGTGGCGGCCACCATGCGCGCCGCGCTCGCGCCCGGCGGCGCGGTGGTGCTCGTCGCGGCCCCGCACGTGGACGCTCTGCCGGACGGCCCGATGCCGCATCCGGAAGCACCCACCGCACGGATCAAGGCCTTGGCTGAGCGCTATCTGGGCCCTGTGTGGCGGGCCGGCCGGGGCACCTTGCCGAACGGCACACCGGGCGGCGAGGGAGCGGTGCTCGAGCGGGCCGGGTTCGGCAGCCATGAGTGCCACCTCGTCCCGGGCGGCCGACCCCTCGAGCGCACGGCCGACGTCGTGGTGGCCGAGGTGTTCTCCCTGTCCGGATCGGCGCCGCACCTGTTCGGCGACCGGCTCCCCGAGTTCGAGGCCGAGCTGCGCCTGCTGCTGGCCGAGGCCTCGCCCTCCGGCCTGTTCTCGCGTCGCCAGCCGAGCACCGAGATCCGCGTCTGGTGGGTCCGGTGACCCGCGCCGACCTGCGCTGACGCCGATTGTCCGAGGGCGGCTCTAGCCTGGATGACATGACGCGACCGACGACGGATCTGGAACGCAGTGTGGCCCCCTTCGAGGTGGTCAGCGACTACAAGCCCTCGGGCGACCAGCCGCAGGCGATCGCCGAACTCGAGCAGCGGGTGAAGGCGGGGGAGCGCAACGTCGTGCTGCTCGGCGCGACCGGCACCGGCAAGTCCGCCACCACGGCCTGGCTGGTCGAGCGGCTGCAGCGGCCCACGCTCGTGCTGGCCCCGAACAAGACCCTCGCCGCCCAGCTCGCGAACGAGTTCCGGGAGCTGCTGCCGAACAACGCGGTCGAGTACTTCGTCTCGTACTACGACTACTACCAGCCCGAGGCGTACGTGGCGCAGACCGACACGTACATCGAGAAGGACTCCTCGGTCAACTCGGAGGTGGAGCGGCTGCGCCACTCCGCCACCAGCTCCCTGCTGACCCGGCGCGACGTGGTCGTGGTGGCCTCGGTCTCCTGCATCTACGGCCTGGGCACGCCGCAGGAGTACGTGGACCGGATGGTGCGCCTGCGCGTGGGCGAGGAGTTCGAGCTCGACCAGCTGCTGCGCCGGCTCGTCGCGGTGCAGTACGCGCGCAACGACGTGGCCTTCACCCGCGGCACCTTCCGGGTGCGCGGGGACACCGTGGACATCTTCCCGATGTACGAGGAGCACCCGGTCCGGGTGGAGATGTTCGGCGACGAGATCGAGCGGCTGATGACGCTGCACCCGGTCACCGGCGAGATCCTGACGGACGATCAGGAGATCTACGTCTTCCCGGCCACCCACTACGTGGCCGGTCCGGAGCGGATGGAGCGGGCCATCGCCGGGATCGAGGCGGAGCTCGAGGAGCGCCTGGCCGTGCTGGAGCGGCAGGGCAAACTGCTCGAGGCGCAGCGGCTGCGCATGCGCACCACCTACGACGTGGAGATGATGCGCGAGGTCGGGTTCTGCAACGGCATCGAGAACTACTCCCGGCACATCGACGGGCGCGAGGCCGGCACCGCGCCCAACACCCTGCTCGACTACTTCCCCGACGACTTCCTGCTGGTCATCGACGAGTCGCACCAGACCGTGCCGCAGATCGGCGCGATGTACGAGGGCGACACCTCGCGCAAGCGCAACCTGGTGGACTTCGGCTTCCGGCTGCCCTCGGCCCTGGACAACCGCCCGCTCAAGTGGGAGGAGTTCGTCGAGCGGATCGGGCAGACGGTCTACCTCTCGGCCACCCCCGGACCCTACGAGCTCGCCAAGGCCGGCGGCGAGGTGGTCGAGCAGGTCATCCGGCCGACCGGCCTGGTGGACCCGGAGATCGTGGTCAAGCCGACGGAGGGTCAGATCGACGACCTGGTGCACGAGATCCGCCAGCGCGAGCAGCGCGGCGAGCGGGTGCTGGTGACGACGCTGACCAAGAAGATGTCCGAGGACCTGACGGACTATCTGCTCGAGCTCGGCGTCAAGGTGCGGTATCTGCACTCGGACATCGACACCCTGCGCCGGGTCGAGCTGCTGCGCGAACTGCGCCTCGGCGTCTTCGACGTCATGGTCGGCATCAACCTGCTGCGTGAGGGCCTTGACCTGCCCGAGGTCTCGCTGGTGGCGATCCTGGACGCGGACAAGGAGGGCTTCCTGCGCAGCCCCACCTCGCTGATCCAGACCATCGGCCGGGCCGCGCGCAACGTCGGCGGCCAGGTGCACATGTACGCGGACAAGATCACCCCGGCCATGGCCAAGGCGATCGACGAGACCAACCGGCGCCGGGAGAAGCAGCGGGCGTACAACACCGAGCACGGCATCGACCCGACCCCGCTGCGCAAGAAGATCGCCGACATCACCGACTCGCTCATCCGCGAGGACGCCGACACCCGCGAGCTGCTCAGCCGTCCGCAGGGCAAGGGCCGCTCGCCCGTCCCCGGCGTCGGCGCGCGCGGGGTGACCAGCGTGGACTACGTCGGCAAGCCGGCCGAGGAGCTCGAGGCGCTGATCGAGGACCTGTCCCAGCAGATGCACACGGCCGCGGCGCAGCTGCAGTTCGAGCTCGCCGCGCGGTTCCGCGACGAGATCTCGGAGCTCAAGAAGGAGCTGCGCGGGATGCGCGCGGCCGGGGTGTGACCGCCGGCGCGGCCGAGTCCGTACCGATCCCGTGACAACGCGCAGGCGGGACCGGTACGGACGGCGCGATAGGATCCGGCGTGAGCTCACCCACACCGCGCGTTCGCGCGCGGTTCACCCGCAGGCTTGCCGGAGGTGGTCGGGCGCGCATCCCGCGCCGAGCGCCGGTACGGCATGAAGGACGGACAGCGCGACCGTGACCAGTAGCACGACCGAGCAACAAGCCCCGGATCAGCAGTCGGCTCCCGCCCGGTTCGCCGCGGCGCGCGGCGCCGTGGCGCGCTCGGCCCGGCGGGCCTGGCCCGCGATGGCCGCGTACCTGGCCGCGCGCCTGGTGAGCACGCTGGTCTTCGGACTGCTCTCCAGCGGGCACGGCTACGCCAGCCGCGGCATGTTCGTGTATGTCGACTCGGGCTGGTACCAGCAGATCGCCCTGCGCGGCTACGACACCGCCATCTCCCCGAACCTCTCGCCCTTCGCCTTCGACCCGCTCTATCCGGGTCTGATGGGGCTCGGCCACACGATCACCGGCCTGAGCGTCACCGCGATCGGACTGGCGGTGACCTGGATCGCCGCCCTCGCCTGCGCCTGGGCGCTGTCCGAGATCGGCGCCCTGGTGCGCGACGCGCGCACCGGCCTGATCTTCGCGGTGCTCTGGTCGCTGATGCCCTCCGCCGTGATCCAGGGCGCCCTGTACGCCGACACCCTCGCGATCTGCCTGTCCGCCTGGGCGCTGTACGCGCTGCTGCGCCGCAACCTGGTCACCGCGGCCGTGCTCGCCTGCCTGGCCGGCTCCACCCGCCCCACCGCGAACGCGATCGTGGCGACGGTGTGCGTGGGCGCCGTGGTCGAGTTCCTGCGGGCCCGCAGACAGGGCACGAGCGCCGGCTGGCGGCCCTGGGCGGCCTTCGTCATCGCGCCGCTCGGCTCCGTCGGCTTCCTGTCCTACGTCGCGTACCGGATGGGCAGCCTCGGCGGCTATATGCGCGCGCAGAAGAAGTGGGGCACCGGCTTCGGCAACAGCAGCCAGGTGCTGCACCGGATCAAGCTGGGCCTCGAGGGCTCCACGCACGGCGGCTACGACACCGGCCAGGCCCACATCACCACCGCGGTGCTGCTGATCGTCCCGTTCCTGATCCTGGCGATGTTCCTGCAGCGCCAGCCCTGGCAGCTGCTGACCTACACCTGCATCGTCGCGGTGATCATCTACACCGCGATCCACGACTACTCGGTCGTGCCGCGCGAGATGCTCGCCGCGTTCCCGCTACTGCTCGCCCCGGCCGGCTGGCTGGCCTCGCTGCGCCGCCGCTGGGTGGTGTGGGTCGTGCTCGGCGTGCTCGCCGTCGCGGCCGGCTGGTACGCCGGGTACATCCCGATCGACGGCGGCCCCGGCTACCCGTAGGCCGCCCGGCGGACCGCTTCCGGCCGCCCGGCCGCCCCGGACACCACACGGCGCCCGCTCGATCTCGCGATCGGGCGGGCGCCGTGCGTTCCCTGTGCGTGTCAGGCAGCCGTGATGCGCAGCACCGGCAGCGGCACGGCCGCCCGGTGCCCTGCGGTCCAGGACTCGGGCAGACGCACCGTGAGCGCGTGCGGCCCGCGCTCGAACTCCAGCGGCACCGGGGTGAACTCGCCGGTGTGTCCGAGCAGTTCGATCAGTTTGACCTCGCCCTGGTAGAGCGTCAGGTCCGAGCCAAGCGAGCGGATCTCGATCCGCCCGTCCTGCGGCGCGGAAAGGCCGAGCACGTACAGCACGTCGCCGCGGGTGGTGAAGCGCAGGTCCCGCGGGCCGAAGCCGTCCTGATCGCGCTCCATGAACTTCCCCTCCACCGCGCGGGCCGGGCCCTCGCCGTAGACGGACCACGGCCGGGTGCCGTAGATCGCCTCGCCGTTGACCGCGAGCCAGGCCCCGATCTCGCGCAGCACCTCGGCCTCGGCGGAGTGGATCGTCCCGTCCGCCTTGGGGCCGACGTTCAGCAGCAGGCTGCCGTTCTTCGCGACGGTGTCCACCAGCGTGCCGACGAGCTCGCCCGGGGTCTTGTAGTCCTCGCCCTCGACGTGGCACCAGGCGCCGCGCCCGATCGAGGTGCACGCCTGCCACGGCTGCGGCCGCAGCGTGGCGCTGGCGCCGCGCTCGACGTCCTCCACAGCCGTGCCGGCCGGGAAGGCGCCGTCCTTGTACGTGAGCACGGGCCCGAGGCCGGCCTCGGCCATCCGGTTGTAGTAGTGCGCCGCGATCTTCGGCAGGTACGGGAGGTACCCGGGCCGGTGGATCCACCAGTCGAAGTACAGCAGCTGCGGCTCATAGGCGTCCACGAGCTCGAGCGTGTGCGCGACCCACTCCTGCAGGAACTGCTCGTTCGGCTCCAGCTGCTGGGACTGGGCCGGGCCGTAGAACGAGCTGTAGCGCGGATCGCGCACGTCCGAGTCGAAGGCCATGCCGCCGTTGAGGAACCACCACAGCTCGGCCCGGTGGGTCGAGACCCCGAAGGTCATCGACCGGCGCCGCACCGCCTCGGACAGTTCACCGATCACGTCCCGCTTCGGACCCATCACCGCGGCGTTCCACGGGTTGAGCTCGCTGCGGTACATGGCGAAACCGTCGTGGTGCACGGCCACCGGGACCACGTACTGCGCCCCGGCCTCGCGGAAGAGCGCGGCCCAGGCGTCGGCGTCGAAGGACTCGCCGGTCAGCAGCGGGATGAAGTCCTTGTAGCCGAACTCGTTCTGCGGGCCCCACACCTCGCGGTGGTGCTCGTACTCCGGCGAGCCCATCTGGTACATGTTGCGCGCGTACCACTCGTTGCCCCACGCGGGCACCGAGTACGGGCCCCAGTGGATGAAGATGCCGAACTTCGCGTCCCTGAACCACTCGGGCACCTCATAGGCGGCCAGGGACTCCCAGGTCGCCTCGTAGCGCGTCGGCCGGGCCGTCACGAAAGCTTCACCCGCACGCTCGTGCGCAGGTCCGTGCTGGAGGCACCGGCCTCGAAGACGTACTCGCCGGCCGGGACGCGGGTGCGGCCCTCGGCCTCGGACCACTGCGCCAGGCTCTCGCCGGCCACCTCGAAGGCGACCTCGCGCCGCTCGCCCGCCGCCAGCGGCACGCGGGCGAATCCGACCAGCACCCGCAGCGCCTCGCGCTCGGCGTCGAAGTCCTCGCCGCCCGTCCGGCGCGCGTAGATCTGCACGATTTCGTCACCAAATCGGGAGCCGGTGTTGGTCACGTCCAAGTCAAGGGTTACTGTGAACGCTCCCGCTCCTTCGGCCCGCACCTGCGCGGTCGGATCCGAGTACTCGAACGTCGCGTAGGAAAGACCATGACCGAACGGATAGAGGTGGTCACGCCGCGAGTACCGGTAGGTCCACCGCGATCCGACGACGTCGTAGTCGGTGGGGTCCGGGAGCACGGCCGAGCCCGCGTACCAGGTCTGCGGCAGCCGGCCCGAAGGGCTCTGCGCTCCGGTGAGCACCCCCGCGAGCGCGCTGCCGATCTCCTGGCCCGCGTGCGAGCTCCACAGGATCGCCGGCAGGTTCTCCTGCGCGAAGTCGATCGCGTAG
The DNA here is from genome assembly GCF_018139695.1 of Actinospica durhamensis. Lineage (GTDB taxonomy): Bacteria > Actinomycetota > Actinomycetes > Streptomycetales > Catenulisporaceae > Actinospica > Actinospica durhamensis. The sequence continues at coordinate 10,504 of NZ_JAGSOG010000051.1, read as the reverse complement.
GGGTAGCTCGAGACCACGACCAGCACCGCGGCCGGATGGGCCCGCTGCACCACGCGCAGCAGCCGCTCCTGCCGGGCCGGCAGCGCGAGCCCGTCGCGGTCCACCGTCTCGCGGCCGTTGATGTGCGGGTCGTTGCCCAGCACCAGCACGACGCGGTCGGCCGAGGCGGCGAGACGCTCCGCCTCCTGCTCGCCGTCCTGCACCACCTCGAGCTGGAAGCGGGTGGCCGCGGCGGCGTCCTCGATATCGGCCAGCAGCCGGCCGGTGCCCGGCTCGACGCGCACGTACTTGCGGCTGTGCGGCGAGTTGGCGCGCAGCGTGAAAGTTTCACCGGAAGCGGCGTCCGCGGCGGTGCCCGGCGCGGATTCGAACTCCCAGAGCTCCTTGACGAACCAGCCGTCCGGGGTCGCCGAGACCGCGTCCGCGACCAGGTCGTCCTCGCCGGTCAGGCCCAGGTAGCGGCCGTTGTCCTCGGCCTGGAGGGTGTGCACCGGCAGCGGGCACTGCACGCTGGTGCCCCAGTCCTGGTGCCGGTACGGGCCGAAGGCCGCCGCCTCGGCGCCCTGCTCGTCCGCGACGCGCAATACGACCAGGTCGGCGCCGTCGGCGGTGACCACCTCGGTGCCGGCTTCGGCGTACGCGGCGGCGAGCCCGTCGGCGATGCTGACCGAATACGGGAGCGTGCCGCTGTACCAGTCGGTGAGCACGCGGGTGCCCAGGTGGCCGATGACGGCGATGCGTCCCGGCGCGTCCTGGCCGGTCGGCAGGGGCAGCGCGGCGTCCTCGTTCTTGAGCAGCACCACCGAGGCGTCGGCCGCCTCGCGGGCCAGCGCCCGGTGCGGCGCGCTGTCGATGACCTCGGCGCGGATGCCGGCGTATGGGTCGGCGTCCTTGGCGAACTCGCCGGTGCGCGCGCGCAGCAGCAGCAGGCGGCGTACGGCCTGGTCGAGGTCGGCCTCGGTGATCAGGCCGCGTTCGAGCGCGGCGGTGAACCGCTCGATCGTGGGCGCGCTGTCCGCGGAGTTGTCGGTGTAGCTGTCCACGCCCGCCTTCAGCGCGGCGGCGTGCGATTCGACGTGGTCCGGGAAGTATTTCTCCCGCTCGACCAGGTTCGACGGGGCCTGCGCGTCCGAGCAGACCGCGACCTCCGGATCCCAGGAGCGCAGCGCCTCGTTGATCAACGGGTGGACGTGGTTGGGCACGCCGTTGGTCAGGTTGTAGCCGGGCATCACGCCCGCGACCACGCCCGCCTCGATCGGGCCGCGGAAGGCCGGGAACTCGTACTCGTGCAGCACCCGGTCGGGCACCCGCACGTCCACGATGTCGCGGTCGGTCTCGATGTTGTAGGCCAGGAAGTGCTTGAGCACCGGCGTGGTGCGCCAGACCGTCGGGTGGTCCCCGCGCAGGCCGCGGCAGAAGGCCGTGGCGATCTGCGCGGTCGCGTACGGGTCCTCGCTGTAGCCCTCCTCGTTGCGGCCCCAGCGCGGGTCGCGCAGCAGGTTCACCACCGGCGCCCAGACGTTCAGCGTGACCTGCGGCGGCTTCTCGTTCTGGCCGCTGTCCTGGTACGCGTTCGCGGTGTCCTGGCTGAACGCACGCACCTCGGTCGACACGGCCTCGCCCACCCGGCGCACCAGCTCCCGGTCCCAGGTCGCGCCCAGGCCCACGGCCTGCGGGAAGACCGTCGCCTTGCCGATCCAGGCCACGCCGTGCAGCCCCTCGCAGCCGGTCAGGAACTTCTCCAGGCCGAGCCGCTCCACGACCGGCTGGTGCTGGTGCAGGAAGGCCACCTTCTCCTGGACGGTCAGTTCGGCCAGCAGCGCCTGCGCCTGCTGTTCGGGCGTGGGGGTCACGGGGGCCACTCTCTCTCGCGGGGGGTGCGAAGGCGATGGTTCGGAAACGTAGATCTGATCGAAGCGCTTCGAAAGTTCCATCCCACCCCCCTTCCTGTCAATCCCCGGGCGCGTGCACACAAGCCGGGATGGAGCGGTCGGAACAAAATCTTCGCACGTCAAAGGCATTGTAAGGGTCAACCCCGGCAGGAGGTGAGCAGTGGTATCGACCACCGGGCCTCTCGCCCGCCCGTCATCGAATTGTAACCGAAGTCCCTTGCATGGGCCGTTTTACTGACCTAACCTCAAGCCAACATTGAAGCGCTTCGACGACTCCCTCCAACGCGGGTCGGCCGACGCGACCCCACACTCTTGGAGAGTTCAATGCCGAGCTCCACCGCTTTCACCCGCCGTGGTTTCGTGACCACGTCCGCGGGTGTCGCCGGCGCGATAGCCGCCATGCCGCTGCTTTCCGCCTGTGGCAGCAGCGCCAGTGCCTCAGGTTCCGGTGTGACGAATTCGAACACCGTCAAGACCGTGATCCCGACCTATAAGGCCTCTGACGCGGTTACCGCCGACATCCCCTCCGTGACGGGGATCAACGGCGCGGCCTCCGACCCCGCCTTCCTGAACTTCCCGGCCACTCCGGTCAAGTCCGTCACCGGCACGATCGGCTCCGGCGGCACCTACAAGGCCGTGACCCCGGTCTGGGGCTCGGTCCCGCCGGCCGGCAACAGCTACTACCAGGCCGTGAACGCGGCGATCGGCGCGACGCTGAACGAGAACCCCTCGGACGGCAACAACTACGCCACCATGCTCTCGACGCTGTTCGCCTCCGGGAACATCCCGGACTGGCTGGACGTGCCGGGCTGGAACACCGCCGCCATCCAGAACTTCTCCGAGGGTGTCGAGAAGTACTTCAAGGACCTCACGCCCTACCTGGCCGGCGACAAGTCGCTGGACTACCCGAACCTCGCCGCGATCCCCTCCACGGGCTGGTCCGCGGGTGTGTGGAACGGCAAGCTCTACGGCATCCCGCTGTGGGTCTCCTCGGCCTCGTTCGCGGGCATGGTCTTCTACCGCGCGGACATCTTCAAGACCGCCGGCATCGACGCCTCCACGATCACCAGCGCCGACGCGCTCAAGGCGCTCGGTGCCGAGCTGACCGTCAAGTCCAAGGGCCAGTACGCCTTCGACGACCTGGGCACCTTCCTCTACCAGGTGTTCAACATCCCGGTCTCCTCCGGTGTGGGCTTCACCAAGGACTCCAGCGGCAACTTCGTCAGCAAGTACGAGATGCCCGAGTTCGTCGAGATGCTGTCGTTCGCCTCCTCGCTCTCGACCAGCGGCTACGTGCACCCCTCGGCCATCGCCGGCGACAGCGCCGACGCGAAGAGCCGCTTCTGGGCCGGCAAGACCGTCATCACCGCCGACGGCACCGGCGCCTGGAACAAGGCCGACGCGCAGTCCGGCGCCTCGGCGAGCCCGTCCTACGAGCGCCAGGGCTTCAAGGTCTTCTCGTTCGACGGCAGCACGCCGAAGATCGGCCTCGAGGCCGGCGCGAGCATGTTCTCGTACCTGAACAAGAACCTCTCGGACGCCCAGGTCAAGGAAGTGCTGAACATCGCGAACTACCTCGCGGCGCCGTTCGGCAGCGCGGAGTACCTGGTGGCGCGTTACGGCACCGAGGGCACCGACTACACGATGACCTCCTCCGGCCCGACCCTGACCGCCGAGGGCAACAAGGTCGTCACCGACACCTTCGACCAGCTGGCCAACTGCCAGGCGGTCACCTTCAACGCCGGGTACAACCAGATCACGCAGGACTACGCGGCCTGGCAGGCGGACGCCGTCGCGCACGCGTACAAGCCGCTGTTCTGGGCCATGAACATCACCGAGCCGTCCTCGACCTCGAAGGCGACCACCGCCCTCGAGTCCGTCATCACCGACGTGCGCCTCGGCCGCAAGACCGTGACCGACTACCAGAACGCGCTGACCACCTGGAAGTCTCAGGCCGGCAACACGCTGCGCACCTTCTACGAGGGTGTGGCCAAGCAGTACGGCACCGGCAACTAAGTCTGAGCGGGGGAATCCGGACGGATTCGGGCGATGGACCATGCCCGGATCCGTCCGGTCCGGCCGTGGTCGGTGGGAGACCGCGGCACGAGTCAACGCGTAAGAATGGGAGAGCGGCCGGTGGCGGCGATCACGACCCAGGAGGCGGAAGCCTCCACGCAACGTCGGCGCTTGGGCGTCGGCCGAGCTAAGGCCAAGGGGCCGAAACAACAGCGGTTGAACTGGCGCATCCGGCTGCGGCGAGACAAGACGCTGCTGCTGATGTGCCTGCCGGCGCTGATCTTGATCGTGTTGTTCAACTACCTGCCGATGGCAGGGATCATCATCGCGTTCGAGAACTACGACATCTACCAGGGCCTGATCCACAGCCAGTTCGTCGGACTCGCCAACTTCCAGGAGGCGCTGACCGACCCCGGGTTCTGGCAGGCCTTCCAGAACACGCTGGTGATCGCCGCCGTTCAGCTGGTGCTCTACTTCCCGATCCCGATCGTGCTCGCGCTCCTGGTCAACACGATCCTCAGCCCGCGCATCAAGTCGTTCATCCAGGCCATCGTCTTCCTGCCGCACTTCTTCAGCTACGTCCTGGTCATCACCATGTTCCAGGAGTTCCTCGGCGGCGCCGGCGTGCTCAACGTGTTCCTCAACAAGCACGGGATCTCGTCGTGGAACATCATGACCGATCCGGGCACCTTCAAATACCTGGTCACCGCGCAGGCCGTGTGGAAGGAGGCGGGCTGGGGCCTGATCGTCTTCCTGGCCGCGCTCGCCGCCATCGACAACAGCCTCTACGAGGCGGCCGCGGTGGACGGCGCCGGCCGATGGCGCCGGATGCGGCACATCACCCTGCCCGGACTGCGCGGCATCGTGGTGCTGATGCTGGTATTGCGCCTCGGCAACGCGCTCAGCGTCGGCTTCGAGCAGATGCTGATCCAGCGCCAGGCGGTGGGCGCGAGCGCGGCCGACGTGCTCGACACCTACTCCTATATCTATTCCGGCCTGGGCGGCGGCTTCGGAGGGACCACCTCCATCGGCGGCAGTTACAGCTATGGCGCCGCGGTCGGTGTGTTCAAGGGCGTGTTGTCCCTGGTCTTGATTCTGAGCGCGAACAAGATCGCGCACATGTTCGGTGAGGATGGGTTGTACCGGCGATGAGCACTGTCACTGAAACCGGGCGTCGCTTCCGTCCCGCCTCCGCCCGCGGATTCCGCAAGCCCGACCAGAACCGGCGTCCGGTCTGGGAGGAGAAGCCGAGCTGGTACGGCCAGTTCGGCAAGGGCTCCGTCATCACCGTCGTGATGCTGCTGATCCTCGTCCCGGTCTGGGGCGTGGTGCTCACCAGCTTCTCCGACAAGGGCTCGATCAACTCGGCCGGCGGCGGCCTCGTGCTCATTCCGCACGGCCTGAGCCTGCAGAACTACCAGCTGATCTTCAGCGGCGGCACGGTCAGCCGCGCCCTGTTCGTCACCGTCCTGATCACCGTCGTCGGCACGGCGATCTCGATGGTGGTCAGCGTCCTGTGCGCCTACGGGCTCTCCCGGTCCAGCTCCTTCGCCCAGCGCCCGGTGCTGATGACGCTCGTCGTCACGATGTTCTTCAACGGCGGCATCATCCCCACCTTCCTGGTCGTCAACGACCTGAAGCTCTACGGCAGCCTCTGGGCGCTGATCCTGCCCTCGGCCGTGAACGTCTTCAACATCCTGGTGTTGCGGGCCTTCTTCACCGGCACCGCGTCCGAGCTGATCGAGGCCGCGCGGCTGGACGGCGCGAGCGAGTGGCGGGTGCTGTGGTCGGTCGTGGTGCCGACCTCGCGTGCCGTCATCGCGGTCATCACCATGTTCTACGCGGTCGCCTACTGGGGCACGTTCTTCAACGCGATCCTCTACGAATCCGAGAACGCCACCAACAACCCCCTGGCCGTGGTCATCTACGACTACACGCTCCTGGGCACCACCATGCCCGGGATGGGCACCACGGGCGTCGGCGGTCTCGCGCAGGCGTCCCAGACCGGGCTCTCCATGGCCACGGTCACCCTTTCACTCATTCCCATCGTCGTCCTGACTCCGTTCGTGCAGAGGCACTTCGCCAAGGGCATGCTCACGGGCGCCGTCAAGGGCTGAGAGGACACGACCATCCCCATGCGCACCTCGAAGAAGAGGGCGATCCTTGCCTGCACCGCGGCCGGGCTGCTCGCTGCCCCGCTGGCCATCGCTCCGTCGGCCTCGGCCACGAGCAGCTCCGCGGGTAGTGGCAACGGATATGTGTGGAACAACGTGAACGTCGGCGCCGGCGGTTTCATCACCGGCGTCGTGTACAACCCGACCCAGCCGGGTCTGGCCTACCTGCGCACGGACATCGGCGGGCTCTACCGCTGGAACGCGTCGTCGAAGACGTGGATCCCGCTGCTGGACTCGACCAGCTTCCAGAACTGGAATGAGCTCGGCGTCGAGTCGGTCGCCACCGACCCGATCCACCCGAACGTGGTGTGGGCGGCGGTCGGCTCCTACTCGGAGAGCTGGAACAACGGCCAGCCCTCGGCCATCCTGCGCTCGGACGACTACGGACGCACCTGGACCTCGTTCAGCGTGCCGTTCGAGAACGGCTCGAACGACCAGGGCCGGGACTCCGGTGAGCGCCTCGTCGTGGACCCCAACGACGACAACGTGCTCTACTTCGGCACCCGCAACGACGGCCTGTGGAAGTCCACCGACGGCGGACGCACCTGGGCCCAGGACAAGAGCTTCCCCGACCTGGGCTCGAACTCCACCAACGGCCTGCAGTTCGTGACCTTCGACCAGACCGAGAAGCACCGCGGCACCCCGACCCAGCACATCGTGGTCGGCGACGCGGACGACTCGACGCTGTACGAGACCACGGACGGCGGCGCCACCTGGACCACGGTCTCCGGCGGCGCCGGCACCCTCCCGATCAAGGCGCAGTTCTCCGGCGACGGCTCGCTGTACGTGGTCTACGATCAGTACACCGGCCCGTACTGGATGGGCACCGGCAAGCTCTACAAGTTCGCCGCCGGCACCACCTCGCGCCACGGCAACGGCGCGGTGGGCGCGGCCACGGACATCACGCCGGAGGGCTCCTCCGCCTGGTGGGGCTACGACGGCCTGGCCGTGGACCCGAGCAACCCGGACACCGTGTACGTCTCCACCAACGACCGGTGGAGCCCGGTGGATACCATCTACCGGTCCACCGACGGCGGCAGCACCTGGGCCGACGTGTCCGCCTCGACCTCGCTGAACGTCGCCTCCGAGCCGTACCTGGCCTGGGGCGCGCAGCCTAAGTTCGGCTGGTGGATCGGCACCATCGCGGTCGACCCGTTCGACTCGAACCACGTCGTGTACGGCACCGGCGCCACGCTCTACGGCACCGACAACATGGGCGCGCTCGACAGCGGCGGCACGGTGGACTTCTCCAGCGCCGCGGCCAAGGGTGTCGAGGAGACCTCCGTCAAGGCCCTGCTGGTGCCCAACGGCCCGAGCGACTGCAAGCTGATCAGTGCCCTGGGCGACCTCGGCGGGTTCTGCCACACTTCGCTCACCCAGTCCCCGACCGACACGTTCGACGCGACCTACAGCACCGGCTCCGGCATCGCCCAGGACGCCAAGGGCGACCTGATCGCGTTCGTCGGCGAGGGCAACAACGAGGCCATGGGCCAGTACTCCACCGACGGCGGCAAGACCTGGACGCAGTTCACCATGCCCAGCTCGATGAGCTGGGGCCAGGGCCAGGTGGCGGTCGCCGCGGACGGCTCGAGCATCGTGTGGAACCCGGCCGACGGCACGACCCCGGTCTACTCGACCGACCGCGGCCAGACCTGGACCGCCGTGTCCGGCCTGCCCACGGGCGTGGCTCCGGTCGCCGACCCGGTGAACGCGAAGGTGTACTACGCGATCGACTCGAGCACCGGCGTGCTCTACCGCTCCACCGACGGCGGCGAGACCTTCGCCTCGGCCGCCACCGGACTGAGCGCGGTCAGCAACGACCAGTTGCAGACCATCCCGGGCCACGCCGGCGAGCTTTACTTCGCCGCGCAGACCGGCGGTCTGATGCACTCGACCGACGGCGGCACGACCTGGACCCAGGTGGACTCGGCGGACGTCTCCGCGGCCTACGCCGTGGGCGAGGGCGCGGCCGCGCCGGGCACGCACAACCAGACCCTTTACCTGGTGGGCACGGTCGACTCCGTCACCGGGTTCTACATGTCCACGGATCTGGGCAAGCACTGGACCAAGATCAACAGCGACCAGCAGAACTTCGGCTGGATTCCGGATATCGTCGGCGACCCGAACCACTACGGCCGGGTCTACGTCGGCACCAACGGTCGGGGCATCGAGACGATCGACGTCTCGGCTCAGGGCCAGAACCAGAACAACCAGGGCCAGAACCAGAAGTAGGAAGAGCTCATGGCTTCTCTGCACGACGCCACGCGCGGCCAGCTGCTGTTCGGGGGCGACTACAACCCCGAACAGTGGCCGCGCGAGGTCTGGGAGGACGACGTCCGGCTGATGCGCGAGGCGGGTGTGAACCTGGCCACGGTCGGCGTCTTCTCCTGGGCCCTGTTGGAGCCGAAGCCGGGTGAGTACGACTTCGGCTGGCTCGACGAGGTCCTGGACCTGCTGCACGCGGGCGGGATCGGCGTCGCGCTGGCCACCCCCACCGCGAGCGCGCCGCCGTGGATGCACCACCGCTGGCCGGAGACCTCGCCGCAGGACAAGGACCGCACCGTGCGCACCTACGGGTCGCGCAACGCGTACTGTCCCTCCTCGGCGGTCTACCGGCGGCACGCCGACGCGATCTGCGCCGCGCTGGCCGAGCGGTACGCGCACCACCCGGCGCTGCGGATCTGGCACATCGGCAACGAGTTCGGGACCGTCTGCTACTGCGACGGCTGCGCCGAGGCGTTCCGCACCTGGCTCAAGGCCAGGTACACCGACCTCGACGGGCTCAACGAGGCCTGGGGCACCCGGTTCTGGTCGCAGCACTACGGCGACTGGACCGAGGTGATCCCGCCGCGCAAGGTCCAGTACGTGATCAACCCGATGCAGGACCAGGACTACCGCAGGTTCGCCTCGGACCTGCTGCTCGAGGGCTTCAAGACCGAGCGCGACATCGTCTCGGCCCGCAACCGCGCGATCCCGGTCACCACGAACTTCATGGGGTTCTTCAAGGACACCGACTCGTGGAGCTGGGCGCCCGAGGAGGACTTCGCCTCGGTCGACTCGTATCCGGACCCGAACGATCCGCTCGGTGCGTGCTGGGGCGCGTTCTCGCAGGACCTGACCCGCTCCCTGGGCAAGGCCACCCGCGGCGGCGGCTGGATCATGATGGAGCAGTCCACCGGCGGCGTCGGCTGGCGCCAGGTGTCCACGCCCAAGCCGCCCGGCATGTTCCGGCTCTGGTCGCTCCAGGCGCTCGCGCGCGGGGCGGACGGGCTGCTGCAGTTCCAGTGGCGCGCCTCGAAGCAGGGCGCCGAGCGCACGCACAGCGCCATGATTCCCCATGCGGGCCCTGATTCACGGGTCTTCCGCGAGGTGTGCGAGCTCGGCAAGGACCTGCTCGGCATGCACGAGGTGGCCGGGACCGAGGTCGCGGCCGAGGTCGCGATCGTGATGGACTGGGACGCCTGGCGGGCCGTGGAACTCGACCACCAGCCCCACTCCGGGTTCAAGTACGTGGACCGGCTCTACGAGTACTACACCGCGCTGTGGCAGGCGAACATCACCTGCGACTTCGTGGCGCCGGAGGCGGACCTGTCCGGCTACCGGCTGGTGCTCGCGCCGAGCCTGTACCAGCTCTCCGACGAGGCCGGCCGGAACCTGGAGCGCCACGTCGAAGCCGGCGGCACGCTCGTGGTCGGGCCGTTCAGCGGAGTGACGGACCCGGACGAGCGGATCCGCCTCGGCGGTTACCCCGCGTCCCTGCGGGAGCTGCTCGGGATCCGGATCGAGGAGTACTGGCCCCTGGTGGACGGCCTCGAACTGCGGGTCGGCTCGGCCGAACTCGGCGCGTTCACCGCCTCCACCTGGGCCGAGTGGTTCGACCTCGCGTCCACCACGGCGCGCGTGGTGGCCCGGATCGAGGACGGCGTGCTGGCCGGCCATCCCGCGGTCACCGTGAACACCTTCGGCGAGGGCTCGGCCTGGTACGTCGCCACGCTGCCGGACGCCGAGGCGCTCGGCCGGGTGCTGCGCCGGGCCGCGGCCGAGGCCGGAGTCGCGCCGGTGCTGCCCGATCTGCCCGAGGGCGTGGAGGCGGTCCGGCGGGGAGACCGCGTCTTCGTGCTCGACCATCGCACCCGTGAGGTCGAGATCCGTGCCGCCTGAGCCACGGCCCCTCGGTCCCGCCGCGCCGGGACCGGGGGGCCGTATCCATCAGCCACCTTGCCGCGTCACGGCGGTTTCACCGGGTAGCCTCGGGGAAACGCGGACGCCGGGTGGCGTCGGAGGACGAAACTATCGAAGCGCTTCGACAGATCCTCTAGACAGTCCCCACGTGCGCGGTCTACCCTTCAGGGGCAAGACTTGGCGGCAGGCCGGGAATCCGGCCGGGGATAATGTCGAAGCGCTTCACCACCGCTTTCGAGC
>NZ_JAGSOG010000519.1 GCF_018139695.1 Actinospica durhamensis | reverse complement strand
GGGCCGCGGGGGCGGGCACGGTGGCGGCGGTGACCGGTCCGGGCAGCTGCCCGGTGGCGGCCGAGCGCAGCTGGTAGGGCACGCTGGCGACCACCACGCCGCGCTGGTAGAGCAGCCGGCTCTTGAGCCGGAGCGCGGACTGGTTGTGCAGGATCTGCTCCCACCAGTGTCCGAGCACGTACTCGGGGATGTAGACGGTGACGATGTCGTCCGGGTTCTCGGTGCGCAGGCGTTTGACGAACTCGACCACCGGCCGGGTGATCTCGCGGTAGGGCGAGGCGATCACGGTGAGCGGGACGGGGATCTCGCGCGCCTCCCACTGCTCGCGCAGCGCCTGCACCTCGGCCTCGTCGAGGTCCACGGTCACGGCCTGGATACTGTCGGGCCGGGTGGCCTTGGCGTAGCCGAGGGCGCGGATGGTGGGCAGGTGCAGCTTGGAGACGAGCACCACGGCGTGGTTGCTGTGCGGCCGGGACGCGCGCAGGTTCTCCGGCGGCTCGAGTTCGACCGCGACGGCCTGGTAGTGGCGCTGGATGGCGCGCATGACCAGCCAGATGATCGGCATGGCCAGCACCACGATCCAGGCGCCCTTGAGGAACTTGGTGGCCAGCACGATGACCAGGACGGTGCCGGTGAACCCGGCGCCGACCGAGTTGATCACCCGGGCCCGCATCATCCGTCGCCGCGCGGCCGTGTCGGTCTCGGTGCGCAGCAGCCTGTTCCAGTGCCGGATCATGCCGGACTGGCTGCACACGAAGGAGACGAACACGCCGATGATGTAGAGCTGGATCAGCCGCGTCGGCGAGGCGTCGAAGGCCACCACGAGCAGGATGGCGAGCGCGGAGAGCAGCAGGATGCCGTTGGAGTAGGCCAGCCGGTCGCCGCGGTTGCGCAGCTGGCGCGGCATGTAGCCGTCCCGCGACAGGATCGAGGCGAGCACCGGGAAGCCGTTGAACGCGGTGTTCGCGGCCAGCACCAGGATCAGCGCGGTGAAGAACTGCAGCAGGTAGAACATCGGCGAGGAGTCGCCGAACACCGCGCGGGCGACCTGGGCGATGACGGTGCGCGGGGTGTTGCCCGCGGGCAGGCCGATCAGCTGGGTGGGGTCCTCGGCGGTGTGCACGTGCGCGGCCAGGGCGAGCGCGGTCACGCCGGCGAACATGGCCACCGCGATGCCGCCGAGCAGCGCCAGGGTGGTGGCGGCGTTGCGGCTCTTGGGCACCTTGAACGCGGGCACGCCGTTGCTGATCGCCTCGACGCCGGTCAGCGCGGTGCAGCCGGAGGCGAAGGCGCGCAGCAGCAGGAAGCCGAGCGCCAGGCCGGAGTAGTTCGTGGTGGTCTTGATCTGGTAGTGCGCGCTCTCGGCGGCCAGGTGGTGGCCCGTCATGATCTGCGCGACGCCCCACAGGATCATGATGGCGATCGAGGCGATGAAGCAGTACGTGGGGATGGCGAAGGCGGTGCCCGACTCGCGCACCCCGCGCAGGTTCATCACGGTGATCACGGCGATGACCAGGACGCAGATGAGCACCACGTGCCCGTTCAGGACGGGGAACGCGGAGGCCAGGTTGGCCACGCCCGCGGCCGTGGAGACCGCGACGGTGAGGGTGTAGTCCACCATCAGCGCGCTGGCCACGGTGAGCCCGGCCCGCGGGCCCAGGTTGGTGGTGGCCACCTCGTAGTCGCCGCCGCCGGACGGGTAGGCGTGCACGTTCTGCCGATAGGACGCCACCACCACCAGCATCAGCAGCGCGACCGCGGCGGCGATGTACCACGTGTAGTGGAACATCGCGAGCCCGCCGGCGGACAGGACCAGCAGGATCTCCTCGGTGGCGTAGGCGACCGAGGACAGGGCGTCGGAGGCGAAGACCGGAAGCGCGATCTTTTTCGGGAGCGTCGCCTCGCCGAGCATTTCGCTGCGCACCGGCCGGCCGACGAGTACGCGCTTTGTCATCCCCATCAGTGAAGGCACGCAGGGCATCGTAAGCCCCCCGGGGCGTGAGGGGGAGAGCGCGCCCCACAGTTCCGTGATCATCGTGTTTGTACGCGTTCGTCCTGATAGATGCGGGTTTTCTACGCTGGACGCGCGCCGGTGCGCGCCGGTATGACGGTGCCCGGGGCGTGCCCGGGCGAGACCGTGGGTGCACGCTGTCCGAGACGGGAAACGGCGCGGGACGGCACACGAGGGGTCGCAGATGCGGATCGGGGCGATGCCCGGCGGGTCCCGGGC
>NZ_JAGSOG010000518.1 GCF_018139695.1 Actinospica durhamensis | reverse complement strand
GTGGGGGACGAGGCGCGGGAGCTGGCCGGGCCGGGGACCGAGCGGATCGACCTGGCCGGGCGGCTGCTCGTGCCCGGCTTTCAGGACTCGCACATCCACGCGGTCGCCGGCGGGCTCGAGCTCGGCAGCTGCGATCTGAGCGCACTCGGCAACGCGCCCGACTACCTCGCGGCTATCGGGGCGTACGCGCGGGCGCATCCGGAGCGGCCGTGGATCACCGGCGGCGGCTGGTCGCTCGAGGCGTTCCCGGGCGGGCTGCCGACTGCGGCCGCGCTCGACGCCGTCGTGTCCGACCGGCCCGTCTTCCTGCCGAACCGGGACCACCACGGCGCCTGGGTCAACAGCCGCGCGCTCGAGCTGGCCGGGGTCACCCGGGACACGCCCGATCCGGTGGACGGGCGCATCGAGCGCGACGAGCACGGGATGCCGACCGGCATGCTGCAGGAGGGCGCGGTCCGCTTCGTGGAGAAACTGCTGCCGCCGGTCTCGGCCGAGGAGTTCGACGCGGCGCTCGACCGCGCGCAGAGCCTGCTGCACTCGCTCGGCATCACCGGCTGGCAGGACGCGCTGATCGGCGCCGGGCTCGGCTTGCCGGACAACTTCGACGTCTACCTACGCGCCGCCGCGTCCGGGCGGCTGACCGCGCGGGTGCGCGGCGCGCTGTGGTGGGATCGGGAGCGCGGCGCGGAGCAGATCGAGCGGTTCCTCGAGCGGCGCGAGGCCGGGCGCGCCGCGGGCGACGGACGCTTCGACCCCGCCACCGTGAAGATCATGCAGGACGGCATCATCGAGAACCGCACCGCCGCCCTCACCGCCCCCTACCTCGATCCCTGCGGCTGCGGCGGGCACCCGGGCGCCGCGCCGCGTCCCGCGAGCACCAGCGGCCTGAGCTTCGTGGATCCCGCCAAGCTGGGCGAGTACGTCGCGCAACTCGACCGCCTCGGCTTCCAGGTGCACTTCCACGCCCTCGGCGACCGCGCCGTCCGAGAGGCGCTCGACGCGCTGGAGGTGGCGCTCGCCGCCAACGGACTGCTCGGCCACCGCCACCACCTCGCCCACCTCCAGGTCGTGCACCCCGACGACGTCCGGCGCTTCGCGGCGCTCGGAGCCACCGCGAACATCCAGCCGCTGTGGGCGTGCCATGAACCGCAGATGGACGAACTCGCCATCCCGCTGCTCGGGCCGGAGCGCTCGTCCTGGCAGTACCCGTTCAAGTCGCTGCTGGCCTCCGGCGCCGACCTCGCCGCGGGCAGCGACTGGCCGGTGAGCAGCCCGGACCCGATGCAGGGCATGCACGTCGCGGTCAACCGGGTCGCGCCCGGCGAGCAGGCGGAGCCGCTGATCGCCTCCGAGCAGCTGACGCTGGCCCAGGTGCTCACCGCGTACACGGCCGGCTCCGCCCGGATCAACCACGCCGACGAGGCCGGCCGCATCGTCCCCGGCATGCTGGCCGACCTCGTCGTGCTCGACCGCGACCCGTTCACCGCGCCCACGTACGAGATCCACGCAGCGCGCGTGGCCGCCACGTTCGTCGCCGGGCAGCCGGTGTTCCAGGCCTGAGCCCAAGGTTGTGACAGGATGCCGGGCATGGCCGTAATCCACCGCACCACTCTCGCACCGAGCAAGCTGGAGTTGCTCACCGCCTGGCTGCCCTCGCGGCCCTGGTACGTCGGCGGCGCGGGGGAACCGCGGCTGGCCAACGCCGGCGGCTTCCGGCTGGACGATCCGGCGGGCGAGGTCGGGATCGAGTTCATCGTGGTCACCGACACCGCGCCCGGCCGGCCCGTCACCTACCTGGCGCCGCTCACCTACCGGGCCGCTCCGCTCGCCGGCGCGGAGCACGCCCTCGTCGGCACCATGGAGCACGGGGTGCTCGGGCGGCGCTGGGCCTACGACGGCGTACACGACCCGGTGTTCGTCGCCCAGTTGCTCGCGCTGATCGAGGGCAGCGTCCAGGCACAGGACCAGAGTGCGAGCGACACGCTCGACCGTGAGGTCACCCGCGATTTCACCGGGCGTGCGGAGGCCGTGCAGGGATGGGATAAGCCGACCGTTGTCGACGGGCGCGACGGCACGGAGCTGAGGAACGCGTCAGGCGTGGGCCTCGACGTGCGGCGGGTTCTGCGGGCGGCGGCCGCGGATGACGCCACGTCGGTTCGGCCGGACGCGATCGGTCACGTCGCAGGTTCCTGGCTCGAGGCGGACAGCGGGGACGGCGGGGACGGGGCGGAC
>NZ_JAGSOG010000517.1 GCF_018139695.1 Actinospica durhamensis | reverse complement strand
GCCCCGAGCCCGACATCATCCCCGATCCACGGGACGATCAACCACGCTGCCTAGAGCTCCACCGCCGCCAGCCCGCAAACGCCCCCACCATCAGGATCACCCCGCCGATTCCCCCCAAGATCCACGGTGACGAAGACGAGGACCCCGCGTCCGCCGCATCAACCACCGCCGGAAGGCTCGCCGCCGTTGAGGCCGTCCCACCATCCGCGCCACTCGCGCTAGGCGCAGCCGTCTCGGCACCGGCATCGCCCGCAACTCCGGACGCCGACCCCGACGCCGACCCCGACGCGGTGGGGTGAAGCGACCCGACCACGCGCGCCACCTGCTGCCCTGTCTGCTCCGCACCCCTCGCCGACACCGCAGGACTCGCAGATCGTGGCTGCCCCGTCTTCGAACTGACCACCGTCGGCGCATGGGTCGGCGGGGCGCTGGTCGCCGGAGCGGCTGCCATGATGACAAGCGATCCGTACACTTCCACCGGCGGTCCATCGCCGACGATCTGGAGTGTGAACGGCAGGCTCCCAGGGGAAGGGGTCGCCTTCGCCGTGCTGATGGTCAGCTGAATCGATCCGGCCCGCCATACCGACCCACTACTCGGCTCGCACGACCACGACCCGCTGGTGAACGCAGTGCAGGACCCTCCAGCACCCGCCGCCGTGATCCCGACGGCGTACCCCTCCTCCGTGGACGGCGCGAGCTGGGCCGCACTACCGACGACCGGCGACCCCGCGGAAATCGTGATGTCCACGACCTGGTTCCCCGTCCCCGCCGTGAGCACCGCATTGGGCACCGTCACACCGTCAACCGTGTCCGCCCGCGCAACTCCGCCGCCGACCATCCCCCCGGCCACCACCAGCAGCGTCACCAGGCCACGCATCGATACCGCCCTCATCGAGCCACCCCCAGACCCTCACCATCGACCCAGCCGGCAGAACGTATCAGCCCGAGGCCGAAACAGGCGAATCAGCTCACGTATGGCTAGGCACTACGAACCGATGGAGATGACGGCAGCTCGCTCAAGCCCATCGCCGCCAGCACGGTGACCTGCTCACGGATGTGGAGTGCCCCGAACCCACCCTCGTCACTGCGGATCTGCACATGGTGATGCGTTGTGCGCTGTTCCCTGTCATTGGTGCGAGGTGCTGGGCTGCAGTGTGCAGTAGGGAGTCGAACCCCAACGCTGCCCTCCACGTGCCAAGAAGGTGACCGGATCACCCGCCGGCCCGGGTCGTGCACGCCTCCGCGGCGACTACCTGCTTTCCACATTCGCCAGCAGCTCAGCTCAGCAGGCTGACCTCCCAATTCGCCTGCTGTAACCGCACATCCAGCTCACGCAACTCCCGAGCTATGGCATCGGCCTCCGCACGCAACTGCGAGACGGGCAGAGCCGTAAGCATCTTCAGCTCGGAGCGCAGCTGCCGCACGGGAGCGCCCTGCCGATTCTTCCCGGCAGCGGCATCCGCGGCGGCAGTGACCAGTGCATGGCGCAGTCGAAGCGCGTCCCTGCGCGCCAGCGCATCAGTGATCGTGCCGCTCGAGCCGATCACGGCGGCGGCGTTCGTCCGATTGATACGCGTGATTAACTGCTCGAGCTCATCGAGCGCCAGCCCAGCCTCCGCCAAGAGCGCCTCGGCATCCTCCGCCGGCTCCTCACCCTCCTGGAAACGTGCGCTGGCCACGATCCTCGCCTGCAACTGCTGCACCCGCCGCGATGCGTCCGCGCGCAACGCGAGAGCCTCACCAAGCTTCATACCTCGCCACCTCCTTCGTCAGCAGCCATCGAGAGATCAAGTATGAGACACACCGGCGCTTGGACGCGCCTGAGTTTCTCCAGACCCGGAGTTGGCCACGTTCCCGACACAGACGAAACGGCGAAACGGGCGCAAGCCACAGCTCTTCTTTCGCAGGTTTTCCCGTTGATCGCCTGCCGCGTATTTCCCCCAGCCGCCCACGCGGCGGTGACACGCTGAAACCGAAGCGCAGGGTGGGAGAGCGGGTGCGTGGGCGGGTGGGTGGTTCCGGCCCCCGCTCAGGAAGCCGAGAGGCCGGAACCTGGATACACCATGCTCAGCTGAAGTAGCCGAACAAGTCTGCCACCAGCTCAGCCCGGATCCACCGGGCTGATTCCGGGGTGCTGATTTCCTGATCGTTTATCGGTCGTGCCGGATGTCCGGGCAGGGGTGATTGCCGGGTGGCCGTCCGGGCGGGGTCTCCAGGGTTCCTCGGGTCGTG
>NZ_JAGSOG010000516.1 GCF_018139695.1 Actinospica durhamensis | reverse complement strand
GGTGCCGGGGCGGGCGGCGAAGGACGCGCGTACGATCCACTCCTGGTCGTGCAGGTCCGCGCCGCCCATCGCGGCGATCTTGCGCCGGACCCGGTCAAGGCCGGTCTCGGCCAGGGCGCCGGGGATCAGCGTGCCGTCCGCGCTCCACACGGCCGCCGCCCCCGGGCGCGCGGTGAACAGCGGGACGTCCCCGTTCCACAGGTCGGCCTGCTCGGCCGCTTCGAGCAGCCGGCCGCCGGGGCCGCCGAACGGGCTCTCCCGCAGCCACGCGAGGAGCCCGTCCCGATCGGCTCCCGCGCGCAGGCAGTCAGGGTGCGTGGACTCCTCGAGCAGCGTCGCGTACACGTGGGTGCCGCGTAGCACGATCCTGATCTCGTCCTTCGCGAACCGGTGCAGCAGGCCGGCCGGCCCGGTCAGCTCCTCGGCCGCGGCGGCGATGGTCCGGTAGGCGGCGCGGAATCCGGCGACGAACGCCTCGGTGAAGTCCGCCGGCTCCGGACCGGGACCGTATGCGGCAGCGGACTCGGCAGCGGACGTGGCGTCGGTCCCGCGGGCCGCGGCGGCCAGGACCGGCCGGTTCAGGCCCGACTCGAAGGTGCGCCGCTCCCGCACCAGGCGCATCGCGTCCGTGCCGGCCTCGGCCCAGGCCACCGTCTCGATCGGCCAGTGCCGGCCCGGGTCGCCGCCGAGGCCGGACAGGTCGAGCGCGCTCTCCTCGCCCAGGAACAGGCGCGGCAGCAGCCCGACCCGGTCGACGGAGGACTCCAGCGCCCGCCACGCGGGGTCGGGCGGCGTGTCCGCGGCGAGCAGCGTGGGCGGGTGGAAGAGCGTCTCGACGTCCACGAGCACCGGCTCGCCGCCGCAGGCGATGAGGTTCTCGAAGTGCAGGTCCGTTCCGTCGAGCGCGTACATCAGGGCCAGCAGTGCGCCCTGGCGCTCGTAGAAGCCCTCGAATTCGCCCGCGTCGGCGCACGGGCGGTGCGGGATGAACTCGGCCCAGCCGTATCCATCCCCTTCCACGACCGCGACCGCGCGCAGCGCAGGCCCGGCGGTGCGCGCGTTGAACCAGGCGAGCAGCTCGTTGAAGTGCCGATGGGCGGCGAGCGAGCGAGGCTTGTAGACGAGCCGCGAGCCGTCGGCGAAGCGGAGCAGCGCGACGGCGCGGCCGTGCCGGTGTCCGTCTCCGGCCGCGGTCCGCAGCTCCACGAGCAGTCCGGGGTCGCGTCCGGCGAACAGGTCGGCGGCCAGCCTGGTCCGGTCCGCGGCCAGCCGCAGCAGCACTTCGGCGAGCGCGTCGGCGGCGTGCAGGGCGGCCTGGGCCAGGAGCCGCCCGAGCACCGCGTACTCGTCCAGGAGTGCGGCCAACCCGTCGCGTGAGGCGGTCTGGCGGACGAAGTCGCGGAAGCGTGCGGCCGACGTCTCGCCCGCCAGCCGACCCGTCACGCGCGCGACGTTCAGTTCCAGCACGAGGGTGCGGGCGGCCAGTCCGCCGAGTGTGGCCGCGAGTCGTTGCGTGAACGCGTCGAGGATCGCGGCCATGTCGAGCGCGTCGTCCACTCCGGCCGTGGCGCACCGCACCCGTTCGGCGGAGGCTGCGGCGAACGGCGCGAGGATCGTCTCGAACCCGGTCGTACCGAGGAGTGCGCCCTCCGGTGCCCGAGCGCACGGCGGCGCCTTCTCCAGTGCCTCGGCGGCGAACGCGGTCCAGCACGGGGCGTCGCCGGCCACTTCGAGTTCGTCCTCTGACAGGGCGCGCTGCCACCAGGCGCGGGGCCGCGCACACACATCGGTCATCGGTACGCCTCCGGAGGGGGCAGAGGGCGGAGGCGGACGCGGCTCCGTTCGCCTCCGCCGATCATCGGGTGCGGCCGCGCGGACGGGCATCGGGGCGGCACCCGTATCTTCTTCGCCGCTCCCCCACCATTTCTCGGCGCCGTGTCGCAGGCCCCGCACCTCGCGCCCCGCGTCGTACCGCGCCACGCCGCGCGCGCTCTCGCCCCGTACGGCCACCCCTGGGCGCTGCCGCGCCACACGTCGCGGCGCATGCGCGCACGGCCTGGCCGGTTCATGGGGGCACGCCGGGCCGTTCGGGCGGGCGGCGGCGCGAACTGTGGGTGGCGATCCCCGATGACCGGCGCCTGTTGTCAGGGCACGATCGATCCGGTCGCCTCGTCCCCCGGCGCGTCGGCCGGAGCCGACCGGATGGAGTCGAGCCATGCCGCAATCCCTGCCGCACGACGGCACAGTCCCGCCC
>NZ_JAGSOG010000515.1 GCF_018139695.1 Actinospica durhamensis | reverse complement strand
GCCTCCGCGCCCGCCGCAACGCCGAACTCGCCCCCGACCACATCGACAACCTCATCGCCGCCCTCATCGAGAACACCAACGAGGCCTGACGCCAGGACCCTGCAACAAGATCAGCGACAGAGCCTGTAGGCCCACACGCTGGTGGACATGACTTCTCCCCGGTGGACAGCAGATCTCCCCGGGGGTGACTGGCCGATGCGTAGCTCGCCGCCCGCATGAGATGCTGGAGAGCGTGCTGGGCGGTCAGTCTGAGAATCCCGATCTGTGGGGGTTCCTCGAGTCACTACGGCGCGGCGAGAACCTTTCTGGCGCGGTCGCAGCAATCGAGCGTTACGGCGTGTTCGTGGTGCTGGACCGTGGGCCTGCTCACCCGGTCTTTCCCAGTGTCGGGTTCATCACCCGAGCTGTCCTGGCGGCGTTTCGAGGCGGCCACGGACGTCGTCGAGGTCGGTCAGCTTGTTCTGTGCGAGTTTCTCCAGTTCGACACGACCAACCTGGAGGCGAGGCTGTCGCTGCGGGCGACGCGGCCTGACCCTTTCCAAACATTCGCCGACCAGAGCGCGCCGGGCCGGGAACTGACGGGACGGGTGACCAAAATAGTGCCCTTCGGTCTTTTCGTGCAGGTCGCCGACGGCGTCGAAGGGCTCGTTCATCTCGAGGCTCTGGAACGCGTTCAAGGTGCGGCCGACGGCGTCGTGAAGGTCGGCGACGAACTCGCGGTCGTCGTTGCCGATCTCGATCGGATGCGGCGAAGGTTGGCGTTGGGCTTGCGGTAAGCTCGCACGGTCAACTGAGGGCGACGACGCCGTTGCCGCTCAGAGCCTCGGACAGGCGGTGGCTATCGCCCATGGTGGTCACGACGTGAGCGTGGTGCAGGAGCCGATCCACGGTGGCGGTGGCCAGGGTCTTGGGCATGATCTCGTCGAACCCTGACGGATGCAGGTTCGAGCTCACGGCCAGGCTCTTGCGCTCATACGCCGCATCTACAAGCCTGTAGAAACCTCCGGCGGCGTCGGCGGACACGGGTAGCCAGGGCCTGAACCACCCCGAAACGTGGCCGACCTGACGCCATGCTCGGAAAGGCACCGAGCACTGAGACAAGGTGGAAGTGGCTGTTCGTCCGCGCCGCTGCACTATCGGGCAGGCAGGGTTCACAGGTCAGGTCCTCAGCACCGCGGCCAGGTTGGCACTCAGGGTTCTGGTCATTGGATGCGCTTCGCCCATCAAACGACGGGCGTCTTCGAGAGCGCGCATCAACAGTGGGATCGCGCGGTCCGGGTCCCCCGCCGTCTGGTAGGCGCCTGCGAGATTGTTGTAGGAGGACAGGGTGTCAGGGTGGTCCTCGCCCAGCACCCGGCGGCGATCATCGAGAGTCTGCTCCAGCAGCGGGATCGCCCGGCCCAAATCCCCCGCACTCTGGTAGGCGCCGGCGAGGTTGCTGCGGGAGACCAAGGTGTTCGGATGGTCCTCGCCCAGCACCCGTAGTTGGTCGGCGAGAGTCTGCTCCAGCAGCGGGATCGCCCGGTCCAAGTCCCCCGCACTCTGGTAGGCGCTGGCGAGGTTGTTGCGCGCGGTCAGCGTGTTCGGATGGTCCTCGCCCAGCACCCGTAGTTGGTCGGCGAGAGTCTGCTCCAGCAGCGGGATCGCCCGGTCCAAGTCCCCCGCACTCTGGTAGGCGCTGGCGAGGTTGTTGCGCGCGGTCAGCGTGTTCGGATGGTCCTCGCCCAGCACCCGTAGTTGGTCGGCGAGAGTCTGCTCCAGCAGCGGGATCGCCCGGTCCAAGTCCCCCGCGAGCAGATAGGCGCGGGCGAGCTTACCGTAGACGATCAGGGCGTCGGGATGCTCGTCGCCCAGCAGCCGAACGGAGTCTTCGACGGCGCGTTTCAACAGCGGGATCGCCCGGTCCAGGTCGCCCGCAGACTCGTAGGCGCTGGCGAGGTTGCTGCGGGAGACCAGGGTGGCGGGGTGGTCCTCGCCCAGCACCCGGCGGCGATCATCGAGACTCTGCTCCAGCAGCGGGATCGCCCGGCCCAAGTCCCCCGCACTCTCGTAGGCGGCGGCAAGGTTGTTGCGCGCGGTCAGGGTGTACGGATGGTCCTCGCCCAGCACCCGAAGCTGGCCGGCGAGTGGGCTGCCCCGCGAATTTTGGACACTGGTCCCGCGGTGTGATCACGCGGCGAGCGTCAGGTTCGCCTGCTTCTCTCGGTAGGCTTCGAGGGGAGTCGCATAGCCGATCCCCGAGTGAAGGCGTTGG
>NZ_JAGSOG010000514.1 GCF_018139695.1 Actinospica durhamensis | reverse complement strand
GTCGTGACCGTCGCCTACGGATCAGCAAGCCACACCAATCTGGAACACGCCGGATTCCGCCAGACCCACACCCGCACCACCTGGCGCCCGCTCAACACCACATCCGTTACTGACCCACGCTCCTAGCCCTGGCGGCGATGGAGTACGCCGTCCGCGACCTCACCCGGTTCATGGGCGGACGCCCGCCCTTCGGCTACCTGCTGATCGACATCGGCCCCCACCCCAACCGGCGCCTGGCCTGCCGCGGCGTCACCCTCCAACAACTCGCACCCCACCCCGACTTCGCCCCCCATCGTCGCCTGGATGTTCCAAGCCCGGCTCGAGGGCTACAGCTACGCGCGCATCGTGCAGGCACTGACCGAGATGGGAGTGCCCTGGCCCTCGGCCGCCGACCGGGAGCGCAACCCGCACCGTTCGGGCCAGGCGTGAACCGAGGGAGCTGTGCGCGCCATCCTGATCAACCCGGTCTACACCGGCTACAGCGTCTGGGGAAAGGAGAAGACCATCCGCGTCCTGATCGACTCCGAGAACCCCGCCCTGGGACGCACCAAGGGCCGTAACCACACCACACCCGACCAGTGGACCATCTCCCACCGCCCCAGCCACCCGCCGCTCGTCTCGGTCCCCGACTTTCTCACCGTCCAGAACCAACGCGTCTCCCGCGCCGCCGCCGAACACCACAACAGGCTCACCGGCTTGCTCGCCTGTGCCGAGTGCGGACGCGCCATGGAAGCCACCTGGTCCCACAACCACCCCGCCTACCGCTGCCGACACGGACGAGGCAACCCTGCCGGCCCACGCCGCCCTGGTCCGGCACAGGCCTTCATCCGCGAACAGCACATCCTCGACCGGCTCCGCTCCTGCACAGCCGGCTTCCGGCCGAGATCACCGAGGTCCGCTGACGCACGGAGGGTGAGGCACGATGAAGGAGCCTGTTTCCGCGAAATACGCGAGAGAATGAGAGCTCTGGTATGTCAATGGACTCCCGTCTCATCATTATAACGGGAGCGTGCTGAAATGTTGCTGAAGCGTGGCCAAGGCTCAACGCGGCCGCCGTTGTTCCATACACTGCCGTACCCAAGACTTCGGCGTGGCGTCTCATATCAGTGCCCTGTGCATTGATGGAGAGGTCATCGTCCGCGGCCTCGTCTGGGCAGATGGAAATCTGCTGACGCGGCTCACCGTTCGGAAAGGACATTGAGCATGAAGGTCAGTACACGAGCCAAGCGGCTCGCGGTGGTCGGGACCGTCGCCGTCGGCGTGCTCGGCCTCGGCGTCGGCTCGGCGTTCGCGGTCAGCGACATCGGCCCCGGCAGCACCGACACCGCGGGCGTCAAGTGCGTCCAGCAAGGCCTGGACTTCTTCGGCTACGGCCTCGCGGTGGACGGCAGCTACGGCTCCCTCACCACCGCCGCGGTCGAGAAGTTCCAGAGCACCTACGGCGACAGCGTGGACGGCATCGTCGGTCCGCAGACCGGCCACTCCCTGATCACCGAAATCGAGGACCTCATCGTCGCCCTGCACCATGCCGGCGAGAGCGCCACCGCGGAGACCACCTGGGTCTCCAACTGCTCGGGCCAGATCCCGAACAGCTGACCGGTTCCCCCGCCCGGCCAGGTCCGCCCGGCACGCCCGCGCCCGTGGCTGCCGGGCTGACCGCCGCACCCCGACGGGGGCCGGTCAGAACCGATGGCGGGGAGCGGAACGCAGATCGAACCACGTGCGGCCGCCGCGCGGGCCTGCTCCGTCAGCACCGAATACGGAGCAGGCTCGCCGACGGCGTCGCGATCACCGCCGTCACACAGATCGTCCACGCCACCACAGGCCGCGACGAACCAGCCGCCTTCGCATTCCAGGACCCCATCAGCACCCGCCTGACGGCCAGTCCGACAGCCACCGAAGGCGCACGTCAGCTCACCGACAAGACGCTCCGGCACACCCTCGACCCCGTCTCATTGACCTAGCCGGTGCAGACATCGACTCCGTCTCCGGTCACTGCGGGCAGGACACGGGAATCAGCGGTCTGCGAGCCCGAACCAGCGCCAGCAGCGGCGCGAGCCTCGCACCGTGCTGATCGGCACCTGCCCCAAGCCGACGACTCCACGCTCCGATCGGACCTCGCCCTTACCCGGCTGTCAACGGCCACGAAGTGACCTTGTTGGGCGGACAGCGGATGGCGAGGCTGGCGGACAGCGGAAGTCCAGGCTGGTGCCCACCGATGTCCCGGTGGGCGGCCGTGGGGTTCCCGCGAGGATGGTCA
>NZ_JAGSOG010000513.1 GCF_018139695.1 Actinospica durhamensis | reverse complement strand
CGGCTCTGTCGCTGATCTTGTTGCGGGCGTGCGAGCCCTGGTTCTGCGATCCTGTTCGGCGTGTCTTGATCAGGGTTTTGGGTTGCTGTTTCCGCAGTTCGCGTCGATGCGTGTGCTTTCCGTCGAAGCGGTCGAGGGCTCGGTGGTGTTCACGGTCCGGTCGGGCGGGTCGAGTGCGACATGCCCGCGGTGCGGGGTGGTGTCCGCGCGGACGCATGGCGGGTATCGCCGGTCTCTGATGGACGCGCCGGTGTCGGGGCAGCGGGTGCGGATCACGGTGGCGGTGCGCCGGTTCCGCTGTGTCCACGAGGGGTGCGCCGCGGTGACGTTCGCCGAGCAGATACCGGGGCTGACCGCGCCGTTCGCGCGCTTCACCCCGAGTGCGCAGCGGCATCTGGCGGTGCTCGCGCTGGCGCTGGCCGGGCGCGGTGGGGCGCGGGTGTCCACGCGGCTGGGCCTTGAGGTGGCCAAGGACACCTTGATCCGGCTGATTCGCTCCCTGCCGATCCCGGCTTCGGGCACGGTCGAGCGCCTGGGCGTGGACGACTTCGCGTTCCGCAAGGGCCATGTCTACGGCACGATCCTGATCGACATGGACACGCACCGGCCGGTCGATGTCCTGCCGGACCGGGAGGCCGACACCCTCGCGGCCTGGCTGCGCGAGCATCCTGGGACCGAGGTCGTGTGCCGGGACCGCTCCGGCGCCTATGCCCAGGCCGTGGTGACTGCGGCCCCCGACGCGATCCAGGTGGCGGACCGGTTCCACCTGTGGAAGAACCTGTGCGAAGCAGCGGGCAAGACGGTCGCCGCCCACCACGGATGCCTGCGGGCCATGCCACCTGAGCCGGGCGAGCCCGAGCTGGAGACCGCACCGCCGGTGCCGATACCGGAGGCCGCGCCAGTACCGGAGCGGCGGCTGGTCACTCGCACCCGCGAGCGGTTCGCGCAGGTCCACTCCCGCCTCGATGCCGGGCTCTCGCGCTCGGCGATCAGCCGGGAGCTGAACCTGGACATCCAGACCGTGCGCCGCTTCGCCAACGCCACGCGTATCGAGGAGCTACTCGTCAAGGCCGAGAACCGGTCCACGAAGGTCGACGAGTTCACCGATGTGGTGGGCGAGATGTGGAACAGCGGCCACTGCGACGGCGCGCAGATCACCGAGCGGATCCGCGAACTCGGATACACCGGCAGCGAACGGACCGTGCGCCGGTACCTACAGACCTTCCGCACCCCCGGCACCAGCTCGAGCCACCCCGGCCCGCACCGTCGCGGCGCACCGACTGCTCCGCCGATCCCGAAGCCGAACACGATCAGCCGGTGGCTGCTCACCCATCCCGACCACCTCGATCACGATGACACCGGCCAGCTCGCCGGGCTGCTCGAGCAGTGCGAGCACCTCGGGCAGTTGGCCGCGCACGTGCGCTCGTTCGCCGCCATCATGACCAACCTACGCGGGGCCGAGATCACCGGCTGGATCACCGCCGTCGAGGCCGGGGACTTGCCGTATCTGACCTCCTTCGCCGCCGGCCTGCGCCGCGACCTGGACGCCGTCACCGCCGGGCTGAGCTTGCCCTACTCCTCCGGCGCGGTCGAGGGCAACGTCAATCGCATCAAAACCTTGAAACGCGGCATGTACGGACGGGCCGGATTCGATCTGCTGCGCGCCAGGATCCTGCTGGCGCGCTGACCCCGGCCCGGCCCGACGCCGCCGGTAGGCTCACCTCCATGCCCCGCCGCACATCCCGGATCGCCCCCGGCGACATCGAATACCTCCCCACCAGCACCACCGAGCAACTCGCCCACGCCGACGCCCTGCGCCGACGCGGCGAAGCCCACCCGGATCGTCGCGCGCAGTGCTACGCCGAAGCCGCCGAATACTACGCCGCCGCCGGGCACAACGAGACGGCCGAGGAACTGTTCCGCACCGCGCTCGAAGACGGCGGCCACGTCGCCGGCAGCCTCCACGGCTTCTACGCCGAGTTCCTCTTCACCCAGCACCGCCCCGACGAGGCCCTCGCCCTGATCGAAACCGCCCGCAAGCAGCGCCCCGACGACCCGGACGTGTTCGTCATCATCGGCGAGACCCTCGACGAGCACGGCCACCACGAGCAAGCCGCCCGCTGGCTGACCACCGGACTGGTCCGCTACTACGGCGACCTCACCGAAATCACCACCGACGACCTCGAAGACGACCCCGACGGACGGATCATGGCCGCCGACCGCCTCCGCGCCCGCCGCAACGCCGAACTCGCCCCCGACCACATCGACAACCTCATCGCCGCCCTCATCGAGAACACCAACGAGGCCTGACGCCAGGACCCTGCAACAAGATCAGCGACAGAGCCTGT
>NZ_JAGSOG010000512.1 GCF_018139695.1 Actinospica durhamensis | reverse complement strand
ACGTTCTTCTTCACGGTGGTCCCTCATCTCGGATGATTCTTGGCAGATTCACCCGATACCTACCAACTGGCAGGCTTCAGGTGGGGGACCGCCACCTGCGAAGTTCTACGAGAGTCGGGACATCCTCCCTGCTCTGCCACTGCTGAATACTGCGGATGCTCCGCGTACTCTTCAGCCCGGCGGTTGGTTCAGCCGAGCTCGGGCCGTCGTCCGGATCCGGTTCGTGCGGCCGCGTTCCGCAAGTGT
The DNA here is from genome assembly GCF_018139695.1 of Actinospica durhamensis. Lineage (GTDB taxonomy): Bacteria > Actinomycetota > Actinomycetes > Streptomycetales > Catenulisporaceae > Actinospica > Actinospica durhamensis. The sequence continues at coordinate 2,126 of NZ_JAGSOG010000512.1, read as the reverse complement.
GGCCAGCGCGCGCGGTGTGAGGGCGCGTTCCGCCACCTTCAGTTGGAGCCAGTTCGAAGCGTCGACCAAGTCGGCGCCGCTCCACGCGTTCTCGCCGAGGATGGCTTTGAACAGCGTCCACTCCTGTAGTCGGCGCCGGAGCAGTTCATCGCCCTGATCGCCCTGTACGACTGGCGCGATCCGCTCGCGCCAGCGCAGATAGCCGCCGTCCGAGCCCAGCCGCTCGGCTGTGCGGTCGATGTGCCGGATGACCGCGGACTGGGCCATGACGTGGTCCGGGTCGGCAAGAACAGTGCGTACGAGGTCGCACTCGTCCACGTCGGCGACCTGGGACAGGGCACGCACATACCCGTGGAACCGGGCGTGCTCGGCCGGATCTCCGCTCACGCTGCCGGACGTCTGCGGCGAGGCAGCACCGTCCGACTCGGTCACTTCGTGGCGTAGCGGGCGAGGAACATCTTCACGCCGCCGCGGATGTAGGTCTCGATGACGTCCTGGCCGGGGGCGAAGTCGACGTTGAGCATGGCGATCTCGACCGGGATTATCATCGTGCGGGCGTAGAAGGCGACGGTGAGCTGCGGGTCCTTGTCCAGGGTCATCAGGCCGCGCGCGGCCAGGGCGCGGAAGCAGGGTTCGAGTATCGTGCGGACCTGGCCCGGACCGTGCTCGTCCCAGGCGGCGGCCAGGTGCGGCAGCCGGGCGGCCTCGCCGATGACCAGCCTGCGCAGGGCCAGCACCTCGGGCTGGAGCATGATCCGCATGAAGGCGCGGCCTACTTGGGCGAGGTCGGCCTCCAGGTCGTCGCTGTGCTCCAGGTCGGCCTCGCGTACCGCGTCGGTGATCGCGGTCAGGACCTCGTTGAGGATGCCCGCGACCACGCCCAGGAACAGCGGTTCCTTGCCCTTGAAGTAGCGGTAGAGGGTCTGGCGCGAGACCACGGCCTCGGCCAGGATCATGTCGATGCTGGTGTTGGCGTAGCCGTTCTCCAGGAAGACCTTGAGCGCGGCCCGGCGGATCTGCTCGGGCTTGGCCGGCGCGGCGGGCTCGACAGACGCGGCCTGCTGCCAGGCGGCCGGATCGAAGGTGGGCACGGGTCCTCCCGGAATCGCGGCTCGGCGTAAAGACTAGACAATCTGATCCATCAGACTAGATGGTCTGATCTTGATCGGTCAATGTGACCCACGCCACATTGCTCTCCCCCTTGCCCACACATCGACGCAGGTCTAACGTCTGTCCATGTCAGACCGAACAGTCTGATCTGCAAGACGGGACAGTCTGATCTCACAGCAGACTGTCGCACCAGACCCCCGCACCAGACTGCCGCTCCAGACCCTTGCACCACTGACCACGGGCCGATCGATCGGGCCCCGACGACAACCGGAGGAATCATGAACGACAGCACGCAGCGCCCGAACGTGGTCCTGGTCCACGGCGGCTTCGTGGACGGCTCGGGCTGGCAGGGCGTGTACGACGCCCTCGCGGCCGACGGCTACACCGTGGCCGTCGTGCAGAACCCGACGCTCTCGCTGGCCGGGGACGTCGCCGCCACCCACCAGGTGATCGACTCGCTGCCCGGCCCGGTGGTCCTGGTCGGCCACTCCTACGGCGGCGCCGTGATCACCGAGGCCGGCACGCACGAGAAGGTCGCCGCGCTCGCCTACATCACCGCGTTCGCCCCGGACAAGGGCGAGTCGGTCGCCACCCTGATCGCCAACCCGGTCCCCGGCGCGCCGGTCCCCCCGGTCCTGCCCCCGGTCGACGGCTTCCTGGCGCTGGACCGGGAGAAGTTCGCCGACTCCTTCGCCGGCGACCTGCCCGAGGCCCAGGCCCGATTCATGGCCGACTCGCAGGTGCCGTGGGGCCTTGACGCGCTCAACGGTGCGGTCACCAACCCGGCCTGGCGCAGCAAGCCCACCTGGTACCTGTTCGCCGGCGCCGACAAGATGATCCCCCCGGCCGCGCAGCACGCCATGGCCGAGCGGATCGGCGCGCAGACCGTCGAGGTCCCCGGCGCCAGCCACTCCGTCTACGTCTCCCAGCCCGCCGCCACCGCCGACCTCATCAAGCAGGCCGCGCAGGCCGTCGCCTGACCGCGACACACCCGCCCGCACTACGCGGGCCCCCAC
>NZ_JAGSOG010000511.1 GCF_018139695.1 Actinospica durhamensis | reverse complement strand
CGCCGCCCCCGCCCGGACCTGATATCAGGACTATGCTATGAGCGGTGACGGCGCAGATGTCACCGCGCACACGGGGAGGGCACAACGGTGGGTATTCGCGGCTCGCGTCATCACTCGGACGGGGATTCGATCTCTTCGGCGCAACTCGACCGGTGGTACGCCGAGGCCCGGCGGCTCGCGAGGGCCGAGCAGTACGCGTTGGCAGCCGAACTGTACGGCGCCGTGGCCCGGGACGGCGCCCGGATCCGCGGTCCGCAGAGCACGCTCGCCATGAACGCGCGCATCAACCAGGCCCGAATGACCGCGCAGTCCGGGCGCCTGGCGTCCGGGATCGAGTTGTTCGAGCTCCTCCTGCCGGAACTCTCGTGGGTTCGAGGGGCCGACCACCCCGACACGCTGGGCAGCCGCTTCTGGCACGCTCGCTTCGTCGGGCAGGCCGGCGACGCGGCCCGGGCGGCCGAGCTGTTCGCCGCCTTGATCCGGGACAACATCCGGGCTCGCGGCCAGAAGCACACCGGTACGCTCGCCAACCGCTACTGGCACGCCTACTACATCGCAGAGGCCGGAGATCCGGCACAAGCCACCGAACTCCTCGACCAGCTCATCGACGACAACACCCGCGTCCGCGGCGTCGACCACCGCGAGACGCTGAACTCGCGGTTCTGGCACGCCCGCTTCACCGCGCAAACCGGCGACCCGGCGCTGGCCGCCGAACTCCTCGCCGGCCTGGCCATCGACGACTCCCTCGTCCGCGGCGCCGACGACCCCCAGACACTCACCACCCGGTCCTGGCACGCCCGCACCCTCGGGCAGGCGGGGCTGTACGCGCAGGCGGTCGACCTGTTCGCGGACTTGATCGAAGACGACGTCCAGATCCTCGGCGCCGAGGACTCCGAGACACTGGGCAACCGCTACTGGCACGCCCACTACATCGCAGAGGCCGGATACCCGGCACAAGCCGTCGCACTGCTCGACCAGCTGGTCGGCGACAACACCCGCATCCGCGGCGCCGGCGACCCCGAGACCCTGATGGCCCGCACCCGGCACGCCCACTGCGCCGGCCTGATCGGCCACCCGGCCCAGGCCGCCGGCCTGTTCGCCGAACTCGCGCGCGACTACGCCCGGGTCTGCGGCGCCGACGACCACCGGACTCTCGAAAGCCGCCTGTGGCACGCGCGTTTCACCGGCGAATCCGGCCACCCCGTCTCCGCCGTCGAACTGCTCGACGTCCTGGCCCAGGACTACACCCGCATCGCCGGCGCCGACCACGCCGATACGCGGGAGTGCCTGAACCTGCTGGCCGTGTTCACCGAACAGGCCCGCATGAGAGACCGCTCGACGTGACGGAGACACCGCGCGGGTCCGACGACATCCCGTTCCGGAGAACCCCGAGGGCCATGACAGATACCGATCCGCTTGTGCGAACCCTGACCGAGATCGTGGTCGGCCTGGCGCACATGCTGGAGGACGCAATCGGCGCGGCGTAGAACGGGGCCGCAGTCAGCAGGTGCCCGCGGAAGGAGTCACACCACCGCGGGAGCCCCGGGCTACGAGCCTCCCGAGGGCGCGATCAGCCCGGCCAACTCCTCGGGATAACAGATCTCCGAGCTCTGCTCCAACTCCTCGGCGCTCCACCAGCGGTGCCCGAGATGCGTACGCTGTTCCACGTCGTCCAGCCCGGCGGTCGAGATCTCTCGCGTCGCGGTGCGCAGCAGGAAGAAGTGGTTGCGCTGGCGCAGGAGCACGCCGTCCATGAGGAATTCGACGTAGTTCTCGAAGACCTGCTCACCCAGCGCCGCGGGTTCGACGACCAGCCCCGTCTCCTCGGCCAACTCCCGTGCGGCGGCCTGCTGCGGCGTCTCGCCCGGCTCCACGCCGCCGCCGGGGGTGTACCACCACGGGGGCTCGGTGGGCCGTGCCGGATCAAAGCCCTGGAACAGCAGGACCCGGCCGTCGGAGTCGAGCAGGATCGCCCGGCCGGCTACGCGGTCCCACACCTCGATCTGAGTCATGGCGCAGAAGTATTCCCTCGATCGCACGGGTGCGGCGTGCGGAGGGCGAGCGAGCCACGCTCACCAGCCGCCCCCCGCACGGCGCAGCCTGCCTCGCCTCGGTGTGGGGCGGCGGGGAGGGTGGAGCCGTACGGGCGCGTCCGCCACGTACCGCGTCCGCCGCTTGGCGAGGAGGCAGCATGAAAGCCGTGCAGTACCGCACCGTGGGGACCGAGCCGGAGGTCGTCGAGGTTCCGGAGCCTGAGCCGGGGCCCGGGCAGATCCTGCTCAAGGTCAGCGCGGCGGGCGTGTGCCACTCGGACGTGGCCGTGATGTCGTGGCCGGCGGACCAGCTGTACTTCCCGCTGCCGCTGACGCTCGGGCACGAGG
>NZ_JAGSOG010000510.1 GCF_018139695.1 Actinospica durhamensis | reverse complement strand
GCGTTGCCGGGGGCGGCGGTTTCCGCTTCTGCTTCGGGGTCGGCGCCCAGTCCCACCAGTGCCGGTGCCTTGGACTCGACCGCTTCGGGGAACGCTCTGCCCATCAACGTGGCCAGTCCGGAGGTTTCGCAGGCTTCTGGGGTGACCGACGCGGTGGCGTTGACGTTTCACGGGGACGGGACGCCCGCTCTGGCCAATGCGCTGCTCACTGCGGCGGAGAAGCATGGGGCTCGGGTGACGGTCATGGCCGTGGGGCGCTGGCTCGGGCGGTATCCGCAGATGGCTCAGCGGGTGCTGCACGGCGGGCATGAGCTCGGCAACCACACCGAGCATCACCTCGCGATCGACCGCATGTCGGAGACGCTCGCCTACAACGAGATCGAGCAGTGCGCGCTGCGGCTCGAGAAGCTCACCGGGTCGCGGGGACGCTGGTTCCGGCAGTCGCAGGGGCAGCATGCCACGCCCGAGGTGCGGGCGGCGGCGCTGCGGGCGGGGTACTCGACCCTGCTCTCCTACGACCTCGACCCGATGGACTACCGCGATCCCGGCAGCGACGCCGTCATGCGCAACGTGCTCTCGCGCATCCGCGGCGGGGACGTGGTGTCCATGCATCTGGGGCACCCGGGCACGGTCGCGGCGCTGCCGCAGATCCTGGACGGGTTGCGAGAACGCGGGTTGCGCCCGGTGACGGCCTCGGAGCTGTTCCCGCTCACACCACCCGGCGGCATCGTGCCCTCTTGACGGTATCGAGCCGCTTTCCACGAACAGCCGCTTCCGACGAATCCCCGACCGGCCATCCGTCCGATCCGAACCAGACCGACGAAGACCGATCCAGACCGACCCAATCCGAACCGACTTCCCGTCCGCCCTCGACTCCACAGTTCGGCCCTCAAGACGCAGAGGTATCCGGTGAAGACCACTTCACATAGCCGTATCTTCCTCGGTGCGGGCGCCGTAGCGACCGTGACCGCGATCTACGCCCTCAATTCGCTCGGGTCCGGCGGGGCGGGCGGGTCCGCCGCCACGGGAGCCTCGGCCGCGCCGCCGGCGGTGCAGATGCGGGCGGCCGCCATCTCGGGCATGCCCGAGTACGACCCGAAGGACCTTTACGCCTACGACCGGCCGAACGAGCTCTCGCCGGTGGTGCGCGACTTCCCCTCGCTGATCTACGTGCCCAACAGCGAGTCCAACACCGTCACGGTGATCGACCCCAAGACCTACAAGGTGATCCACACGGTGCCGGTCGGCGAGCAGCCGCAGCACGTGGTGCCGAGTTGGGACCTCAAGACCCTGTGGGTGAACAACGACGTCGGCAACTCGCTCACCCCGATCAACCCGGCCACCGGGCAGTTCGGCGCGCCGGTGGCGGTGCACGACCCGTACAACCTCTACTTCACGCCGGACGGCAAGTCCGCGGTGGTGATGGCCGAGCAGGACAAGGAGATCGTCTTCCGCGACCCGCACACGATGGCGGTGCAGCAGACGCTGAAGGTGCCCTGCGAAGGGGTCAACCACGCGGACTTCTCCCCGGACGGCAGCTACTTCATCGCCTCCTGCGAGTTCTCCGGCACGCTGCTCAAGGTGGACACGACCAAGCACACGCTGCTCGGCGTGATCAACCTCAAGACCGGGTCGATGCCGCAGGACGTGAAGATCGCGCCGGACGGCAGCACCTGGTACGTCGCGGACATGGCGACCAACGGCCTGTGGACGCTCACCGGGGACGACTTCAAGCTCACCGGCTTCATTCCCACCGGGCTCGGCGCGCACGGGCTCTACGTCAGCCGCGACTCGCAGTACATGTACGTCACGAACCGCGGCGAGGGCACGATCAGCGTGTTCGACTTCGCCACGAACTCGGTGAAGACGAAGTGGAAGATCCCCGGCAAGGCCAGCCCGGACATGGGCGGGGTCTCCTCTGACGGCAAGGTGCTGTGGATCTCCGGCCGCTACGACTCGGAGGTCTACGCGATCTCGACGGACGACGGGCACCTGATCGCGCGCATCCCGGTGGGCAGCGGGCCGCACGGGCTGTGCGTCTATCCGCAGCCGGGACGCTACTCGCTGGGGCACACCGGGGTCTTCCGCTAAGGCGAACCGGAACAAAGAGGACTGCCGGGAGAGGACTACCGGGAGACTCCCGAGCGGGAGCGAAGGATCGTAGCTGTGGGGCGTCGATGCGGCGCCCCACACGCGTATTCCGGGACGCAGGCTCATCCACGTATCCCAAGCCGAGAGATTGCGCTCGGCCGCTCCACCTCCGCCGCGAGGGGGAGCAGCAGGCCCCGGGCGCCACTAATCTGATCCGTATGACAGGCCAGGGGTCGGAGAGCGCGTGGCAGGACCAGATGCGGGCCCTGCTGCGCACCAACCCGTCCGAGCGGCCGGGTGAGCCGCGGGCCGGGCTGACGG